>NZ_JAUTYR010000089.1:0-1235 GCF_041946035.1 Pseudomonas sp. AMR01
TGTAGTGGTCTAATGAAACCGGACACCCATTTAGGCGAGAATGCTCGCCAGATAGAGGTGTCTGATGACCAAACAACGTCGTTCCTTTTCCGCTGAATTCAAACGCGAGGCCGCAGGCCTCGTGCTCGATCAAGGCTATAGCCATATCGAAGCCAGCCGCTCACTTGGTGTGGTCGAGTCCGCATTGCGCCGCTGGGTTAATCAGCTTCAGCAGGAGCGCACCGGCGTTACTCCGCAGAGTAAAGCGCTGACGCCTGAGCAGCAGAAAATCCAGGAACTGGAAGCTCGAATCGCTCGCCTTGAGCGGGAGAAATCCATTTTAAAAAAGGCTACCGCGCTCTTGATGTCGGAAGAGCACGAGCGCACACGCTGATTGATCAGTTAAGTACCCAAGAGCCGGTCGATTGGCTTTGCGCAGTCTTTGATGTTACTCGTTCGTGTTACTACGCCCACCGCCTCAGGCGCCGAAGTCCCGACGTTGAGCGGCTTCGGTTGCGCAGTCGGGTCAACGAACTGTTTACGCAAAGTCGAAGCGCTGCCGGTAGCCGCAGTATCGTGTCGATGATGCAGGAAGACGGCGAGCAGATCGGGCGGTTCAAGGTGCGAGGCCTGATGCGGGAACTGGCGCTAGTCAGCAAACAACCTGGATCACATGCCTACAAACAAGCGACGGTCGAGCGGCCTGACATTCCGAATATCTTGAATCGAGAGTTTGATGTTCCGGCACCCAACCAGGTCTGGTGTGGCGACATCACCTACATCTGGGCTCAAGGGAAATGGCATTACCTGGCTGTGGTTATGGATCTTTACGCGCGCCGAGTGGTGGGCTGGGCGCTGTCGAACAAGCCGGATGCGGATCTGGTCATCAAGGCGTTGGACATGGCTTACGAGCAGCGTGGCAAGCCTCAAGGGCTTTTGTTTCACTCGGATCAGGGCTCGCAATATGGCAGCCGCCAGTTTCGCCAACGGCTCTGGCGTTACCGCATGCGCCAAAGCATGAGCCGTCGTGGGAACTGTTGGGACAATGCGCCGATGGAGCGTGTGTTTCGCAGCTTGAAAACTGAATGGATACCGACTGTGGGCTATATGACAGCTCAAGAGGCGAATCGCGACATCAGCCATTACCTGATGCATAGGTACAACTGGATTAGACCGCATCAGTTCAACAATGGACTGGCCCCGGCTCAGGCCGAGAAAAAACTTAACGTCGTGTCCGGGATTAGTTGACCACTACA
>NZ_JAUTYR010000090.1:0-1149 GCF_041946035.1 Pseudomonas sp. AMR01
TTAATGACCTGATTTCGTAAGTGTTATCCCTCAGAATTTGGACGCAGTCGGTAACGGAGATGTGTGCGGGGGAATGGGGGAATGCATGTCTAAAATGTGGATCCCAAATACGGCCTATATGGCTACTTTTTAGCATGTGCTCCCAAAAGGCAAATTTCAATTCTTGTATCACTTTACCGGTGGTGCTGTGCCGTATGTTGCATGTAGTTAGATCAGTTTGTGGCGAGTAACGTCCTTTCGGGCTAAGAGACCGAATGAACTGTGACTGCCATGGCCATTGAGGGCTATATACCTGCTCTATGGCTGAGGATATGGCATTTCTTAGTGCAACCTCATAGATGTGAAGTGGGATCATAAACGCCCCTGCTACGGTGGCGTTCCAGGCGTACAAATCAAACGCGAGTTGTTGATTTTCAGAGCCTGTAGCTGTTGCTACGGCTGCTTCATATGTACCAATTCGCCCAGCAGACAAGGTGTTGATTAGAGCTTGCGCTTGTATCGTTGACGGGATCGTCATTTTTGATTAAAATCCTTGTGATTGCTGAAGGTCTTAGACGGCATATGCCCCCCCTTCGGAATTAAGCAGAATCAAAGAAAAAGCCCGCATTATTATGCGGGCTTTTTCTTTTGCATCAAGAACCTAAGGCAGTAATTGAGGCCATTAATGGCTTAGTGGCAGCCTTACCGAGATACTTATCACACAATTCCAATGAAGCCTGTTTTTCGCGGCTATTTACGAGCGAATAATTGACGATCCTCGAGGATCCAGCGTAACCTGCTCGCCAGAAACGAAAAAACCACCCGGCAAGGTGGTTTGTTCGAAGGTGTTGTCAGTTGGGGAACCGACTTCACCTGGTAACGGCTCCGTAGAGGGAAGCAGTCACCTAAAAGCCCAATAAGTTTAGCGTCCTTGGCGCCCATCAATCAAGTATTCCCTCTCTCTACGCCCGTTACCGAAGGCCACCACCTTTGGCGCTTTGTCGTACCCGCACGGATTGGAAGCATGTCGATGTTGCCGTGTTGGGGTGTGGTAGGTCGGGCAGAACGGGGAAATCTTACATACTGCCCAGCGTGTGATCGCGCACCATAGCCTCCCAGGGCTCGCACCCCTGGGGCATTTGCAAGCAGAGCGTAACGGGGAACCAACCA
>NZ_JAUTYR010000012.1:0-155227 GCF_041946035.1 Pseudomonas sp. AMR01
CCCATCGCGGCGGCCCACGGATTCAAGCCGGAGTGCGGGCACACCGAGCCACAGCGAGGTGCCGAGTGGTGGGGCGAAGACCTTTTGCTTACTTTTGGGTCTTTCCAAAAGTGAGCCGCTGTAAGAGCGGAACCGATTTCAGCCGTTACCCAAACAACGGATATGTACCCCCCCCGCCACCGCAGATCAAACCCATAACCGCTCAGCCTCCACCCGATCCCTGCCCGCCTGCTTGGCCGCATACACCGCCGAATCCGCCCGCAACAGCAGCCCATCAACGCCCTCATCAACCCGCCAACTGGCCACACCAAAACTGGCAGTCACCACCCCCACCGAATGCATCGGCTCACCGCGCAACGACTGCCACAACTCAACGGCGACACCGTAAGCCTGCTCCCCATCAGTAGTGGGGCACAACACCGCAAACTCCTCCCCTCCCAAACGGCAGAACACATCAGTGCGACGCAGACGCAAAGCGATACGCCTGCACACCTCCTGCAACACGCCGTCCCCCGCCCCATGCCCATGCTGATCATTGATGCGCTTGAAATGATCAATGTCGAGCATGATCAACGACAATGCCCCCGAAGCCCGGTTAAGCCTGAGCATCTCAGCCTTCAGACGATCATGGAAATACCGCCGGTTATGAATCCCCGTCAGCGAATCGGTAATGGACAGCGCCCGCAGCTCCTCTTCAACCCGCTTGAGATCGGAAATATCCGACACATAACCGTGCCACAGCGTACCGCCGCTCGGTAACTCTTCCGGCGTAGCTTCACCACGTATCCAGCGCAGGCCCCGTTGCGGCAGCAGCACGCGATACTCTTCACGCCAATGACTCAATTGCAACGACGACAAACGAATAGACGCCCGCACCCGCTCGGCGTCCTGAGGATGGATACGCTCGAACACCTTGCTCGCATCCTGCTGCAACAACCCGGGTTCTATTTCATAGATATCGCGCATGCCATCGCTGGCGTAGATAAACCGCCAATTATCCTGAGGCTCCAGCGTGAACTGGAAGATCCCGCCGGGTACGTGGGAGCTGAGCTTTTTCAGCAAGCGGTCCCGCGCCGCAAGCGCCTCATAAGCACGTTTCTGCTCGGTGACGTCCAGGTAGATCGCCAAGTGACCAATCCACAGGCCATAGTCATCGAGCAATACGGTGCCCAGCATGTTCACCGTGAAAGGGCTGCCGTTCTCACGCAACAGCGTCCACTCGCGCGCCTCGTGCAGTTTATCCGGAACCTCCACCAGCATCGCCTGGCTGGGCGGGATACGCTTGCCCAGGGTCACACTCAAACTGGCGGCGCGCGCGTCGAGTTCCGAGGCCAGGTGCAGGCTTTCGAGGGTCATGCGGCCCAGCACCTGCTCAGGCGTGTAACCCAGCATCCGTTCAGCGCCGGCATTGAAGGTGTTGATCACGCCGCGCAGGTCAGTGGCAATAATCGCGACCTGGGTCGCCGCATTCAGTACGCTGCGCAATTGCCCATGGGCACCCCGTAACTCCTGCTCACGCCCACGCAACTGCGCGGTGCGCTGCTCCACCAATTTCAATGCGCGCTGGCGCTGACTGACCAAAACATACAACAACGCACTGAGTAGCACGCTGAGGAGCCCACCCATGCCCAGGATCGTGCTCTTGGAGGAATGATTGGGCCGATCGAACACCTGGCTGGCGCGCAAGGTCAGCGCATACACATGATCGCCCAAGGTGAGACGGCGCGCAGCCGTGAGGTCAGTGCTGCCCGGCGCATTGCTGGACGTGTAGAGCACGCGCTGCTGGGTGTCAGAGGTGTCGACGATCTGCATTACCAGGTTGTCGCGGTCAGCCTTGGGCAAGCCATCGGCGACCAGCTGGCGCATGCTGATCACCGCCATCACGAAACCATAGGGCTGTAAGTCATTGGACTTGCTGACGGGCGCCACCAGCAACACACCGGCAGCATAAGCCGGCTCCACACCGACCAATTGCATCGGTTGAGACACCGCCGGTTTTCCACTTTTTTGCGCTCGTTCAAGCACCGAGCGCCGCAGGGGTTGGGCCAACAAATCAAACCCCAAGGGCGAACCCAGCAGGCTTTGGGTCTGGCTATACAGCACAGGCACATACTCGTCGCGCTCGGAAGCGGGCGCCAACTTACCCGACGCATTCAGTTCACGAATGGCAAACGGACGGCCGCGCTGACGCGAGATCTCCTGTTCAAAACCGCTGCGCTGATCGCGATATATCCGCGGCGCCCAGGCATAGGCATGGGTGCGCAGCAGCAAGGGCTGGGCGAACCCATCGAACTCTGCGCGTGATACTTCACTGGAATTGACGAAAAATCGCTGCAGACTGACCAGGCGTTGCTCCTGGTCATCGAAGCGTTCCTGAAGGCGGGTATAGCGCTCGTTCACCAGCAACTGGAAACGCTGGCGAATCTGTTGTTGATAGAGGTCAGCCGTTACCCAGGCGACGATCACTGTCAGCGCGCAACCCGCCAATAGCACCACCAACGCCACCAGCCAAGCCGACGCCTGCTCACTGATAAAGCCAAGGATTTTCGGGCGTACGGCTTGCATCGGCATAGGCAACACTCACATCGCCAGCGTGCGGGGGTGTCACTTTGGCTAGGCGTTCAGTTATAGCCACAGGTGTTGTGTTTGACCAGCGCAAAAAAGCCGCAAGCCTCGAATAGTCGGGGCTTGCGGCTTTTTGGTGCAACCTGAGGCAGGGATCAGCGCGCGGTGATTTTCCAGGCCCGGTGAATCTTCGCGTTACGCGCGAAATCCGGGTCGATGGTCTTGTCGCTGATTTCCTCGACCGCATAGCGCTCGCTGAGGTTGTCCTCGAGCACAAACTTGCGGAAGTTGTTCGAGAAGTACAGCACGCCACCCGGGGCCAGGCGCGCCATGGCCAGGTCGAGCAACTGCACGTGGTCGCGCTGCACGTCGAAGATGCCTTCCATGCGCTTGGAGTTGGAGAAGGTCGGCGGGTCGATGAAGATCATGTCGAACTCATCGCGGCTGGCCTCCAGCCACGCCATCACATCACCCTGCTCCAGACGGTTCTTGTCGGAGAAACCGTTAAGGGAGAAGTTGCGACGCGCCCAGTCCAGGTAGGTCTTGGACAAGTCGACGCTGGTGGTGCTGCGCGCGCCGCCTTTGGCTGCGTGCACACTCGCGGTGGCGGTGTAGCAATACAGATTGAGGAAGCGCTTGCCGGCCGCTTCTTTCTGGATGCGCATGCGCATTGGGCGGTGGTCGAGGAACAGGCCGGTGTCCAGGTAATCCGTGAGGTTGACCAGCAGCTTGACACCGCCTTCGCTGACTTCGGTGAACTTGCCCTGTGCGCTTTGACGCTCGTATTGCTTGGTGCCGCTCTGACGCTCGCGGCGTTTGACCACCACGCGGTTCTTGTCGATATTCAGCGCCTGGGGAATCGCCGCCAAGGCATCGAACATGCGCGCGGAGGCTTTTTCCGGGTCGATGGATTTCGGGGCGACGTATTCCTGCACATGGACCCAGTCGTGGTACAGGTCGATGGCCATGGAGTATTCCGGCATGTCGGCGTCATACACGCGGTAGCAATCCACGCCTTCACGCTTGGCCCACTTGCCCAACAACTTGAGGTTCTTCTGCAAGCGGTTGGCGAACATCTGCCCGCCTTCGCTCAAACGCGCCTGCTCTACCACTGGCGCGGGCGCCGGCGCAGGTTTGATCGGGTTACCGTTCTTGTTGTACTGGCGCTCTACCGGCTCGGTCGGCGCTTGATCGTAAGCGGCTTGCTCACGCTCGGCCTGACGTTGCTCCGGAGTACGGCGCTCGCCGGTGACGAACTGGTCCGGGTTGACCTTGATCAGCAGCAGTTTGCACGGCAACGCGCCGTTCCAGAACGAGTACTGTTTGTGGCTGCGGATGCCCATGCGCTTGCCCAGGTCCGGCGCGCCGGTGAACACCGCCGCTTCCCAACCCATGCACGCCTGACGCAGACGCTCGCCGAGGTTCTGGTAGAGGTACAACAGGCTGGCTTCATCACCCAGACGCTCACCGTACGGCGGGTTGCAGATCACCAACCCTTTTTGATTCTGGTCCGGGCGCGGTTCAAAGGTGCCGACTTCGCCCTGATACACCTTGATCCAGTGGCTCAGGCCTGCACGTTCGATGTTGTTACGGCCCGGCTGGATCAGACGCGGGTCGGCTTCGTAGCCACGAATCCACAGCGGCGGCTTGTTCATGCCGATGGCCGCACGTTCAGTCGCTTCGGTGTGCAGCTTTTTCCACAGCGCTGGCACGTGACCCAGCCAAGTGGTGAAGCCCCACAGTTCGCGATTGAGGTTGGGCGCCATGTCGGCCGCGATCATCGCGCCTTCCACGAGGAAGGTGCCCACACCGCACATCGGGTCAGTCAGCGCGCCGCCTTCAGCCGCAATGCGCGGCCAGCCGGCACGGATCAAAATGGCCGCGGCCAGGTTTTCTTTCAGCGGTGCCGCGCCCTGCTGCAGGCGGTAACCGCGCTGGTGCAGGCTGTGGCCGGAGAGGTCGAGGGAGAGGATTGCTTCGCCACGGTCCAGGCGCAGGTGGATGCGCAGGTCCGGGTTGATCTTGTCAATGGACGGGCGCTCGCCGGTCGGCGTACGCAGTTTGTCGACGATGGCATCCTTGACCTTCAGCGCGCCGAAGTGGGTGTTGTCGATGCCCGAACCATGGCCGCTGAATTCCACGGCCAGGGAGCCGTCGGACACCATATGGTCGGCCCACTCAATGTCCAGCACGCCGTGGTAGAGGTCTTCGGCGTCCTTCATCGGGAAGCGTTTGAGCACCAGCAACACGCGGTTGGCCAGACGCGACCAAAGGCACAAGCGGTAAGCGGTTTCCATGTCAGCCATGCCGCGCACAGCCGAAGTGTGCTCGCGGGCTTCCTCAAGGCCAAGCCCGACGGCTTCCTCGATCAGCAGGCCTTCGAGGCCCTTGGGGCAAGTGAGGAAGAGTTCAAAACGGTCCGACATGGGGCATTCCAGGCTTTTCAGCAATAAATGAACGGGCGACGCATCGCCGGCTCGGTTTTCAATCAAGCACTTTTCTTGAAGAGTGCTCGCGTGGCACGAATGTGCCGTCCCACCCCGTCTAACGGGCGCTTGAGCCTGTTTGACGGGGCAGATAAAGCTTTCTGATGACGAAGATAAAGCAACAAAATGAAATATTCTGACCCTTCGTCGAATAATAACCGACTGCAACGGGAGGGCATTCTCACTAAAGGATTAAACCCATCGTCTTTGCAGGGCACATCATAGCTGGGTTTGCCCATGAAAAGGGGCGAAAAGCCATCCCAGCTTATGGCTATAGCATCGTTATTGTTACGTGCTTATGACAAAACGATCATTGAATCCATGTGACCTATTGGTTAGAACTCAACACAGGTTGACGCCGTATCGACGTCGACACATAGGCTCGCCACGCCGGCAGCGAGCCCACCAACGGCAGAAAAACTCTGCCCGGCCTCCCCCGAGGCCGAAGGATATCAAGACAGTCAACAAGTGAGGGAAACACCCTATGAGAAGACTTAAGCGTGATCCGTTGGAAAGAGCATTTTTACGCGGATATCAATATGGCGTTCATGGCAAATCCCGTGAGCTTTGCCCATTTACTCTACCGTCGGTACGCCAAGCCTGGATCAACGGCTGGCGAGAGGGACGCGGCGACAACTGGGACGGTATGACTGGCACTGCGGGCATCCACAGACTCAACGAACTTCACGCCGTCGGTTAATCAAGGGCATTTAATTCCGACATAAACACGAATAGGCAATGACTTAACCACGCGCGCCCCATCCGGGCGGCGGGCTTCGGCCCAGGGGCTCCTTCAGGGAGCCCTTTTTAATGGGAGTTGCTTTATCAATACCCTGCAGAGTGAGCTCAGGCTTTTGGCAAGGCCGCAATTGCATCGACCGACTCGCGAATCAGCGCCGGGCCTTTGTAGATAAAGCCCGAGTACAACTGCACCAGGCTGGCACCGGCGGCGATCTTTTCGGCCGCATGTTTGCCTTCGGTGATGCCACCTACGGCGATGATCGGCAAACGCCCTGCCAGTTCGGCAGCAAGCACCTTGACGATATGTGTGCTCTGGTCACGCACCGGTGCGCCCGACAAGCCGCCCGCTTCGTCACCATGGGCCAGGCCTTCGACGCCAACACGGCTCAGTGTGGTGTTGGTCGCGATGACTGCATCCATCCCCGAATCCACCAGCGCCTGGGCAACCAGAACAGTTTCTTCATCACTCATGTCCGGGGCGATTTTGATGGCCAACGGCACGCGCTTGCCATGACGCACGGCCAGGTCTTCCTGGCGCTGGCGCAAGGCTTCGAGCAGTTGCTTGAGCGAATCGCCGAACTGCAGGCTGCGCAGGCCCGGGGTGTTGGGGGAACTGACGTTGACAGTGACATAGCTGGCGTGGGCGTAGACCTTGTCCAGGCAGATCAGGTAATCATCGACGGCCCGCTCAACCGGCGTGTCGAAGTTCTTGCCGATATTGATGCCGAGGATGCCGGTGTACTTGGCCGCCTGAACCCGCGACAACAGGTGATCAACGCCCAGGTTGTTAAAACCCATGCGGTTGATGATCGCCTCGGCTTCCGGCAGGCGGAAGATCCGCGGCTTTGGGTTGCCCGGCTGCGGACGCGGCGTCACCGTACCGATCTCAACAAAACCGAAGCCCAATTGCGCAAAACCGTCGATGGCCGCGCCGTTCTTGTCCAGGCCCGCCGCCAGCCCGACCGGGTTGGGGAAGTCGAGGCCCATTACCGATACCGGCACTTTTGCCGGAGCCTTGCATACCAGGCCATTGAGCCCCAGACGACCGCCTGCGCCGATCAAGTCCAGGGACAGATCGTGGGAAGTTTCCGGGGAGAGTTTGAACAACAGCTGGCGGGCCAAGGTATACATGGGCGGGCGAGACTCGGATGGCGACAAAAGGTGGCGCCGATTATAGCCGGGGTGGCGCCTCGGGCGCGAGGCGTGCCGCCCAATCGTCAGCGGCGCTGCGCAACCAGTGCTTCATAGCGCGCCCAGATTTTTTCTGCGTAACGCAGGCGCAGCGCCTGACGGTCAGGTGAAGCCCCTGCATTGTAGGAACCCACGGCGGTCCAGTTGTATCCGAAACGCTGGATGAATTCGGCAAGAATCGAAGCGCCCACTTCCACCGACAGGCACGGCTCACGCAGCAGTCGCTGCTCGGTAATACCCTGCCTGGCCAGGCGCGGCAGATGCATGCTGTTGATCTGCATCAGGCCAATATCCCGCGAGCCATCGCTATTGCCCGAGTTCGTCAAGTCCGCCTGGTAACCCGACTCAACCGCTGCGATGGCCTGCAGCAACTCCGGTTCGATGTCATAACGGCGAGCCACTTCATCCCAACAACTGGCCCACACCTGATGGCCGCTCAGCAGCACACTCAACAGCACACTTTTGCCCAGAATTTTAATCATGTTTCACCTGGCCACACGCCAAACAGATGCGTTGCGTCCCACCCTGTCCTGCCAGGCGGGAGGCACGTCGTTCAATGCTCACGGCACAGGTAAAGCGATAGCCCCGGCCATAGATCGTCTTGATAAACCCCTTGTCTTTCTTGAGGTGCTTGCGCAGTGCATAAATGCAGCGGGTGAGCGACTCCTCGGCGACTTCGCCACGCGGCCAGGCCATCTCAAGCAAGTGGTCCTTGGTCATCAATGCTCCGTCGGAAGCCAACAGCAACCGCAGCACGTGCCACTCCTTGGGCGGCAATTGAATATCCACGTCCTCTGCGGTCAACCGGCCATCGACATGCAATGTCCAGCCGGCAAAACACCGTGAGGCCGTCAGCCCATCACTGTCGAGGGTCATACACACCTCTGCATCTGACAACTGACATTAAATTCCCTACTTCCACAAACGGCCGATACGCCAACGCGGCGACTATAAAAACCTGAGGTCCGGACAACGCTAGGAAAAAGCCCATTTGATCGAGGCTTTTGGCTGTTACTTCGTAGGACTTTGCGCCACCACCAACAGGCAAGGTCATTCCATTGCCGGAACTTCACGGTTTTCCCGCACGAACGCCCGTTGCACGCGCTCATACTGGCTCTGCGTCAGAGGCGGAGGCCCGATTGCGCCGGCCAGCATCGCGGGCTCGTTGCCAACCGCTCGCGCCTGAAGCACAAACAGCCGTACCTCAGCACGCCGACCGCGAACAGCGCCCTCATCCTCACGGCGAAAACCACCCAACCACAGGCGGCGGCCCTGGGGTACGCGCACGACCGTGCTGATTCCTACTCGGCCCACCGCCGCCGAGTCTGGCTTGGGTTTGCCACCCATCTGCCGTTCATCCTCAAGGGTCAGCTGCATTTCGATCTGGTTGGCTTGCGCAAAGCGCGGCAGCACACTCGCGTGCGTGCCATACCGCAACGGCTGCCGGTCACCGCCCTCACCTTCGGACGTTGGCAGGTAAAAGGTGTGGTAATCCTGGAACACCGCCGGCACATTTTCCTGGGTGAGAATCACCGGAAACGCGACGATCCTGGCCTTTTTGCGGCGCTCGAGCGCGATGAGTTGCGCCATCAAGCGGTTATCTTCCAGAGGCTCGACCACATGGGTTGCCGACGATGTTGGGCTGCTGTCCTGCGCCCAGGCCACGTCCATTTTCTGCAGCGCGTCACGCTCTACATCCACGCGCCATAACGACACCTCAATCGCGCGCTTGGGCTTGTCGAGTTCGACCACCAACTCCTCCAACGCCTTGACCTGGGCAGGTTTGCCCTTGACCAGCAAGCTGTTGGAGTCCGGGTAAGCGATGACCACCAGGCTCTTGTCGGCCAGCACACTTCGGGGCCGCTGCGTTTCATCCTTTTGTTCGATGGCCAACAAGGTTTCGATCATCGAGGCCATGCCCGGTACATTGACCTTCTCGTCACCCATGGCGTATTGACGATCCGCCACGTGAGTATTGAAGACCTGCACCACGCCGAACGTCTGGGCGCCTACACGCACTTCGGTGCGCTGCTTGTCCATCAGTTGCGCCAGGTGCAGCACCTGATCGACGTAGTTGGGCGGCCCGGACACGTAAAACGTGCGCCCACCGTTTTCCCGAAGCGGATAGCGTGATTCATCAAGCCCCGAACGGCGCATGAAGCTGCGCAACCTGTCGACCGAGATATGCCGCAACCCCACCGCTGTGCTTTTCGCTTCACCGGCGTCGTACACATAAAATGCTTGCCCGTCGCTGTACCAGATCAGGCCTTGCTGCTCGGCGACAGTTTTCAGGGTCTGTTGCGCCGTCTCCAGGTCGAACGCGCCGGAAATGCTTTTGCGCGCCACCTCACGGCTCACCACCACGGGCAGGCCCAAGGGCACCGATAATGCGGTGAAAAAGGTGTGCAAGCTTTCGTTCTGCGCCGTGTAACGCTCGGCCAGGGCGGGAACGTTGAACGACACCAACGCTAAGCACAGCAGCCACTGGCACAACCAGTGGCCACTCATCGTGGCCGGGGAATCGATAGACACCTTAGGGTTCCTGGCAGTCTGGCGTTAAGAGGCGGCCATACTGAGAGGCCGTCGGCTTTCAATCTTGATGGAAAGCTGACGGCAGACGGCGCCTGTACGCCCGTGGCATGTGCCTTGCTATGGACTCCGTATCAAAGCGCGCGCCAACGTCGGCGCGGCTTACGGACAAAGGCGTCGTTATCCTGCAATGGCCTGCACTGCCATCCTGGGAAACGGCGCTTTTTTTTGAGAGAAAAGGTAGGTGTTGATGAACGATTCGGTCGGCAACAGCCCGGTGAATAATCCGCTGGCCTGGGTCAATGGCAGCGACGCCCCGGAAAAAAGCAGCCTTGACCTTGGCTTCATGGCCCTGACCGATTGCGCATCGCTGGTGGTCGCCGCCACCCAGGGCTTTGCCCAGCCCTACGGCCTGACGCTGAACCTCAAGCGCCAGTCGTCCTGGGCCAACCTGCGCGACAAACTGGTCAGCGGTGAACTGGACGCCGCCCACAGCCTGTACGGGTTGATCTACGCCGTGCACTTGGGCATTGGCGGCGTGGCACCTTCCGACATGGCCGTGCTGATGGGCCTCAATCAGAACGGCCAAAGCATCAACCTGTCCCACGGCCTGCAACAACAGGGGGTGATCACTCCTGAAGCACTGGATCGCCATGTGCACCAAAGCCGAACAAAACTCACCTTTGCTCAGACATTTCCCACAGGCACCCACGCCATGTGGCTGTATTACTGGCTGGCCAGCCAAGGCATTCATCCGTTGCAGGATGTGGACAGTGTGGTGGTGCCACCGCCGCAGATGGTTGCGCACCTGCAAGCCGGGCGCATTGACGGTTTTTGCGTCGGCGAGCCGTGGAGCGCCAGCGCGGTAAAGCAAAATCAAGGCTTTACCCTGGCCACCACCCAAGCGATCTGGCCGGATCACCCGGAAAAGGTCCTCGGCTGCACCCAGGCTTTTGTTGATCAATACCCCAACACTGCCCGCGTGCTGGTGATGGCGATCCTTGAGGCCAGCCGTTTTATCGAAGAAAGCCAGGAAAACCGCCGCTCTACCGCGCAACTGCTCAGCGCCCGCGACTACCTCGACGCGCCCCTGGACTGCATCGAGCCACGCCTGCTCGGCACCTATGACGACGGCCTCGGTAACTACTGGCAAGACCCCCACGCCCTGCGCTTTTTCGGCAACGGCGAGGTGAACCTGCCGTATCTTTCCGACGGCATGTGGTTCATGACCCAGTTCCGGCGCTGGGGTCTGTTGCGCGAGGACCCGGATTACCTGGGCGTCTCCCGTCAGGTGCAGCAACTGGACCTGTACCGCCAGGCCGCCGCAGCCGTTGGTGTTTCGGCGGACAGCCACAACCTGCGCAGCAGCCAACTGATCGACGGCAAAATCTGGGACGGCACAGACCCCGCCGCCTACGCCCGCAGCTTCCGGCTGCATGCCATGGCAGACCACGCTGGCCGCCAAGCCTTGCGCTGACAGGAGGACGAATATGTTACGAATCCTGTTGATCAACGACACCCCGCGCAAGGTCGGGCGCCTGAAGGCCGCGCTGACCGAGGCGGGTTTCGAGGTGATCGATGAGTCAGGCCTGACCATCGACCTGCCTGCACGCGTCGAAACGGTGCGCCCGGATGTGATCCTGATCGATACCGAGTCACCTGGGCGCGACGTAATGGAGCAAGTGGTGCTGGTCAGCCGCGATCAGCCCCGGCCGATTGTGATGTTCACCGACGAGCACGACCCGAACGTGATGCGCCAGGCGATCAAGTCCGGCGTCAGCGCCTACATTGTCGAAGGCATCCAGGCCCAGCGTCTGCAGCCTATTCTGGACGTGGCGATGGCGCGCTTCGAGAGCGACCAGGCTCTGCGCGCGCAGCTCCAGGCCCGCGACCAGCAGCTCGCCGAGCGCAAGCGCATTGAACTGGCCAAGGGCATGCTGATGAAAATGAAGAGCTGCAACGAGGAAGAGGCCTACACCTTGATGCGCCGCCAGGCCATGAGCCGCCAGCAGAAACTGATCCAGGTGGCGGAGCAGATTATCGCCATGAGCGAGCTGCTGGGCTGATCTGGCTCAGCTCTTGCTAAGCATTCATCACAGGTAACCAACGGCGGTTGCCCCTCCACGACAAAGACGTCGCACATCCGGTTTGCCCTCGCGAACCCGGTGGCGGCGTTTTTTCGTTTTGGCCCCAGCGCATGGGGCCGGTGGGGCGGCCTTCAGCCGGCGACCCCATCACCAGGCCTTCTTATAAGACCCCAACCGTTGAGGTGCGTGATGAAATCAAGCTTCTGGAAATCCGGGCACACCCCGACCCTGTTTGCCGCGTTCCTGTATTTCGACCTGAGCTTCATGGTCTGGTACCTGCTGGGCCCACTCGCGGTGCAAATCGCCGCCGACCTGCACCTGACCACTCAACAGCGCGGTCTTGTCGTGGCGACGCCGATCCTGGCGGGCGCCGTGCTGCGCTTTCTGATGGGGATGCTGGCCGACAAACTGTCGCCCAAAACTGCGGGGCTGATTGGCCAGGTGATCGTGATCGCGGCGCTGTTCGGCGCCTGGAAACTCGGGATTCACAGCTACGAGCAAGCCCTGTTGCTGGGCCTGTTCCTGGGGATGGCCGGTGCATCGTTCGCGGTTGCATTGCCCCTGGCATCGCAATGGTATCCGGCTGAGCACCAAGGCAAGGCCATGGGCATCGCCGGCGCCGGTAACTCCGGCACCGTGTTTGCCGCCTTGCTCGCACCGGTGCTGGCGGCAGCGTTTGGCTGGAGCAATGTCTTCGGCTTCGCGCTGATTCCGCTGATCATCACCCTGATCGTCTTCGCATGGCTCGCGCGCAATGCACCGGAACGCCCCAAAGCCAAGTCCATGGCCGACTACTTCAAGGCGCTGGGCGACCGCGATAGCTGGTGGTTCATGTTCTTCTACAGCGTGACCTTCGGCGGGTTCATCGGCCTGGCGAGCGCCCTGCCCGGCTACTTCAACGACCAATACGGCCTGAGCCCGGTGACTGCCGGTTACTACACGGCGGCCTGCGTGTTCGGCGGCAGCCTGATGCGCCCACTGGGCGGCGCCTTGGCGGACCGCTTCGGCGGGATTCGCACCTTGCTCGGCATGTACAGCGTGGCGGCGATTTGCATCGCGGCGGTGGGTTTTAACCTGCCGAGTTCCTACGCGGCACTGGCACTTTTCGTTTGCACCATGCTCGGCCTCGGCGCAGGCAATGGCGCAGTGTTCCAACTGGTACCCCAGCGTTTTCGTCGTGAGATCGGCGTAATGACCGGCCTGATCGGCATGGCCGGCGGTATCGGCGGCTTCGCCCTGGCGGCGGGCATGGGCGCAATCAAACAGAGCACCGGCAGTTATCAACTGGCCCTGTGGTTGTTTGCCAGCCTCGGCGTGTTGGCCTGGTTCGGCTTGCACGGCGTGAAACGTCGCTGGAGAACCACTTGGGGTTCGGCTGCCGTGACCGCTGCCCGCGTCTGATGGGCCTGCAACTGAGCATTGCTCAGGCCAGCGCCATCGGGCCTCGAGAGGAAAATCAGGACGCGCTGCGAGTGGTGACACCCGTGGCAGAACTGGCCGCGAGCAAGGGCTACCTGTGCGCATTGGCCGACGGCGTGAGCCAGTGCGCCGACGGTGGCCTGGCCGCACGCTCGACCTTGCAGGCGCTGGCGCTGGACTACTACGCCACGCCGCAAACCTGGGGCGTGGCCCAGGCACTGGAGCGTTTGTTGCTGGCGCAAAATCGCTGGCTGCAAGCCAATGGCGGTGGCCAGCCATTGCTGACCACTCTCAGCGCCCTGGTGTTTCGCGGGCAGCGCTTCACCCTGGCGCATGTCGGCGATTGCCGGGTGTATCGCTGGCTGGACGACGAGTTACAGCGCATCACCGAAGACCATGTGTGGGAGCAACCGGGCATGCAGCACGTGCTCAAACGTGCCCTCGGCCTAGATCAACACCTGGTGCTGGACTTCATGGACGGTGAACTTCGCGCCGGCGAATGTTTCCTGCTGCTCAGCGATGGCGTGTGGGCCACGCTTGGTGATCACAGCATCCGCGCGATCCTGCGCGAGCAACGCGACCTCGATGTGGCGGTCAACACGCTGGTGAATGCCGCGCACCTGGCTGGCAGCCCTGACAATGCAAGCGCCTTGCTGGTGCGCATCGACACACTCGGCGCCGCCACCCTCGGCGATGCGCTGGTGCAGTTACAGCAGTGGCCGTTGCCGCCGCCTCTCAAGCCTGGTCAACGCTTTGAAGGTTGGCAGGTTCAAAGCCTGCTGGCGCAGAGCCGACAGTCCTTGTTGTACCGCGTACATGATGCCCAGCAACAACCCTGGCTACTGAAAACCTTGCCCCTCAACCGCAACGAGGACAGCGAAGCCGGCCAGGCGTTGCTGTCGGAGGAATGGTTTCTGCGGCGAGTGGCCGGGCGCGCGTTTCCTGAAGTACATGCCGCCAGCGGGCGTCAGCATTTGTACTACGTGATGCGTGAATATTCCGGGCAAACCCTCGCGCAACTGTTCCAACATCAGGGGCCATTGCCGCTGGCGCAATGGCAATCCATCGCCGAGCGTTTGCTGCGCGCGGTGGGCATGCTGCACAGGCGACAGATTCTGCACCGCGATATAAAGCCGGAAAATTTGCTGCTGGGCGACGACGGCGAACTGCGCGTGCTGGATTTCGGCCTGGCCTACTGCCCCGGACTCTCCGAGGACCGCGCCCATCTGTTGCCCGGCACACCCAGTTTTATCGCGCCCGAAGCGTTCGGTGGCGAGCGTCCTACGGCGCAGCAGGATTTGTACAGCGTAGGCGTGACTCTGTATTACCTGCTGACCGGGCATTATCCCTACGGTGAAATCGAGGCGTTCCAACGGCCGCGCTTCACTCAAGCTGTCAGCGCCAGTCGCTACCGCCCCGACCTGCCGGACTGGTTGCCACTCAGCCTGGAACGGGCCGTGGCAGCGCAACCCGCGCAGCGCTATGAAACCGCCGAAGAATGGTTGCTGGTGCTGGAACAGGCCGACCGCCGTGAGCTCAGCGTGCGACCCAAGCCGTTGCTGGAGCGCGAACCGCTGAAGGTCTGGCAAACCCTGGCGATGGCGTCTTTGTTGATCAATCTGGTGCTGCTGTACTGGCTGTTGCACCACTAAAGCGCGAAATAAGACTGGCCATTACCGGCGCACCCAATAAATCCGGGCGCCTGGCAACTTGGCACAACCACTGCATTAGCTAACTCAAGAACACACATATAGCCGCCCCTTCAACGACGAAGGGTCGCGCTTCCCGAGAGAACGGGACAGGGACAAAGGCGTCCTCGCTAGCTTGCTAGCGGGGACGCCTTTTTTTGTTTGCGCGTGATTTGTCGAGCCATTGCGGAGAACGACATGAAAAAACTCAAATTGGTAATGATCGGCAACGGCATGGCCGGGGTACGTACCCTTGAAGAGTTGCTCAAGCTGAGTAGCGACCTGTACGACATTACCGTGTTCGGCGCCGAGCCCCACACCAACTACAACCGCATCCTGCTGTCGCCGGTGCTGGCAGGCGAGCAGACATTCGAAGAGATTGTGCTCAACGACCTGAGCTGGTACCTGGACAACAACATCAAGCTGCTGCTCAACCGCAAAGTGGTGAAGATCGACCGCGTCAAACGCATCGTCACCGCCGAAGACGGCTCCGAGGCCGAATACGATCGCCTGCTGATCGCCACCGGTTCGACGCCGTTTATCCTGCCGATCCCCGGCAATACGTTGCAGGGTGTGATCGGCTACCGCGACATCGCCGACACCCAGGCGATGATCGACACCGCCAAAACCCACAAACACGCGGTGGTCATCGGTGGTGGCCTGCTCGGCCTGGAAGCCGCCAACGGCCTGATGCTGCGCGGCATGCACGTGACCGTGGTGCACATCGGCGAATGGCTGCTGGAGCGGCAACTGGACAAAACCAGCGGCCAATTGCTGCAAACCGAACTGGAAAACCGTGGCCTGGTGTTTCGCCTGTGCGAACAAACCCAGGCGCTGCATGACGCCGGCAATGGCCGGGTCGGCTCGGTGCAATTCAAGAACGGCGACATCATTCCCGCCGACCTGGTGGTGATGGCCGCTGGCATCCGCCCCAACACCGAACTCGCGGAAAAATCCGGCATCCCGTGTAACCGTGGGATTTTGGTTAACGACACGTTGCAAACCTATGACCCGCGCATCTACGCGATCGGCGAATGCGCCAGCCATCGCGGAATCGCCTATGGCTTGGTGGCACCGCTGTTCGAGCAAGCCAAGGTCTGCGCCAACCACCTCGCGCAGCTCGGCTTTGCCACTTACAAGGGCTCGGTAACGTCGACCAAGTTGAAAGTCACCGGCATCGACCTGTTCTCCGCCGGCGACTTCATGGGCGGCGAAGGCACCGAAACCATCACCCTCTCCGATCCGATTGGCGGTGTGTACAAAAAACTGGTGATCAAGGACGACATCCTCGTCGGCGCCTGCCTGTACGGCGACACCGCCGATGGCGGTTGGTATTTCCGCCAGATCCGTGAGAACCATGCCATTGGCGAGATCCGCGATCACCTGATGTTTGGCGAAAACGCTTTAGGCGATGTAGGCCACCAAGGCCAGGACAAGGCCATGAGCATGGCCGACACCGCCGAAGTCTGCGGCTGCAACGGCGTGTGCAAAGGCACCATCGTCAAGGCGATCCAGGAGCACGGGTTGTTCAGCGTCGATGATGTGAAAAAACACACCAAGGCCGCCAGCTCCTGCGGCTCCTGCGCAGGCTTGGTGGAACAAATCCTGATCAACACCGTGGGCGGTGCGGCCGACGTCAAACCGAAAAGCGAAAAGGCAATCTGCGGCTGCAGCGACCTCAACCACGGGCAAATCCGCCAGGCGATCCGCGACCAGCACCTGCTGACCATCGCCGGCACCATGAGCTACCTCAACTGGCGCACTCCGAATGGCTGCGCCACCTGCCGCCCGGCGCTGAACTACTACCTGATCTCCACCTGGCCCGGCGAAGCCAAAGACGACCCGCAATCGCGCCTGATCAACGAACGCGCCCACGCCAACATTCAGAAAGACGGCACCTACTCCGTAGTCCCGCGGATGTGGGGCGGTGTGACCAATCCTTCGGAGCTGCGGCGTATCGCCGACGTGGCCGACAAATACAACGTGCCGATGGTCAAGGTCACCGGCGGCCAGCGCATCGACTTGCTCGGCATCAAAAAGCAGGACTTGCCGGGGGTTTGGAAAGACCTCGACATGCCGTCCGGCCATGCCTACGGCAAATCCATCCGCACCGTGAAGACCTGCGTCGGCAGCGAGTTCTGCCGCTTTGGCACGCAGAACTCCACGCAACTGGGCATTGAGCTGGAGCATGACCTGTTCAATATGTGGTCGCCGCACAAGGTGAAACTCGCGGTGTCCGGTTGCCCACGCAACTGCTCGGAAGCCGGTATTAAGGACGTAGGCATTATCGGCGTCGATTCCGGCTGGGAGATGTACATCGGCGGCAACGGCGGGATCAAAACCGAAGTCGCGGAGTTTTTCGTCAAGCTGAAAACCGCCGAAGAGGTGCGCGAATACAACGGCGCTTTCCTGCAGTTGTATCGCGAAGAGGCCTTCTACCTGGAGCGCACCGTGCACTACCTGCAACGGGTGGGCATGGAACACATCAAAAAAGCCGTGCTGGAAGACCCGGCACGGCGTCAGGCCCTTAACGAGCGGCTGCAATTCTCGCTGTCGTTCGAGCAGGACCCGTGGAAGGAACGCCTGGAACAGCCGTTGCTGAAAAAGGAATTTGATGTG
Organism: Pseudomonas sp. AMR01; assembly: GCF_041946035.1. Classification (NCBI taxonomy): domain Bacteria; kingdom Pseudomonadati; phylum Pseudomonadota; class Gammaproteobacteria; order Pseudomonadales; family Pseudomonadaceae; genus Pseudomonas; species Pseudomonas sp. AMR01. The sequence goes on from NZ_JAUTYR010000012.1 coordinate 17,326, forward strand.
ATCCCCGTCAAACAGCTGGAGGTGCCGGCATGAACTGGTTGGATATTTGCGCCCTCGATGAAATCAACGCGCTGGGCTCGCGCATCATCAGCGGGCCGAAAGGCGATATCGCGATATTTCGTACGAGTGACGACGAAGTTTTCGCCCTCGACGACCGCTGCCCGCACAAGGGCGGCCCGCTCTCCCAAGGCTTGATTTACGGCAAGCGCGTGGCGTGCCCGCTGCACAATTGGCAGATCGACCTGGCCTCCGGCGAGGCCCAGGCGCCGGACATCGGCTGCGCCCATCATCATGCCGCCCGCGTGGAAAACGGCCGGGTGATGCTGGCCCTGCGGGACGCCGGTTGATGAACCGCCAGACCACCGCGTCCACCTGTTGTTATTGCGGGGTGGGCTGCGGCGTGCTGATCGAGCATGACGGCGAGCAAATCCTTGGCGTAACAGGCGACCCGAGCCACCCGGCAAATTTTGGCAAGCTGTGCAGTAAAGGTTCGAGCCTGCACCTGACCGGCGACTTGAGTGCCCGCGCCTTGTACCCGGAATTGCGCCTGGGCAAAGGCCTGGCACGCGCCCGCACCGATTGGGACACCGCCCTGGAACACGCCGCCAACGTGTTCGCCGAGACCATCGCCGAGCACGGGCCGGACAGCGTGGCGTTCTATATCTCCGGGCAATTGCTCACCGAGGACTATTACAGCTTCAACAAGCTGGCGCGGGGTTTGGTGGGTACCAACAATATCGATAGCAACTCGCGGCTGTGCATGTCCTCGGCGGTGGTCGGTTACAAGCGAAGCCTGGGGGCCGATGCACCGCCATGCAGCTATGAAGACCTGGACACCAGCGACTGCGTGATGATTGTCGGCAGCAACATGGCCTACGCCCACCCGGTATTATTCCGACGCCTGGAAGAAGCCAAGGCACGCCGCCCACAGATGAAAGTGGTGGTGATTGATCCACGGCGTACAGACACCTGCGATTTGGCTGACCTGCACCTGGCGATTTTGCCGGGGACGGACGTGGCGTTGTTCCACGGGATTTTGCACCTGTTGCTGTGGGAAGGCTGGATCGACCGCGCGTTTGTCCAGGCGCACACCGAAGGCTTGGCTGAACTGAAACGTTTGGTGCATGACTACACGCCGCAGATGGTGACGCAGCTGTGCGGGATCAGCGTCGAGCAACTGCGCCTGTGTGCGGAATGGCTCGGCACCTCCAGCAGTTTTCTGTCGTTGTGGTGCATGGGGCTGAACCAATCGACCGCCGGCAGCGCGAAAAACAGCGCGCTGATCAATTTGCACCTGGCCACCGGCACCATAGGCCGACCCGGATGCGGGCCGTTTTCCCTGACCGGCCAGCCCAATGCCATGGGCGGGCGCGAGACCGGGAGCCTGTCGAATTTGCTGCCGGGTCATCGCGAAGCGTCCAACCCTGAACATCGGGCGCAAGTCGCGAACTACTGGGGCGTTGAATCGTTGCCGGCGCCCACCGGGCTGACCGCCATTGAACTGTTTGAGCAGGTACAGGCGGGCAAAATCAAGGCGCTGTGGATTGCCTGTACCAACCCCGCGCAATCATTGCCGGACCAGAACAACGTGCGCGCGGCGTTGGCGGCGTGCCCTTTTGTCGTATTGCAGGAGGCTTTTCGCACCACGGAAACCGCTGCCTATGCCGACCTGCTGTTGCCCGCCGCCAGTTGGGGGGAAAAAGAAGGCACGGTGACCAATTCCGAACGTCGAATTTCCCACGTGCGTCCCGCCATCCTCCCACCGGGAGAAGCACGACCGGACTGGGCGATTACCGTGGATTTCGCACAGCGTATGGAGAAACGCCTGCGCTCAGGTCAGGCCAGCCTGTTCGCCTTTGAGACATCGGCGCAGATCTTTGATGAGTACAAGGTACTGACACGCGGGCGTGACCTTGACTTGTCGGGCATCAGCCATGCACTGCTTGACCAGATCGGGCCACAACAATGGCCATTTCCTGTGGGCGCGCAGTCCGGGACGCCGCGCTTGTACACCAATGGCGTATTCCCGACCGATAGCGGCCGCGCGCACTTTATCGCCGACCCTTACCGCGCCGCCAAGGAGCAGCGTGACGCGCGCTTCCCGCTGACCTTGATCACCGGGCGCCTGCGTGACCAATGGCATGGCATGAGCCGCACGGGCACGGCAGCGCAATTGTTCGGGCATGTCAGTGAAGCGCTGTTGAGCCTGCACCCGGATGAATTGCGCCGCCATCGTTTCAAGGACGGCGACTTGGTCAATCTAAAGAGCCGTCGCGGCACTGTCATTGTTGCCGTCAGCAGTGATGACAGCGTGCGCCCCGGCCAGGCGTTTCTGCCCATGCATTGGGGCGATCGCTTTCTCAAGGGCGGCGTCAATGTGCTGACCCAGCCTGCGTTTGACCCTTTGTCGAAGCAACCGGAACTCAAGCACAGCGGTGTCCGTTTAGAAGCCGTGCAACTGCCGTGGCAGCTGTTTGCGTTGATCGAAGGAAACATTCAGCAACACTTTGAAGCGCTGCGCCCGCTGTGTGAAGGCTTCTCCTACGTCAGCTTGAGCCTCGCCGGGCGTGAACGGCCCGCCTTGCTGATACGTGCGGCGCATACCGAAGCACCTGATTTGCAACTGCTGACCCGAATCGATGAATTGCTGGGCCTCAACGACGGCCCAGTGATGGCTTACGACGACCCGCGTCGCTCAATTGGCAAACGCGTGAGGATCGAGAAAGGCCGCATCACTGCCCTGCGACTGGCCGGTGAAACCCTCGCGCGGCACTGGCTGCAGAGCCTGTGGCTGGAAGGCCGCGCTGACGACACCCTGCGCCGCTGGCTGTTGGCGCCGTTGAGTGCGCCGCCGGGAGGTGTGGCGGTGAGCAGCAAAATCCTGTGCAACTGTAAGAATGTCAGCGAAAACGCGGTGTGCGCGGGCATTGGCCGCGGCCTTGACCTGGATGGACTCAAACACACGCTGGGGTGCGGCACGCAATGTGGCTCCTGTGTGCCGGAAATCAAACGTCTTTTGGCAGGCAACGCGCAGCCAATCGCAATAAATGTGTGAGGAGAAAAACATGAGCGCAAAAGTGTGGTTGGTGGGCGCTGGCCCCGGTGATCCGGAACTGCTGACCCTCAAGGCGGTGCGCGGGATGCACGAGGCGGATGTGGTGCTGATCGATGATCTGGTCAACCCGGCGGTGCTGGAACACTGCGCACTGGCGCGGGTAATCACCGTGGGTAAACGCGGTGGCTGCCGTTCGACACCGCAGGATTTCATCCACCGTTTGATCCTGCGCTATGCCCGCCAAGGCAAGTGCGTGGTGCGGCTCAAAGGCGGCGACCCGTGCATTTTCGGCAGAGGCGGCGAAGAAGCGATGTGGCTGCGCGAACGCGGCATTGAGGTAGAGCTGGTCAACGGGATTACCGCTGGCCTGGCTGGCGCGACGAACTGCGATATTCCATTGACCCTGCGCGGTGTCAGCCGTGGCGTAACGCTGGTGACGGCGCACACCCAGGACGACAGCAGCCTGAATTGGCGCGCACTCGCAGCGGGCGGCACGACGTTGGTGGTTTATATGGGTGTGGCCAAGCTGGAGGAAATTCGCCAACAACTGTTGGACGGGGGAATGGCCGGGGATATGCCGGTGGCCATGATCGAAAATGCGTCACTGCCTCAGCAGCGAGAGTGTCGCAGCACGCTGGAGCAAATGCAGATAGATGCGCAGGCGTTTGCGTTGAAGAGCCCGGCGATTTTGGTGATCGGCAGCGTTGCAGCCCATGCACAGGCGGCGTGTGTTGCCGTGTCAGCCAGCGCCTGAGGCAAATTTCAGGCGAAAAAAAGCCCGGCCTAAGCCGGGCTTTTTTCTACAACTCAGTAATTACTGAGCGGTAGCTTCAACCGACGCTTCTACGCGACGGTTAACAGCGCGACCAGCTTCAGTTGCGTTATCAGCAACTGGGCGGGATTCGCCGTAACCTACGGAGGTGATACGGCTAGGAGCAACGCCGTCTTTAACCAGGACTTGCTTAACAGCGTCAGCACGACGCTGGGACAGCTTCTGGTTGTAGGCGTCTGGACCGATGGAGTCAGTGTGACCAGCAACTTCTACGTTGGTAGCTGGGTACTGAGCCATGAAGTCGGCCAGGTTTTTCACGTCGCCGTAGCTGTTAGGCTTAACAACCGACTTGTCGAAGTCGAACTTCACGTCCAGCTCAACACGAACAACCTGAGCAACTGGAGCTTCTGGCTCTGGAGTTGGCTCTGGAGCTGGTGCTGGGGTAGGAGCTGGAGCAGCTGCGCCAGCGTTACCGCCGAAGTTTACGCCCAGGCCGACCAGTGCGGAGTAATCCCACTTGCCGTTGTCCATTGCGTAGTCAGCTTCAACACCGGCACGAGCGTACAGGTTGTTGGTGAAGTAGTACTTCACACCAGTACCAACGATAGCCAGGGTCGACTGATCGCGACCGCTGTGGCCGTCAGCCTGTACGTTGCCACGGCTCTGGTGGCCGAAACCGCCTTCTACGTATGGACGCAGGGAGTCGACGCCAGCTTGACCGAAGTGGTAGGTACCTACCAGGCTGCCGGTGTCGCCTTTGATTTTCTGGCTGCCAGTACCGTCGTTCGAACGGGTGTGGTTAGTCTTGTCGTACGACAGGTTCAGCTCAAGGTCGTCGGTCAAGAAGTAACCAATGCGTGCGCCTGGGTTGAAGCCGTCTTCGATGTGCTTAACGCTATCGTTGTACTGCTTCTTGTAGAACAGCTCGCCTTCAACTGCGCCTTGGCCTTGTGCCAGAACGCCGAAAGAAGTAGCGGCAATAAGAGAACCAATGGCCAAGCCCAAGGTGTTTTTCAGTTTCATCCGTTAAATCCCCATCTGGTGATTGTAAAGCAGTCCCACAAACCGGGGGACAACTCGGCGACAAGTCTAACAGAACTTGCCTACACGTAAGAGATATTTGCTACGCACTAAGTTTCAGTCTCGCCTGCAAATTTCTCACGTAATTTATCAAGAGCGCGTTTGTAACGCATTTTTGTAGCACTCAAACCCATGTGCATGATGTCAGCAATTTCCTGAAACTCCAGCTCTGCGACAAATCGTAGCACCAGAATTTCACGGTCAATCGGATTCACATGCACCAGCCAGCGATCAAGTCCGCCCTTTTCCTCGGGTGCCGGCGCTTTTTCTTCCGCCACTTCCTCAAGGGGGTCCAGACTCAAAGCGTCCATCAAGCGACGCTTTCGCCGTTCCTTCCGATACTGCGTGATGCACTCGTTGTACGTGATGCTGTAGAGCCAAGTCTTGAACTTCGATTTTCCCTCGAAGTTCTTCAGCCCGTAAAGCACCTTGAGCATCACTTCCTGACAGACATCGTCCGCATCTCTATCGTTCCCCAAGTACCTTGAACAAACGTTGAACAGAGTGCGTTGATATCTGCGCATCAATTCTTCGTACGCGCGTGTTACGTGAAACAGCTCCGTGTGCGCGCGCGCGACCAACTCCTCATCAGAGAGCTCACGGGGGTCGTAGCGCGTAGACAGCGTTTGGGCTTTATTCAAAACAAGTCGTGCCGACAGTCAGGTCAATGTCCGCTACAACCCGGGAAGCCGGGTTTGCGGCGGCGTACATTAGCAGGGTTTGCCGGGTTAGCGGCTACTGACCTGCTGCTCGAGGAGAATCCGGTTGGACAGCGATACCAGATCACCGTCATCGGTCAGCACTGTCGTCTTGACTGTGCCTATCTCCTCGATTTGCCCTTCGACCTCGCCCACACGCACCTGTTGCCCAACCTGATACAACTCACGCACGTAGATTCCCGCAAGAATCTGACCGGCAATTTCCCGGCTTCCCAACCCCATGGCCAGCGCAACTGCCAGACCAACGGTAATCAAAACAATCACAATCACGTGGTTGAGCAGGTCGGTTTTGACCTCCAACTGGCTGATCGCGACAGAAATACTAATGATAATAACCAGGCCCTGGGCAATTCGCCCCAAGCCCGCAGCGTAGTCCAGCCCCACGCCTTCGGCTGCCCCGCGAACCAGCCCGTTGGCCAATTGCGCGAGTAAAACGCCTACCAGCAACACCAGCGCGCCGCCGAAGACTTTCGGCAAATACAGTGCCAGCATGTCGAGCGTAGCTGAAACTCGCTCAAGGCCAAGTGACTGAGCCGCAGAAACCAGAAAAATAAGTAAAACGAACCAATAAACGATCTTGCCGATCAGGGTCGAGATCGGCACCTGCAGGCCTGCGCGGCCCAATAGCTTGGTCAGGCCAGTGCCTGCCATCAAACGATCGAGCCCGAGTTTTGCGAGTAATTTGGACAGCAACGTGTCGAGCAGCTTGGCCACGACAAAGCCCAGCAACACCAATACCAGGGCACCAAACAGGTTGGGAATGAAATTCGCCACCTTGGTCCACAATGCGGTCATCGCCGTGACCAGGCTCTGGGTCCAGAGATCAAGTTCCATATTCAATCAGCCTTATCAGCAGTGCGTGCGAGAGGTTTACGACGGGAAACCGGTGATACGTGGGCCGAACCATTGTTCAGGGCCATCATCAACGCCGGTACCCAACGCCCGAGCAGGCCGAACAAATCCCCCGCCCCAACCTGACGGTTGGCGGTTTTCAACACGCGACCCAGGCAAGCGTCGTCGTCACGGTTGGACGGCGAAGCATTGAGCATGTCACGCAAAGACTGTTCGAACGGATCGTGCATAAAGACCTCTCGCAAGTGAATTAAAAGACGAGGGTAAAATTCCTGGGGTCACATAAGACCCTTTCTGCGTTCAGGTCATATTCAGCTCAAACCCAGCGTAATCGTCGAAATAGCCACCATTGCCCGGTGGCGACAGCCACCATCATCAGGCAGGCAATCAAGAATCCGTAGGGGCTGGAGGAGAACGGAATACCGCCCACATTGATACCCAGCAGGCCTGTTAAAAAGCTCATCGGCAGGAAGATCCCGGTGATGATCCCGAACCGATACATCGTGCGATTCATGCGTACGCTCAGCCGCCGGTCTTCGGCCTCAAGTACCAGCCCCACGCGCTCCCGGGTCAACTCAAGCTCTTCCAGGTAGCGCGTCAGGCTGTTGTTCAATTCGTTCCAGTAGTCGGCATCGTCGTCACAGAACCACGGCAATTTGATGCGCGTCAGTTGCGCAAAAATATCCCGCTGCGGGGCGAGAAAACGCTTGAGACCGGCGGCTCGCCGACGGATCTGCAAAACGTTGCCGTGTTCCGGGGTATACCGTTCGTCGGCGTCGAGTTTTTCTTCTTCGGAATCGACGATTTCGGACAAGTCAGTTACCAGATCCTGCACTTTATTGGTCAGGTACTGAGCCATATAAAGGATGAGTTCAGACGCAGTTTTTGGACCCTTGCCTTCCGCCAGCTGCACCAGCAGCTCATCTGTGGCGCGCAATGGGCGCAGGCGCAAGGAAATCACGCGACTGGCAGCTGCAAAGATGCGTACCGACACCATGTCTTCCGGTTCGGCACCGGGGTTGAGGTTGACCCCGCGCAGGAACAGCAGCAATTCGGCATCCGGCAACGGCAACAGGCGCGGGCGGGTGTTTTCCTCCAGCAGCAAGTCACAGGCGAACTCGCTCAAACCGCTGGATTTACGCAGCCAGGTCTGGGTTTGCGGATGGCTGCGATCCCAATGCAGCCACAGGCTTTCCTGAGGCTGCAGTTGCAAGTCGTCGAGCTCAGTCCGGGCAATCGAACGCGCACCGCCTTTACCGTCCAGCACCAGGGCATGCACCAACCCCCATTGCGCGTTTTCTTCCTCGAACATCCTCACCCCTGTCGGCTATTGCGGTTTATTCAGGCATTTTCAGCGGGCTGGGCGATACGATCACGCCATTATTGTCGGCGTAAACATATTCACCCGGGCGGAACGTCACGCCTGCGAAGGTCACCACCACGTTCAAGTCGCCGATCCCGCGCTTGTCGGTTTTCATCGGGTGGCTGGCCAGTGCCTGCACCCCCAGATCGGTCTGGGCGATGACATCGACATCACGGATGCAGCCGTAGATCACCAGCCCTTCCCAACCATTTTTGGCGGCTTTCTCGGCGATCATGTCACCTAGCAGCGCGCGGCGCAGTGAACCACCGCCATCGACTACCAGCACCTTGCCGGCGCCCGGCTGGTCGGCCTGTTCCTTGACCAGGGAATTATCTTCGAAGCATTTAATGGTGACGATTTCGCCGCCGAAGGAATCTCGGCCGCCGAAATTGCTGAACATCGGCTCGAGCACCTGCACCAGGTCCGGGTAGGCGTCGCACAAGTCGGGGGTCACGTAATGGTTCATTGAAAAATTCCTTTGGGTCAAAGAAGTGTCTTTCGAAAGAAGCGCCGGGCGATGCGGGTGTGGAACATCCCACCCGCGTCGCCGCAACGCAATAGCCACTGCGCGACTGAATATGACCAGAAGCGTTTAACGCGTCATATCTTAGCCGCAACCACGCACGAGTGAAACGCCCTTGGCAGAGCCTTCTGTCAAAGCACGGCGGCCACTTCGGACTGCGCCCCAAATAAAGGTGTCAGCGGATCCTTCAACCACTGTTCCACCAGCGGCCACACTTCAGCCGCTGCGGCTTTACTGACTAACATCTCGACATGCCCGAAATCCCCGGTAAAACCCTGCTGGCGGCCCAGGCACAGGTACTGGCGATGTTCGGAGCCGACTTGCTCAAACAGCTTGCGGCACGCCCAATCCGGATCCTGCGTGTCTGCGGCCGCGCTGACTGCCAATAGCGGCACGTCGACTTCGGCCAGGCCTTTCCACCAGTCACGCTCAGCGTCGCCAAAACGGCCGAACAGGCCATTCCAGCGCATAGCTTCAATCATCACGCCGGCTGGCTCATCCTCGGGGCCACGTTTGAACCGTGGCCCAGACACTTGGGCAAAGCGCTTGAGCAGCAAACGACTGCCCCACTCCACCGGCGGAATTTTCAATGGCCAATGGGTGCGACTGACCTGACAGCCAAACAGCGCCACAGACGCCACCGACGGCGCGCCGAGGTGCTGGCCGCCGAGGGCTGCTGCCAAAGTCGTCGCGCCAAGTGAATGGCCCACCCAATGGGGGACCTGCCCGCTCTGCTCACGCACAAAGTCGCCAATCGCCGGCAAATCGTAGCGCGCGTAGTCCGCCACGCGATTTTTGACGTAGGTTTGATTGCGCTTGGACAGGCCGTGGCCGCGCATCTCAGGTATCCATACATCAAAACCCTGGCGTGCCAGGTAGGCGCCCAGCCCGATGCCCTTGGGTGAATACCAAAAGCGTCGATTGGAAAAACTACCGTGCAACAAAATCACCGGCGTGCCCCGGTTTTCCGGGACATCGGCACGGCCCAAGCGGGTCACGGCCAGTTCGACGGTGCCGTCGGGACTGTTGCCGGGTTTGAGGCGGTACACGTCTTCACTCAGGTCGCCACGACGTTCAGCGCTGATCAGGGCGACGGGAAACAGGTTGCTGCTGCTTTGCATAATGTTCTTGCACAAAAAAGGGCGACGTCCGGAAGGAGGTCCGCCCTGCACAGATAAGAATGCCGGTCACCCTCAACGAGTGACCGGCACTTTTGACGTTTCGGCCTTAGGCCGGCGCTTGGCCTTCCGCCAGGAAGAACCAGGTTTCCAGCACAGAATCGGGGTTCAGCGAGACGCTTTCGATGCCCTGCTCCATCAGCCATCGGGCCAGGTCCGGGTGGTCGGAAGGGCCCTGGCCGCAGATGCCGATGTACTTGCCGGCCTTGTTACAGGCCTGGATGGCGTTGGACAACAGCTTCTTGACCGCAGGGTTACGCTCGTCGAACAGGTGGGCGATGATCCCGGAGTCACGGTCCAGGCCCAGGGTCAGCTGGGTCAGGTCGTTGGAGCCAATGGAGAAACCGTCGAAGAATTCGAGGAACTCTTCGGCCAGAATCGCGTTGGACGGCAACTCGCACATCATGATCACGCGCAGGCCGTTCTCGCCACGGCTCAAGCCATTTTCAGCCAACAGGTCGACCACTTGGCTCGCCTCGCCCAGGGTACGCACGAAGGGCACCATGATCTCGACGTTGGTCAGGCCCATCTCGTTACGCACGCGCTTGAGGGCGCGGCACTCGAGTTCGAAGCAGTCACGGAACGATTCGCTGATGTAACGCGAGGCGCCACGGAAGCCCAGCATCGGGTTTTCTTCTTCCGGTTCGTACAGCTTGCCGCCGATCAGGTTGGCGTATTCGTTGGACTTGAAGTCCGACAGCCGCACGATGACCTTTTTCGGATAGAACGCCGCCGCCAGGGTGCTGATGCCTTCCACCAGCTTCTCGACGTAGAAGCCCACCGGGTCGTTGTAGCCGGCGATGCGCTTGTCGACGCTTTCCTTGATTTCCAGCGGCAGACCGTCGTAGTTCAGCAGGGCTTTTGGATGCACGCCGATCATGCGGTTGATGATGAACTCCAGTCGGGCCAGGCCCACACCGGCGTTCGGCAACTGCGCAAAATCAAAGGCGCGGTCAGGGTTGCCGACGTTCATCATGATCTTGAACGGCAGGTCGGGCATGGCGTCGACGGAGTTCTGCTTGATGTCGAAGCCCAGCTCGCCTTCAAAGATGAAACCGGTATCGCCTTCGGCGCAGGAAACCGTCACACCCTGGCCGTCTTTCAACAGCTGGGTGGCATTGCCGCAACCAACCACCGCTGGAATCCCCAGCTCACGGGCGATGATCGCCGCGTGGCAGGTACGCCCGCCACGGTTGGTGACGATGGCACTGGCGCGCTTCATCACCGGTTCCCAGTCCGGGTCGGTCATGTCGGACACCAGCACGTCGCCTGGCTGGACCTTGTCCATTTCCGACACGTCCTTGATGATCCGCACCTTGCCGGCGCCAATGCGCTGGCCGATGGCACGGCCTTCCACCAGCACCGTGCCGGTTTCTTTCAACAGGTAGCGCTCCATGACGTTGGCCGAAGTGCGGCTCTTCACGGTTTCGGGGCGAGCCTGCACGATGTACAGCTTGCCGTCGTCACCGTCTTTGGCCCACTCGATGTCCATCGGGCACTTGTAGTGCTTTTCGATGATCATCGCTTGTTTGGCCAGCTCGCTGACTTCAGCGTCGCTCAGGCAGAAACGCGCGCGCTCGGCCTTGTCCACATCAACGGTTTTCACCGAGCGACCGGCCTTGGCCTCGTCGCCGTAGATCATCTTGATGGCCTTGCTGCCCAGGTTGCGGCGCAGGATCGCCGGGCGACCGGCTTCAAGGGTGTGTTTGTGTACGTAGAATTCGTCCGGGTTGACCGCGCCCTGTACGACGGTTTCGCCCAGGCCGTAGGCGCCGGTGATAAACACAACGTCACGGAAGCCCGATTCGGTGTCCAGGGTGAACATCACGCCGGCGGTACCGGTTTCCGACCGCACCATGCGCTGCACGCCGGCAGACAAGGCCACCAGCTTGTGGTCGAAACCCTGGTGTACGCGGTAGGAAATCGCGCGATCGTTGAACAGCGAGGCAAACACTTCCTTGGCCGCACGGATCACGTTTTCCACGCCACGGATGTTAAGGAAGGTTTCCTGCTGACCGGCGAAAGAGGCGTCCGGCAAGTCTTCTGCGGTGGCCGAGGAGCGCACGGCGACGGCCATGTCAGGGTTGCCCGCCGACAGGGTGGCGAAGGCGGTACGGATTTCTTCGTTGAGCTTTTCGGGGAACTCGGCTTCCATGATCCATTGGCGGATCTGGGCACCGGTCTTGGTCAGGGCGGCGATGTCATCGACGTCCAGAGCGTCCAGCGCGGCGTGGATCTGAGCATTGAGGCCGCTCAGTTCGAGGAAATCGCGGTAAGCCTGGGCCGTGGTGGCGAAACCACCGGGCACCGAGACACCAGCGCCTGCAAGATTACTGATCATCTCGCCGAGGGATGCGTTCTTGCCCCCCACGTGCTCTACATCATGGACGCCGAGCTTATCGAGGGAAACTACGTACTCTACCAAGGTGATCTCTCCACTAACTGTGTTGGAAAAGCTCAGGACGCCGGCGGCTCAGTAGGAGCGTTCTCCGGCGTTTGTGGCCTGGACCTGGAAAATAAGTGAGAATGCGGCCCACTGCGGGACGGCAAAATCGCGCCTATCATATCCAAGATTCGCCATCAGCTTAAGGCCCAGGGCTCAAATGAAACGATCTGCTTTCTTTATCTCCGACGGCACCGGCATCACGGCCGAAACATTGGGTCAAAGCCTGCTCGCGCAGTTCGAAAACATTACCTTCGCCAAATTCACGCGGCCCTACATCGACAGCGTAGATAAAGCGCGGGCCATGGTACAACAAATCAATCTGGCGGCCGAAAAAGACGGCATGCGCCCGATCATTTTTGACACCATCGTCAATCAAGACATTCGTGAGATCCTTGCGACCTCCAATGGTTTCATGATCGACATCTTCTCCACGTTCCTGGCGCCGCTGGAACAGGAGTTGAGCGAACACTCGTCTTATTCCGTAGGAAAGTCCCATTCCATTGGGCACAACTCCAACTATATGGAGCGTATCGAGGCGGTGAACTTTGCCCTCGACAACGACGATGGCGCCCGCACGCACTACTACGACAAGGCCGATTTGATCCTGGTGGGCGTGTCCCGCTGCGGCAAAACGCCAACCTGCCTTTATATGGCCATGCAGTTCGGCATCCGCGCGGCCAACTACCCGTTGACCGAAGACGATATGGAACACCTGACGCTGCCCGCCGCCCTGCGCGCCCACTCGCACAAGCTGTTCGGCCTGACCATCGACCCGGACCGCCTCACCGCCATCCGTAATGAGCGCAAGCCCAACAGCCGCTACTCCAGCTATGCCCAGTGCGAGTTCGAAGTGCGCGAAGTGGAAAATCTGTTCCGTCGCGAGAACATTGCGCACATCAATTCCACGCACTTTTCGGTGGAAGAGATTTCGGCGAAGATTTTGGTGGAGAAGGGTGTGGAGCGTCGATTCAAGTAATTGTGTTGCCCGGGCTGGCCCCTTCGCGAGCAAGCCCGCTCCCACAGTTGACCGAGTTCCTACGCGGGAATGCAGTCAAATGTGGGAGCTGGCTTGCCTGCGATAAACGATAACGCGGTAAACCTGCCTACAGATGAAACCGCCCACCCCCCTGCCCCAGCGCCGTCGCCAGCGCATCAAACCCCTCCCGCAACAACTGATCATCCCCCGACGTATTGCAAATACTCGCCCGAATAAACTGCGGCACCGCCGTCTGTCCTACCGCAAACGCCTCGGCGGTGGCGATCAAGTAATTATTCTGCTTGAGCTCTGCCTCTATTTCCGACGCACGCCATGGCTCCGGCACTTCAATCCAAAAGTGCGGGCTGTTGAGGTGAGTGCGGTATTCCAGGCCCTCCAGCAGGTCGCGCACCAGCGCTTTACGCCGGCTGATCTCGTTGATCTGCTGACGCAGCAAATACTCCGCCGTACCGTTTTCGATCCACTGGGTTGCCAGCTCCAGCGTCACCGGCGTGGCCATCCAGCAGGTCGAGCGCAGCGCTGCGGAAATACGGCTGACCAGCGCCGGCGGCGCGTGCACGTAACCCACGCGCAACCCGGCCGACACCGCCTTGCTCAGGCTGCTGATCAAAATCGTACGTTCGGGAGCGAAATAACTCAGGGGCGGTGGCCGGTCTTCCACCAACACGCCGTGGGCTTCGTCTTCAAGAATCAGCAGATTGTGCTCGCGACACACTTTGACCAGAGCTTCCCGGCGCGGGATCGATAGCACCGCCGTCGTCGGGTTCTGAATAGTCGGCGTGCAGTACAGCGCCGAAACCCGGTGATTTCGACAGACTTCTTCCAGCGCGCCCGGCAGCACACCTTCGTCATCCATCTCCAGGCCGATCAGCCGCACGCCGAGCATGCGCGCCGCCGTAATAAGCCCCGGGTAGGTCATTTGTTCGGTGACCACCGTGTCGCCCGCGCGCAGCAGCGCCATCATTGCGCAAAGCAACCCGTGCTGGCCGCCATTGACGCAGATGACCTGTTCGGGAATCGGATGAAAATCGCGCTGCACCAGCCATTGCGCCCCGGCTTCGCGGTAACGCGGCAACCCGGCGTCCGGGGTGTAGGCGCTGATGTCCTGAAGAAATTTGGCGTTGGTCGACAGGGTTTGGAAGCTCTGGGCGAGAAACACCGTCTCCTGCCCAGGAATATGCATGTTGCGGCTCATGTCGAAGTATTGGCGTGGCTCCTCGCTGACGTTGCGAAAGCCTTCATCACGCTGGCGCTCCATCCCACGTTTGCGCACGAATGTTCCGTCACCTACCCGCGCAACAACCAACCCCAGGCGTTCCAATTCGCCATAAGCCCGGCTGATGGTGCCAATGGTCACACCCAGGTTGTCGGAAAGCACCCGATGGGGCGGCAGTTTTCTTCCCGGTTCAATCAAGCCTTCAAGGATGCCCCTTTCCATGACATCGGACAGGCGCTTGTACTTCACGCCCTGCCCGTTGGACAACCCCTCACGCATAATTGACACCATGTCAATATTTGTTTTGACAGTCATCTTTGGCCCTAATAGTGTGTTTTTACGGGTTCAATCACCGGATGAAACCACTTAATACACAGTCAATATAGAGTTCAATTCCGGCTCAGGGAAGCAATAAACGATGCCAATGTCCGCCGTTCTCGAAAACACAACAAAAACAAAAACTCAGAAACAGTGGTTGGCCGGGCTGGTCACCAGCGTGATGTTTCTGATTGTGTGCCTAAGCTGGGGCACCACTTGGCTGGGCATCAAAATCGCCGTCGAAAGCGTGCCGCCGCTCACCTCCGCGGGCCTGCGCTTCCTGATCGCCTTCCCGCTGTTTCTGTGTTTTGCCCTGGTGCGCCGCGAGCCGATCCTGTTTCCGCGCGAAAGCCGCTGGTTCTTTGTCTTCGTGACCCTGTCCTACTTCAGCGTTCCCTACTACCTGCTCAACTACGGCGAGATGCACGTCTCCTCTGGCCTCACCGCTTTGCTGTTCAGCTGCATGCCGGTATTCATTCTGATTTTCTCCGCGCTGTTCCTGCGTGAGCGCATTTACTTCTCCCAAGTGGTCGGCATCGGCATCGGTTTTGGCAGCCTTTACATGATCATCAAGAGCCAGGGTCTGCACCTGGACCACGCCGAATTCTTCGGGGTGCTGGCAATTCTGACCGCCGCCGTCATGCACGCCTTGTGCTATGTGATTACCAAGCAAAAAGGCACCGCCATCAGTGTGATTACCTACAACACCCTGCCCATCGGCATTGCCGGGCTGATGCTGTTCGTGGCCGGTTTGTGGTTTGAAACACCGACCTTTGAAAACATCACCCTGCGCTCCTGGAGCGCGCTGTTCTACCTGGGGCTGGTGGCGTCGGTGGGCGGGTTTATCGTGTACTTCATGCTGCTCAAGCGCTTGAGCCCGATCATTCTGTCGTTCGTGTTCATCATCTTCCCGGTGTTCGCGGTGATCATCGGCGCCTGGTACGAAGGCCTGTCGATTTCCCGCGACCTGATGCTGTATTCGGCCATCCTGCTGGCCGGCTTTGCGATCACCAAGTTGCCGGTTGAAAAACTCCTGGCCAAGAAAAATTGACCCTCCCACCCCATCAGCCACGCGAGAGAAACATGGACGTCCTCCGCCCAAAAGTCCTGGAACAGATCTACGCCCACGCCAGCCGCAGCTATCCCGAGGAATGCTGTGGTTTTGTTTTTGCCGACGGCAGTGTGTACCTGGGCAGCAACATCCAGAATGAATTGCACCGCAAGAATCCCGAGATGTACCCGCGCAGCGCGGCCAATGGCTACACGTTTTCGGTCGCCGACACCTTGCTGATGAACAAGGCGTTTCGCACTGACAACCCGGTGGTGGTGATCTACCACTCCCACCCGGATGTCGGCGCCTATTTCAGTGACGAAGACCAGGACAAGGCGCTGTTCCTCGGCGAGCCGATCTACCCCGTCAGCTATCTGGTGGTGGATGTTCGCCAGGGCCAGGCCCTCGGTTCAAAGCTGTTTGCCTGGGACGGCAAGCATTTCGCCCTTAACCCTTTCAACGACCTGCACACGGAGTTGTCCATGAACGCTGTCTCTTTCCCAGACATTCTGGTTCGCGTGGCCAAGCTGCCGGAATCCACCCTTGAGGGCACCGGATCGACATTGCGCGAAGTCATTGAAAACCTCTGCAACAACCACCCGCAGCTGCGCCCGCACTTGTTTCACGAGAAGAACAACCAGCTCAAGGAACACTTCCTGTTCACTGCCGAAGAGGAACTGATCGACGCTGACGAGCCGTTGCCTGAAAAAGCCAACATCGAAGTGCTGCTCGCCACTTCCGGCGGCATGGACGTGGATGCCCTCAGTAACGAGGAAGTACAGCGTTATGTGCGCCACATCACCCTGCCCGGCGTAGGCCGCGAAGGCCAATTGAACCTCAAGAAAGCCAAGGTACTGATCATCGGCACCGGCGGCCTGGGCTCGCCCATCAGCCTGTACCTCGCGGCAGCCGGCATCGGCACCCTGGGCCTGGTGGATTTTGATGTGGTGGAAAGCAGCAACCTGCAACGCCAGATCGTGCACGGCAACAGCACGCTGGGCATGCCCAAGGTCGAATCGGCCAAGCGGCGCCTGCAAGACCTCAACAGCCATATCCAGATCAACGCCCACGACACCGCCCTGAACGCAGACAACGCCCTGGAACTGGTGGGCGCCTACGATTTGGTGATCGATGGCACCGACAATTTCGACACGCGCTACCTGGTCAACGATGCCTGCGTGAGACTCGGCAAACCCTTGGTCTACGGCGCGATCTACCGTTTCGACGGGCAGATCAGCGTCCTCAATTATAAAAGTGGGCCGTGCTACCGCTGCCTGTTCCCCTCACCGCCGCCAGCTGAACTGGCACCCAATTGCAGCGCCGGCGGCGTGATCGGCGTACTGCCGGGCGTGATCGGGATGATCCAGGCCACCGAAGCCATAAAACTGCTGATCGGCATTGGCGAGCCCTTGTCCGGCCGCTTGATGCGCTTCGATGCGCTGGCGATGAAATTCAGTGAAATTCGCTTCAAGCGCCGCGCCGACTGCCCCTGCTGCTCGGAATTGCGCCACAGTGAAACCCTGGCACCGGCAGTCTGCGCAGATGCCGTACCGAGCCAGCCGTCCCTCGCCGAGGAACGCTACATCAAGCCGCGCGTACTCAAACAACTGCTCGAACACCACCGCAGCGCCGATGTGCTAGTGGATGTGCGCGACGCCAGCGAGCTGGAGGTGTGCAAATTACCGGGCGTGGTGCATATCCCCCTTGCCGAGCTGGATGGGCAACTCGACAGCCTCAGTCGCGACAACACTCACTACCTGATCTGCTACGCCGGCACCCGCGCCGAACAGGCCGCCAGCACCTTGCTCGCCGCCGGCTTTGCCAACACCAAGGTCCTGCAGGGCGGCATGAAACATTGGGTTCGTGACGTCGAACCCGACATGCCGTTGTATTGAGCCGGGGGCTGACTGATGTTGCATAACTCCATTCTCGAGGTGATCGGCCAAACACCGATCGTGCGCCTCGCGCAGTTTTCCGAAGACCTCGGCATCGAGGTCTATGCCAAGCTTGAATCCCTCAACCCCGGCGGCAGCCACAAGGCGCGCATCGCCTTGGGCATGATCCTCGACGCCGAGCGACGCGGCGTGCTGATCCGTGATTCCGGGCAAACCATCATCGAGCCCAGCGGTGGTAACACCGGCATTGGCCTTGTGATGGCCGGCAACGTGCTCGGCTACAAAGTGGTGCTGGTGATTCCCGACAATTACAGCCCCGAAAAACAGAAGCTGCTGCGCCTGTACGGCGCCAAGGTGGTGCTGTCGGACAGCCGCCTGGGCAACAACTCCCATGGCGAAAAATGCATGGAGCTACAGCTGGAAAACCCCAACTTCGTGATGCTCAACCAGCAACGCAACGGCGCCAATCCACAAACCCACCGCGACACCACCGCGCCGGAAATCCTCCGCGCCTTTGGTGACTTGCGCGTGGACTATTTGGTCAGCGGCATCGGCACCGGCGGGCATATCACCGGCATCGGCGAAACCCTGAAAAAAACTTGGCCAGCCCTGCGTGTCATGGGCGTGGAACCGGAGGAATGCGACCTGCTGAAAAACAGGCACGCACCGCATTACATTCAGGGCCTGTCGATTGGCTTGATCCCGAGCATTCTGAACCTGGAGGTGATCGACGGCATGCTCAAGGTGTCGCGCCAGGCGTGCATCGACATGATGAAACGCATCATGCGCACAGACGCCATCAGCCTCGGCTTGTCGTCTGCCGCCAACATGGTCGCCATCGCCCAACTCGCCCCCGAACTGCCGCCCGAAACGGTGGTGCTGACCATGGTCTACGACAATGCCGACAGCTACCTGCCAAATTTCGAATAACCACTTCTCCAACAGACCAGATTGCGGGGGTGCCTCCATGGGGGGCTTTATCGACATGCAACAGCTGCACGATGAGTTGATCACCCATCTCATCAAGACCCTGACACCTGCGCAGATGAAGCAGCTCGAACCGCATTTGGCGCCACTGATCCAGAACGCCGCCCAGGCGGTGGCCGAGGACTTGATCGCCTATGCCTACCGCGACCCGGCCTCACGCGGGCGCGGCGAGTTGATTCTGGAGTCGTACGCCTCGTTCAAGGCGGTGCTGTTTTATCGCCTGGCGCACCTTGTGTGGAATTTCCCCGATCAGATCAACGGCGTGTTTTCGCGCATGGCGCTCAAGCTCAGCAACCAGGGCAAAATCCTCTCCGGCGCCGAGATTCACCCGGCGGCGCGCATCGGCCGACGCTTTGTGCTCGACCACGGCTACGGCACGGTCATTGGCGAAACCTGCGAGATCGGCAACGACTGCTACATCCTCTGCGGCGTCACCCTCGGCGCCCGGGGTATCGCCAACAACCCGGACGGCAAGCGCCACCCGCGCCTGGGCAACAACGTCGAAGTCGGTTCCGGCGCCCGCGTGCTGGGCTATGTGCTGATCGGCGACAACGTGTTTATCAGCCCGTCCTGCGTCATCACCCAGGACGTGCCGGCCGGCACCAAAGTCAAAGTCGTCAACCAGATTCAGTTGCAAAAAAACACCGAGTCCGACCACAGCAACTACCTCGGCGCCTTCGCCCTGGAGGAACGCCTGCACGTGGTCGGCGAGGTCAACGCCAGCCACAAGGTCACGGTGCTGGACGCCGACTTTCACCCGTTACCGGGCCTGATGCTGGAACCCACGGTCAAGGAACGTCACCACCTGCAATTTCGCCTGCGGCGCCTGGATGTCGGCGAGCAACTGCCACGCCTGCCGCTGAACCTGAAAGTCAGCGGGCCGGAATTTGAAATCACCCTGCTCTCCCCCCCTGGCTTGAGTGCAATGGTGCGTCACCTGTTGCAAGCCAGCCCATTGATCGTCGGAGGTTGAAGATGTCTGTGCACACCATGGAAACCCTGGCGCTGTTTGACAGCGCGCCTTACCAGAACGCTTTCAGCGCCCGGGTGATTGCCGTCAGCGAGCACGGCGTCGCCCTGGAGCACACGCTGTTCTACCCCACCGGTGGCGGGCAGCCGGGCGACACCGGCCACCTCACCCTGGCCGATGGCACGCGGGTCGAGGTGATCGGCACCGTGCGCGATCAAGTTTTGCGCTCGATCATCTGGCATCAAGTGGAACACTGCCCCGAACAATTGACCGCCGGTGTGCAGGTGGACGCGGGCCTGGACTGGGAACGGCGCTATCAGCACATGAAAATGCACACCTGCCTGCATTTGCTGTGTTCGATCATTGATGCGCCAGTCACCGGGTGCAGCATCAGCGCAGACAAGGGCCGCCTGGATTTCGACCTGCCGGAAATGACCCTCGACAAAGACACCATCACCCGCGACCTCAACGCCCTGATCGAACAGGCCCACGCGGTGAAAACCCTGTCGATGCCCGCCTCGGAGTACTCGACCCTGCTACAAATCACGCGAACTCAGGCCGTTGCACCACCGGTGATCCAGGGTTCCGTTCGGGTGATTGAAATCAACGGAATCGACATCCAGCCCTGCGGCGGCACGCATGTGATCAACACCGAGGAAATCGGCCGGGTGTTCTGCGAGAAGATCGAGAAAAAGAGCAAACACAACCGCCGAGTGATCCTGCGGTTTGAGTAATGACGCGGCAGCGACTGAGGTGCCAATACCCCCGTCGCTGTTCGCTGTTCGTACAGGAAACTGACAGCAAATTTATGTGTTTGTAACATTCAGAAACGTACAATTCCGCTAACAGCGTATCGCCCCCTGATCCGCTGCCCCTGACTCATGGAGAAAGAGCGCCCGCCCCTTCTCTGTGGGTGCTCGTAGAAACGCTAAGCTCACACCCACACCGCCTCGCAACCCTGAATGCTGCAGGACTGACTGCCTATGAACAGCTGCCTATGAACAAAGTATTCCGTGACTACTTACCAGCGTCCACTCTGCGCCTGCTGCCCAACCGTTGGGATTTGGTAGCCCTGCCTCTGGTCATCGGCTTTCTGCTGTTTTTCTCCATGACGGCGCGGGAAACCTGGGCGCCTATCGCCACGCTGCAAAGTGAAGTGATCTCGCTGGACCCGGCCAACCTGCCGGAATACGCGATGCGCACCACGTTGCGCATGCTCGCGGCGATGGTGGCGGCGCTGGTGTTTACCTTCTTGTACGGCACGCTGGCCGCTAAAAGCCGCCGCGCTGAAAAGCTGTTGGTGCCGGTGCTCGACATCCTGCAATCGGTGCCGGTGCTGGGCTACATCTCGTTTACCGTGACGTTCTTCCTGCTGTTGTTTCCGGGGCGGGTGCTGGGCGCCGAGTTCGCGGCGATCTTTGCGATCTTCACCAGCCAGGCCTGGAACATGACGTTCAGCTTCTACCAGTCGCTGCGCATGCTGCCCCACGACCTGGTGGAAGTCTCGACCAACCTGCGCCTTTCGGGCTGGCAGAAGTTCTGGAAGCTCGACGTGCCATTCGCCATGCCGGGGCTGGTGTGGAACATGATGATGAGCATGTCCGGCGGCTGGTTTTTCGTGGTCGCCTCCGAAGCTATCACCGTGGGTGACAAAACCATCACCCTGCCGGGCGTGGGTTCGTACCTTGCGCTGGCCATCGCCCAGAAAGACCTGCACGCCGTGGGTTACGTGATCCTGGCCATGGTCGCGGTGATCTTGATGTACGACCAGTTCCTGTTCCGCCCGCTGGTCGCCTG
Organism: Pseudomonas sp. AMR01; assembly: GCF_041946035.1. Taxonomy (NCBI): domain Bacteria; kingdom Pseudomonadati; phylum Pseudomonadota; class Gammaproteobacteria; order Pseudomonadales; family Pseudomonadaceae; genus Pseudomonas; species Pseudomonas sp. AMR01. The sequence goes on from NZ_JAUTYR010000012.1 coordinate 38,545, forward strand.
GGCGGACAAGTTCCGCATGGAAACCACCGCTTCTCAAGGCGCCGCGCCACAATCCTGGCTGCTGAACCTGATTCAGCGCACGCGCATGGTGCAGCGCATTCTGCGCCCGATCACCCGCACCATCAGCCGCATTGGCAACAAGCGTTTCAGCTTGGGAAGCGGTGCGTTCAAAGCGTTGCCGGCAGAAACCCCGGCAGCCTCGAAAATGATTGATCTGGTGTGGGGCACCGTGATCGCGCTGATGGCCGCGTACGCGCTGTATCACATCGTGCTGTACGTGGGCACCGAAGTGACCTTCACCGAAGTTGGCCACGTGTTTGTGCTGGGCCTGATCACCCTGCTGCGGGTGGCCGGGCTGATTCTGATCGCCTCGCTGATCTGGGTGCCGTTGGGCGTGATGATCGGCTTGCGCCCACGCCTGGCGGAAAAAATCCAGCCGCTGGCGCAGTTCCTCGCGGCCTTCCCGGCGAACCTGCTGTTCCCGGTGTTTGTGATCGTGATCCTGCAATACAACCTCAATCCGGACATCTGGCTCAGCCCGCTGATCGTGCTGGGCACTCAGTGGTACATCCTGTTTAACGTGATTGCGGGCGCCAGCGCCTTTCCGAATGACTTCAAGGAAGCCGCAGCCAACTTCCGCATTCGCGGCTGGCTGTGGTGGCGCAAAGTGATGTTGCCGGGGATTTTCCCTTACTACGTGACGGGCGCTATCACCGCTTCGGGCGGCGCGTGGAACGCCAGCATCGTGTCCGAGTACGTGTCCTGGGGCCAGGACAACGTGGTCGCCCACGGGCTGGGCGCCTACATCGCTCAAACCACCGCCGCCGGCGACTTCCCGAAAATCGCCTTGGGCGTGGTGGTGATGTCGATCTTTGTGGTGGCTTTCAACCGAGCGGTCTGGCGGCCGATGTACGCCATCGCTGAAAACAAACTTCGTTTGAATTGACGGGACTCGCCGTGATGACTACCTCTACTGAACACACTGTCGACACCCCGGAAATTTACTCGCTGAAAAACGTGAACCGGGTGTTCGGCAAAGGCAAAGAAGAACTGCAAGTACTCAGCGGCGTGGACCTGAGCCTGCACGAAGGCGAAATTGTCGGCATGCTCGGCCGCTCCGGCTCCGGTAAATCCACGCTGCTGCGCATCATCGCCGGGCTGATCCAGCCTTCTTCGGGCGATGTACGTTATCAAGGCAAGCCCCTCAATGGCCCGGCCGAAGGCGTGGCCATGGTGTTCCAGACCTTCGCCCTGTTCCCGTGGCTGACCGTGCTGGAAAACGTGGAGGCCGGCCTGCAAGCCTTGCAGGTCGAGCGCAAGGAAGCCCGTCGGCGCGCGCTGGCGGCCATCGACCTGATCGGCCTGGACGGCTTTGAAAACGCCTACCCGCGCGAATTATCCGGCGGCATGCGCCAGCGCGTGGGCTTTGCCCGTGGCCTGGTGGTCAACCCGACGCTGTTGTTGATGGACGAACCTTTCTCTGCACTGGACGTGCTCACCGCCGAGACCCTGCGCACCGACTTGCTGGACCTGTGGAGCGGCAAGCAGCTGCCGATCAAGTCGATCCTGATCGTGACCCACAACATCGAAGAAGCGGTGCTGATGTGCGACCGCATTCTGGTGCTGTCGTCCAACCCCGGCCGCGTGGTCGCCGAGATCAAGGTACCGTTTGCGCACCCGCGTAACCGCCTCGACCCGACGTTCCGGCAGATGGTTGATGACATCTACGCGCTGATGACTGACCGGCGCAGCGCCGACGCCAGCCGTGGCCTGCCCGAGTTGAAAATGGGCAGCCTGTTGCCGGAAGTCTCCACCAACTTGATGGCCGGTTTGATCGAAACACTCGCCGCCGAGCCCTACAACGGCCACGCCGGCCTGCCCACCGTGGCTGAACGGCGCTTGCTGGAGGTCGATGACCTGTTCCCGGTGGCAGAAATGCTCGAGCATTTGGGCTTTGCCGAACTCAAGGGCGCCGACATCACCCTCACCGACGCGGGCAAGCTGTTCGCCGACTACGGCACCCAGGAACGCAAAACCCTGTTCGCCGAGCATCTGATTTGCCACGTGCCATTGGCCGCGCGGATTCATCACGTGCTGCTGGAACGCAGCGGGCACCGCGCGCCACGGGTGCGCTTCGAGCAGGAACTGGAAGACTCGATGACGGAAGCGTTTGTGCAGAAAACCCTGGAAAGCGTGGTGGCGTGGGGGCGGTATGCGGAGATTTTTTCGTATGACGACCATACCGAGACGTTTAGCCTGGATGATGTGGAAGGCAGTATGTAAACGAGGCTGTCGAAACGCCCTGTGGCGAGCGGGCTTGCCCCGCGTTGGGCTGCGCAGCAGCCCCAAAACCTGCCGCCACCGGGTGTCTGACACACCGCATTTTTATTGACTGGGGCTGCTACGCAGCCCAACGCGGGACAAGCCCGCTCGCCACAATTAGCCCTCTGTATAGAGCCCGCTCCTACTAAAGCGTGGGAGCGGTCAGTTAGAACGCGTCGCCGGGGACGCGTATGAAGCCTTCCATCAGCACCCGCGCGCTGCGGCTCATGATGGCTTTTTTCACCACCCATTCGCCGTTGACCTGGCTGGCTTCGGCGCCCACACGCAACGTGCCGGACGGATGCCCGAACCGCACCGCGTTGCGCTCTACACCGCCCGCGGCCAGGTTAACCAACGTCCCGGAAATCGCCGCCGCCGTGCCAATTGCCACCGCCGCCGTGCCCATCATGGCGTGGTGCAGCTTGCCCATGGACAGTGCGCGCACCAGCAAGTCCACATCACCGGCCTTGATCGCCTTACCGCTGGACGCCACGTAATCCGCAGGCTTGGCCACAAATGCAACCTTCGGCGTGTGCTGACGCTGCGCCGCTTCATCGAGGTGTTTGATCAACCCCATGCGCAACGCGCCGTAGGCCCGCACCGTCTCGAACATCGCCAGGGCTTTGGGGTCGCCGTTGATGGCGCCTTGCAGCTCGGTGCCGGTGTAGCCGAGGTCTTCGGCGTTGATGAAAATCGTCGGAATGCCCGCGTTAATCAACGTCGCCTTGAAGGTGCCGACACCCGGGACTTCCAGGTCGTCGATCAGGTTGCCGGTGGGGAACATCGAACCACCGCCGCCCTCTTCTTCCGCCGCCGGGTCCATAAACTCCAGCTGCACTTCGGCGGCGGGAAAGGTTACGCCGTCGAGTTCAAAGTCACCGGTTTCCTGCACCGCGCCGTCGGTGATCGGCACGTGGGCAATGATGGTCTTGCCGATATTCGCCTGCCACACCCGCACCACGGCCACGCCGTTATGGGGCACGCGCGCCGGGTCGATCAAACCGGCGCTGATGGCGAAGGAACCGACCGCCGCCGACAGGTTGCCGCAGTTGCCGCTCCAGTCCACAAAGGGCTTGTCGATGGAGACCTGGCCGAACAGGTAGTCCACGTCATGCTCGGCGCGGGTGCTTTTAGCGAGGATCACGGTTTTGCTGGTGCTCGACGTGGCACCGCCCATGCCGTCAATTTGCTTGTCGTAAGGGTCGGGGCTGCCGATCACCCGCAACAGCAAGGCGTCACGCGCGGCGCCCGGCACCTGCGCCGATTCGGGCAGGTCCGTAAGGCTAAAAAACACGCCCTTGCTGGTGCCGCCACGCATGTAGGTGGCGGGGATCCTGATTTGTGGAACCTGTGTCATGGTTAACCCCTTAAGCGGTCGCCGCCGATTCCAGGAAGTCCTGGGCAAAACGTTGCAACACGCCGCCCGCTTCGTAGATCGACACTTCTTCGGCGGTGTCCAGGCGGCACGTCACCGGCACGTCAACACGTTCGCCATTCTTGCGGTTGATCACCAGTGTCAGCGTGGCACGCGGGGTGCGCTCGCCGATCACGTCATAGGTTTCACTGCCATCAATGCTCAAGGTGTGGCGGTCGGTTCCCGGCAGAAATTCCAGCGGCAACACGCCCATGCCCACCAGGTTGGTGCGGTGGATGCGCTCGAAGCCTTCGGCGGCAATCGCTTCGACACCGGCCAGGCGCACGCCCTTGGCCGCCCAGTCGCGGGACGAGCCCTGGCCGTAGTCGGCGCCGGCGATGATGATCAGCGGCTGCTTGCGTTCCATATAGGTTTCGATGGCTTCCCACATCCGCGTGACCGTACCTTCCGGCTCGATCCGCGCCAGTGAACCCTGCTTGACCTTGCCGTTTTCAACGACCATTTCGTTGAACAGTTTCGGGTTGGCAAAGGTCGCGCGCTGGGCCGTCAAATGGTCGCCCCGGTGTGTTGCGTAAGAGTTGAAGTCGACTTCCGGCAGGCCCATTTTCGCCAGGTATTCGCCGGCGGCGCTGTCGAGCATGATCGCGTTGGACGGCGACAAATGGTCAGTGGTGATGTTGTCCGGCAGCACTGCCAGCGGGCGCATGCCCTTGAGCGGCCGCGCCCCGGCCAGCGCGCCTTCCCAGTACGGCGGGCGGCGGATATAGGTGCTTTGCGGGCGCCAGTCATACAACGGCGTGACTTTCGGGCCGGTGTCTTCGTGGATCGCGAACATCGGAATGTAAACCTGGCGGAACTGCTCCGGCTTGACCGAGGCCTTGACCACGGCGTCGATCTCTTCGTCGCTCGGCCAGAGGTCTTTCAGGCGAATTTCCTTGCCATCCGCGTCGAGGCCCAGCACGTCTTTTTCGATATCAAAACGGATGGTGCCGGCAATCGCGTAAGCCACCACCAACGGCGGCGAGGCCAGGAACGCCTGCTTGGCGTACGGATGAATACGCCCGTCGAAGTTGCGGTTGCCCGACAGCACGGCGGTGGCGTACAGATCGCGGTCGATGATTTCCTGCTGGATCACCGGGTCAAGCGCACCGGACATGCCGTTGCAGGTGGTGCAGGCGAAGGCCACCACACCAAAACCCAGTTGCTCCAGCTCAGTGGTCAAGCCCGCTTCATCAAGGTACATCGCCACGGTTTTCGAACCGGGCGCCAGGGACGATTTGACCCACGGTTTGCGCACCAGGCCGAGCTTGTTGGCGTTGCGCGCCAGCAGGCCTGCGGCGATCACGTTGCGCGGGTTGCTGGTGTTGGTGCAACTGGTGATGGCGGCGATGATCACCGCGCCGTCGGGCATTTGCCCAGGCACGTCATCCCACTGGCCAGAGATGCCTTTGGCTGCCAGGTCGCTGGTAGCGACACGGGCATGCGGGTTGCTCGGGCCCGCCATGTTACGCACAACAGAGGACAGGTCGAAGGTCAGGCCGCGCTCGTATTGCGCGCCTTTAAGGTCATCGGCCCACAGGCCGGTATGGCGAGCGTATTGCTCCACCAGTGTGACTTGTTCGTCTTCGCGGCCGGTGAGCTTGAGGTAGGCGATGGTCTGCTGGTCAATGTAGAACATCGCCGCCGTGGCGCCGTATTCAGGGGCCATGTTGGAGATGGTCGCGCGGTCGCCCAGGGTGAGGTTGGATGCGCCCTCACCAAAGAACTCCAGCCACGCGCCGACGACTTTTTGTTTGCGCAGAAACTCGGTCAGCGCCAGCACCATGTCGGTGGCGGTGATGCCCGGTTGCAGCTTGCCCGTCAGTTCCACGCCGACGCTTTCCGGCAGGCGCATCCACGACGCGCGGCCGAGCATCACGCTCTCGGCTTCAAGGCCGCCGACGCCGATAGCGATGACGCCCAAGGCGTCCACGTGTGGCGTGTGGCTGTCGGTGCCGACACAGGTGTCCGGGAAAGCTACACCGTCGCGCACCTGAATCACCGGCGACATTTTCTCCAGGTTGATCTGGTGCATGATGCCGTTGCCCGGCGGGATCACGTCGACGTTCTTGAAGGCCTTTTTGGTCCACTCGATAAAGTGGAAACGGTCCTCGTTGCGACGGTCTTCAATGACGCGGTTTTTCTCGAAGGCCTGCGGGTCAGAGCCACCGGCTTCGACGGCCAGGGAGTGGTCGACGATCAGTTGGGTCGGCACCACCGGGTTGACCTGCGCCGGGTCGCCACCTTGCAGGGCGATGGCGTCGCGCAGGCCGGCGAGGTCGACCAGCGCGGTTTGGCCAAGGATGTCGTGGCACACCACGCGGGCCGGGAACCAGGGGAAATCGAGGTCGCGTTTGCGCTCAATCAGTTGGCTCAGGGACGCGTTGAGGGTGGCCGGGTCGCAGCGGCGTACGAGGTTTTCTGCGAGCACGCGGGAGGTGTAAGGCAGTGTGGCGTAGGCGCCGGGAGTGATTGCCTCGACAGCCGCGCGGGCGTCGAAGAAATCCAGGCGGCTGCCGGGCAGCGGTTTGCGAAATTCAGTGTTCATCGTCAGGACTCGGTCACGGTAGTTACAAAAGGAGCCGACAGATCCAGAGGTGGAATGCGATCAAAATGTGGGAGGGGGCTTGCTCCCGATAGCGGTGTATCAGTAACAGAGGTGTTGATTGACACACCGCCATCGGGAGCAAGCCCCCTCCCACATTTGATTCGGTTACCCATTCAGAATCGCCGGTCTCTTCACTCAGCGACGTTCGATTGCCACGAACTTGCGCTGCTCGACGCCGATGTACTCGGCGCTTGGACGGATGATGCGGTTGTTGGCGCGCTGCTCGAACACATGCGCCGCCCAGCCGGTCAGGCGCGAACACACGAAGATCGGCGTGAACAGCTGCGTCGGGATGCCCATGAAGTGGTACGCCGAGGCATGGTAGAAGTCGGCGTTGGGGAACAGCTTTTTCTGCTCCCACATGGTCTTGTCGATAGCCTCGGACACCGGGAACAACACGGTATCGCCTGCTTCGTCGGCGAGCTTTTTGGCCCAGCCCTTGATCACTTCATTACGCGGGTCGCTGTCTTTGTAGATCGCGTGGCCGAAGCCCATGATCTTGTCTTTGCGCGCCAGCATGCCGAGAGTGCCTTCGACGGCTTCTTCGGCTGAACCGAAACGCTCGATCATTTCCATCGCCGCTTCGTTGGCGCCGCCGTGCAGCGGGCCGCGCAGGGAACCGATGGCGGCGGTGACGCAGGAATACAGGTCAGACAGGGTTGAAGCGCACACCCGCGCGGTAAAGGTCGAGGCGTTGAATTCATGTTCGGCGTACAGAATCAGCGACACGTTCATGACTTTCTCATGCAGCGCGCTCGGCTTCTTGCCGTGCAGCAGGTGCAGGAAATGGCCGCCGATGCTTGGCTCGTCGGTCACGCAGTCAATCTTTTTGCCGTCGTGGCTGAAGCGATACCAGTAGCACATGATCGCCGGGAAGGCGGCGAGCAGGCGGTTGGTGACGTCATGCTGGGCGCTGAAATCTTTCTCGGGTTCGATGTTGCCGAGGAACGAGCAACCGGTGCGCATCACGTCCATCGGGTGGGCGTCGGCGGGGATGCGTTCCAGCACTTCTTTGAGTGCCTGGGGCAGGTCGCGCAGGGTGCTGAGCTTGGCGCTGTAAGCGGCCAGTTCGGTTTTGCTCGGCAGCTCGCCGTACAACAGCAGGTAAGCGACTTCTTCAAACTGCGCATCGGCGGCGAGTTCGCGCACATCGTAACCGCGATAGGTCAAGCCGGCACCGGCCTGGCCCACGGTGGACAATGCGGTCTGCCCGGCCACCTGACCACGCAGGCCGGCGCCACTGAGTACTTTTGCTTCAGCCATGTCTGTTCTCCAATCTTGAATTTATTTGGGAGGCGCTTATTTTTTTGCGGCAAACAGTGCATCGAGCTTCTGCTCGAAGGTGTGGTAGTCAATGCGATCGTAAAGCTCCATGCGGGTTTGCATGGTGTCGATCACGTTCTGTTGCGTGCCGTCGCGGCGGATCGCGGTGTAGACGTTCTCGGCGGCCTTGTTCATGGCACGGAAGGCCGAAAGCGGGTACAGCACGATGGAAACATCGGCAGATTTCAACTGTTCGGTGGTAAAGAGCGGCGTCGCGCCAAACTCGGTGATATTCGCCAGGATCGGCGCTTTCACGCGGGAGGCGAACAGCTTGTACATCTCAAGCTCGGTGATGGCTTCCGGGAACACCATGTCGGCGCCGGCTTCGATACACGCGGCGGCGCGTTCCAGGGCAGATTCCAAACCTTCGACCGCCAGGGCGTCGGTGCGCGCCATGATCACGAAGCTGTCATCGGTGCGCGCATCCACGGCGGCCTTGATGCGGTCGACCATTTCCTGCAGCGACACGATTTCCTTGTTGGGGCGATGACCGCAGCGCTTGGCGCCGACCTGGTCTTCGATGTGAATGGCGGCGGCGCCGAACTTGATCATCGACTTGACGGTGCGCGCCACGTTGAACGCCGAGGAACCAAAGCCGGTGTCCACGTCCACCAGCAGCGGCAGGTCGCACACGTCGGTGATGCGGCGCACGTCGGTCAGCACGTCATCCAGGCCGGTAATGCCCAAATCCGGCACGCCGAGGGAGCCAGCCGCCACACCGCCACCCGACAGGTAGATCGCCTTGAACCCGGCGCGCTTGGCCAGCAGCGCATGGTTGGCGTTGATCGCGCCGACCACCTGCAGCGGGTGCTCGCTGGCGACGGCGTCACGGAAACGCTGGCCTGGCGTAGTTTTATTGTTAGAACTCATGACTCACCTCTTTCAGGGGCGCCGCCTGGGAAATGACGGGCAATGTTGCGTTTGGAAGCGCCGATGTGGCGGCGCATCAACAATTCGGCCAGCTCGCCATCGCGATCGGCAATCGCATCAAGAATGCGATGGTGCTCGGCAAATGCCTGGCGTGGGCGATTAGGGGTGGTGGAGAACTGGATGCGGTACATGCGCACCAATTGATACAGCTCGCCGCAGAGCATTTGGGTCAGGGTGCGGTTACCGGCGCCTTGAATTATCCGGTAATGAAAATCGAAGTCGCCTTCCTGCTGGTAGTAGCCCAGCCCAGCCTGGAACGCTTCATCGCGCTCGTGGGTGTGCAGCACTTGGCGCAATTCTTCAATTTCAGCGTCGGTCATGCGCTCAGCGGCCAGGCGGCAGGCCATGCCTTCGAGGGACTCGCGAATTTCATAGAGTTCCACCAGCTCGGCGTGGCTCAGGGAAACCACGCGCGCGCCGACATGGGGCACGCGCACCAGCAGGCGCTGGCCTTCCAGGCGGTGGATCGCCTCGCGTAACGGGCCGCGGCTGATGCCGTAAGTGCGCGCCAGCTCGGGCTCGGAGATCTTGCTGCCGGGGGCGATCTCGCCCTTGACGATGGCGGCCTGGATACGGCGGAAGACGTTCTCCGACATTGTCTGGGATTCGTCCGACGTTGCCACCGGCGCTTCCGCTTGTTCCAGCATATTGTTGACACCTTTAAAAGCAATTCCGCAAAAACTAGCGAATAAGCCTTAAGTAGTCAAAGATTAAATCCACATTGTCGACAATCGTCTAATACCTCCCCAGCGCCCACCAGAGGCATGGCCGCCTGCCAGCGCTGGCGCCGAAAAAGCATCATGTTAGAATGCTCGCCGCTTTTGCCTGACATCATTGGATGAAACGGCGCACGAGGGAGTTTGCGCAGTAATGCCAGTCGCCTTGAATTAAACATCGCACTGCACCGCGTCAGGATCTATGAGACTCAAGCCCTTCCTTTTATTGTTTTGCCTGTTACTCGTACCGGCCCTTGGCATTGGCGCCGAGAAAACCGTGTATGGCCTGAACGAATACGCAAAGCTCGCGGGCATTGACCTGGAAGTGGCCGCCAAACTCGACACTGGCGCCAAGACCGCGTCCCTCAGCGCCCGCGATATCAAGCGCTTCAAGCGCAACGGCGAATCCTGGGTGCGCTTTTATCTCGCCATCGACACCGCCCATTCCCACCCCATCGAACGCCCCCTGGCCCGCGTCAGCAAGATCAAGCGCCGCGCCGGTGACTACGACCCCGATGAGGACAAGAACTACACTGCCCGCCCAGTGATTGCGCTGGATATCTGCATGGGTACTGCTTTACGCAGCATCGAAGTGAACTTGACTGACCGCAGCGCTTTCCAATACCCGTTGCTGATCGGCTCCGAAGCGTTGAAACGCTTTGATGCGCTGGTCGACCCCAGTCTTAAATACGCAGCAGGCAAACCTGCCTGCGCCGCCGACGCTCATACCGCCGAGTAAACCGAATGCGCTCTTTGACCCTGCACCTGAGAATCCTGATCACCCTTTTGGTGCTGCTGGGTATTTCGGTCACCGCCTACCAGATTTTCGTGCAGGGCATTCCTGTTACCGAGGACGCCACCGACGACTTGTGGAACATCGACGCCAAAGTCGAGTTCGTCGCCAGCCCGAAAGACCCGGTAAAAATCTCGATGTTCGTGCCGCCCCTGAGCCGCGACTTCGTCAGCCTCAATGAGAGTTTTATCTCGAACAACTATGGCGTGAGCGTCAACCGCACCGACGGTAACCGCAAGGTCACCTGGTCGGCACGGCGCGCCAAGGGCAACCAGACCCTGTATTACCGCCTGGTGCTGACCAAGCGTTACAGCGGCGAGAAGGTCAAGGTCAAAGGCCCGACCTTCCGCGACAGCATTGCCGTGGAAGGCCCGGAAAAGATCGCGGCCGAAGCACTGCTGGCGCCTATCCGCCAGCACTCGGCGGATGTGGAAACCTTTATCACCGAAGCCATCAAGCGCACCAATAACCTCAACGACGACAACGTGAAGCTGCTGCTGGCGGGCGACCCATCGACGCCGCATAAGGCCAAGATCGTCGAACTGCTGCTGTCCATCGCCCACGTGCCAGTGGAAAAAGTCCATACCATCCGCCTCGTCGCCGACCAGCCACAAACCCCGGAACTGTGGCTGCGCAGCTTCAATGGCAATGACTGGCTGTACTTCAACCCGGAAACCGGCGAACAAGGCCTGCCCGCTGACCGCCTGCTGTGGTGGACCGGCGACGAAAACCTGATCACGGTGGAAGGTGGCAAGAAAGCCATGGTCACCTTCAGCATGAACAACAGCGAAATGAACGCGATTCGCCTGGCCAAGCTGACCGACGAAAACACCGACGCCAACTTCCTCGAATACTCGCTGTATGGCCTGCCGCTGCAAACCCAACAGACCTTCATGATCATGGTGATGATCCCGATTGGCGTACTGGTGATTCTGATCCTGCGCAACCTGATCGGTCTGCAAACCCTCGGCACCTTTACCCCGGTGCTGATTGCGCTGGCGTTTCGCGAGACGCAACTGGGCTTCGGGATTGTGCTGTTCACCATTATTACGGCGCTGGGGCTCTCGCTCAGGTCGTACCTTGAACACTTGAAGCTGCAGATGTTGCCGAGGCTGTCGGTGGTGCTGACCTTCGTCGTGGTGCTCATCGCCGCCATCAGCCTGTTCAGCCACAAACTGGGGCTGGAGCGCGGGCTGTCGGTGGCGCTGTTCCCGATGGTGATTCTGACCATGACCATCGAACGCCTGTCGATCACCTGGGAAGAACGCGGCGCCAACCATGCGCTGAAAGTCGCGATCGGCACGCTGTTCGCCGCTTCCCTGGCCCACATCATCATGAGCGTGCCGGAGCTGATCTACTTTGTGTTCACCTTCCCGGCCGTGCTGCTGATTCTGGTGGGCTTCATGCTGGCCATGGGTCGTTATCGCGGCTACCGCTTGACCGAGCTGGTGCGTTTCAAGGCCTTCTTGAAGGCTGACCAGTAATGTTCGGCTTCTGGAAAACCTGGAAGGCCCTGGAGGCGCGGGGCATCATGGGCATCAACCGGCGTAACGCCGACTACGTGCTCAAGTACAACAAGCGCAGCCTGTATCCACTGGTGGATGACAAGATCATCACCAAGGAACGCGCCCTGGCCGCCGGCCTGCATGTACCCGAAATGTACGGGGTGATTTCCACCGAGAAAGGCATCGACAAGCTTGACGAGATCATCGGCGGGCGCAGCGACTTCGTGATCAAGCCGGCCCAAGGCGCCGGCGGTGACGGCATTCTGGTGGTGGCCGACCGTTTTGAAGGGCGCTACCGCACAGTGTCCGGCAAGATCATCAGCCACGAAGAAATCGAACATCAGATCTCCAGCATCCTAACCGGCCTGTACTCCCTGGGCGGCCACCGCGACCGCGCGCTGATCGAATACCGCGTGGTGCCCGACCAGATCTTCAAGAGCATCAGTTACGAAGGCGTGCCGGACATTCGCATCATCGTGCTGATGGGCTACCCGGTGATGGCCATGCTGCGCTTGCCGACCCGGCAATCCGGCGGCAAGGCCAACCTGCACCAGGGCGCGATTGGCGTGGGCGTAGACCTGGCCACCGGCCTGACCCTGCGCGGGACCTGGCTGAACAACATCATCACCAAACACCCGGACACCACCAACGCAGTGGACGGCGTGCAACTGCCCAACTGGGACGGTTTCATGAAGCTCGCGGCGGGCTGCTATGAACTGTGCGGGCTGGGCTATATCGGCGTGGACATGGTGCTGGACCAGGAAAAAGGCCCGCTGATCCTGGAACTGAATGCGCGGCCTGGGCTGAATATTCAGATCGCCAACGACTGTGGTTTGACCTTGCGTACTCATGCAGTAGAGGCGCGGTTGGAGGCGTTGAAAGCGGCCGGTGTGAGCGAAACGCCGGAAGATAGAGTGAAGTTTGTGCAGGAAATGTTTGGGCACATTCCTGCTGTGGAAGGCTGAGGGCCTCATCGCAGGCAAGCCCTCAATCTGCTTATCCCCAACATCCCCTCTAGGACCAAAACCGACAGGGGACTACAATCCCCTCCCCCAAGCCCACAGCTGATCCACCCCGCATGTCGACCTGTTCCGTACACCCGCTGCCCTACCGCGCCAACCCCGCTGCGTATTTCACAGCGATTCGTCACGCCCCCGGCGCGGTGCTGCTCGACAGCGGCCGCCCGGCTGCCGAACGCGGGCGCTATGACCTGCTGAGCGCTTGGCCGGAAAAGACGTTGACGGTGGCGCCTGACGAGAGCGGCAGTGATTTCCTGCAACGGTTGCGGGCAAACCTGACGCAGTTGGGCGAAGCTGCGCTGCCAGCAGGTTATGAATTGCCGTTTGCCGGCGGCTTGATCGGTTACCTGAGCTATGACTTTGGCCGGCACCTGGAACGCATGCCGCACCTGGCCATCGACGACTTGCACCTGCCGGATGCGCGCTTAGGGCTGTACGCCTGGGCGCTGATCAGCGATCACCACGCGCAGACCAGCCAACTGGTGTTTCACCCTTCACTGGCAACCGGCGAGCAGCAACGCCTGATAGCGTTGTTCAGCCGTGAAGTGACCGATACCCCGCAGAGCTTCAAACTGCACGGCCCCATGGCTCCGGACCTGACCGTCGAGGCTTACCGGCAGGCCATCGCGCGCATTCACGACTACATCCAGGCTGGCGACTGCTACCAGGTCAACTTCGCCCAACGCTTTCGCGCGCCCTGCGTCGGTGATCCCTGGGCGGCTTATTGCGCCTTGCGTGAGGCCTGCCCTACTCCGTTTTCCGGCTTCCAGAGCCTGCCGGATGACGGCGCGGTGCTGAGCCTGTCGCCGGAGCGCTTCGTGCGCATCAGCGAGCGTCAGGTCGAAACCCGCCCAATCAAAGGCACCCGCCCACGGGGTTTGACGCCCGAGGAAGATGCCGCCAACGCCGCCGAACTGCTGGCCAGCCCCAAAGACCGCGCAGAAAACCTGATGATCGTCGACCTGCTGCGCAACGACCTCGGCCGCACCTGCCGCACCGGCTCGGTGAAAGTGCCGGAACTGTTCAGCCTGGAAAGCTACCCAAACGTGCATCACCTGGTGAGCAGCGTGACGGGTGAATTGGCCGCCGATAAAGATGCCCTCGACCTGATCGCCGGCAGCTTCCCCGGCGGCTCAATCACCGGAGCGCCGAAGATTCGCGCGATGCAGATCATCGACGAACTGGAGCCGACGCGACGCGGGTTGTACTGCGGCTCGCTGGTGTACCTGGACGTGCGCGGCGAGATGGACAGTTCCATCGCGATCCGCAGCTTGCTGGTCAAGGATGGCCAAGTGTGTTGCTGGGGCGGAGGCGGGATTGTCGCGGACTCAGAGTGGCAGGCGGAGTATCAGGAGTCGCTGACGAAGGTGCGGGTGTTGTTACAAACGCTGGAAAACCTCTAGGGGCCAAGCCAGCCCTGTCTCTCGAAGGCAAAAGCACTCAGTAGGAAAAAACCTGAATCAGATCGGCTGTGGACGAGGTGCGGCGCTGGAGGATAGCGTCCGGCTCCGACTGTCCACCTGCCGTCTGTGAAGGATCACATGAAGCGACTGCCTACTCGTCAGAAATTATTTCCGGGATTGCATCTCCAACCAATCACTCCTATCATCTCCCAAATTGGGAGGATCCAGCGATGCGGATAATCGCTTTATCTACCCTACGAATATTTTGGGAAAGCCATCGGGCGTATGCCGACGCTAAAATCCCGCTGGTCGAGCTTTACCGCCATATGGAAAAGGCCACTTACCCGACGCCGCAAGCGCTCAAAGCCGAGCTCAGAACGGCGAGCATTCTCAAAGGGGGCAAAGTCGTGTTCAACGTTGGTGGTAACAAGTATCGGGTGATTATGGCGATCGATTATCAGCGACAGCTCGGGTTTATACGTTTCGTGGGAACCCACGCACAGTACGACCAAATCAACGCGGAGACCCTGTGATGAACATCAAACCGATACATTCCCAAGAGGACCTGACCGCAGCGCTTGCGCGCGTGGAACAGATCTGGGGAGCGCCGATCGGCTCGCCTGAGGGAGATGAGCTGGAAATCCTCGCCATTCTCATCGAGAAGTATGAGGCGGAGCATTTTCCAATGCCGCCGTCGGACCCGGTGGAGGCGATCAAGTTTCGCATGGAGCAACTGGGCATGACCGCCCGTGACCTGGAGCCGTTTATCGGCACCAGTGGGCGCGTGTCGGAAGTGTTGAATCACAAGCGCAAGCTGAGCTTGTCGATGATCAAGCGACTGCATGAGGGCTTGAGCATTCCTTATGAGCGGCTGCTGGCAGGGGTTTAGCAGAAAGATGTGGGGTGACTTTTTGGGCCCCTTCGCGAGCAAGCCCGCTCCCACTTTTGACCGGGTTCCCAAAGGATAAACGCGGTCAAATGTGGGAGCGGGCTTGCTCGCGAAGAGGCCATCAGCCGCTACGAATGATCTACAGGCTCAACTGCCGATTCGACGCTTTGATAAATTCCAGCTTCAAATCCTCAAACGTGTACACCGCCGGAAACTGCGGGAATTCGCGAATCACATTCTCGGGCGCGTGAAACAGAATCCCACGGTCGGCCTCGCCCAGCATGGTGGTGTCGTTGTAGGAATCGCCGGCCGCGATCACGCGGTAGTAGAGGGTCTTGAAGGCCAATACCGACTGGCGCTTCGGGTCTTTCTGACGCAGTTGGTAGCTCACCACGCGGTCGTTTTCGTCGGTGATAAGACGGTGGCACAGCAGTGTCGGAAAACCCAGCTGGCGCATCAGCGGTTGGGAGAACTCATAAAAGGTGTCCGACAGAATCACCACCTGAAAGCGCTCGCGCAGCCAGTTGACGAACTCGACCGCGCCGTCCAGTGGCTTGAGGGTAGCGATCACTTCCTGGATGTCGGCGAGCTTGAGCCCGTGCTCATCAAGGATGCGCAGGCGCTGCTTCATCAACACGTCGTAGTCGGGAATGTCACGGGTGGTGGCCCGCAGGGATTCAATACCGGTTTTTTCAGCGAAGGCGATCCAGATTTCCGGAACCAGCACCCCTTCCAGGTCGAGACAGGCAATTTCCACAAGACACTCCCATTCATATTGTTAGTTGAGCGAGCAAAAGGACTGCCGAACTCTAGCGATTCAAGCTCGCCGCCGCAACGCAAGGCGGTTTTTGATACCATCGCCGTCTAGAGAGCGCTCAGCGCCATTGACCTGTAGGAACCGTCCTGATGAACCCAGCCTTCGACGTCGTTGAACTCGCCACGACTTATGCCAACAAATCCGCTCAGGACATTCTCAAACTGGCGTTCAGCCAGTTCGGTGATGACCTGTGGATTTCCTTCAGCGGTGCCGAGGACGTGGTGCTGGTAGACATGGCCTGGAAGCTGAACAAGAACGTCAAGGTGTTCAGCCTCGACACCGGCCGCTTGCATCCAGAGACCTACCGGTTCATCGAGCAGGTGCGCGACTTCTACAAAATCGACATCGAACTGATCTCGCCAGACCAGGCCAAACTGGAACCTTTCGTCAAGGAAAAGGGCCTGTTCAGCTTCTATAAGGACGGCCATGGCGAATGCTGCGGCGTGCGCAAGATCGAGCCGCTGCGCCGCAAGCTCTCGAGCGTGAGCGCCTGGGCCACCGGCCAACGCCGTGACCAGAGCCCCGGCACCCGCAGCCAGGTGGCCGCGCTGGAAATCGACACAGCGTTCTCCACCCCGGAACGCACCCTGTACAAATTCAACCCGCTGGCGCAGATGACCAGCGAGGAAATCTGGGGTTACATCCGCATGCTGGAGCTGCCGTACAACAGCCTGCATGAGCGTGGCTTTATCAGCATCGGCTGCGAGCCTTGCACCCGGCCAGTGTTGCCGAACCAGCATGAACGCGAAGGCCGTTGGTGGTGGGAAGAAGCGACGCAGAAGGAATGCGGGCTGCATGCGGGGAATATCATCAGCAAGGCTTGAAGCTGATGCAGTAACCAATGTGTGTGTGCGGGCTTGTGTGGGAGCGGGCTTGCTCGCGAATGCGGTGTATCAGTCAAAAAATTCTTGTCTGACGCACCGCATTCGCGAGCAAGCCCGCTCCCACATTTACTTTGTGCTGGCCATAAACTTGTACACACACTTGTAACTATCAGTGCCATTTATGTGTGCAATCCAAATTCTTTGGCACCAAAACGTAACACTCCTCCCCCCACACTCTATGCCTGTTGAGTAGAGCGCTTTCTGGCAAAAATTTATTCCTGTTTAACCGGTCAATTTATATTGCTCTAGATTCAAACGGTTATTACACATACCTTTAAAAACGAAATTAACCACAGTTTCCATAGACCAAAAACTGGCACGCAGTTGGCTTAAGGTTAAATACGCTTTGTATACAATAAATACAAAACCTACATACACTTTGCCATCCGCCGCTTTGCTGCAGATGCGCTGGAGCCTGCCGGAATGCGTACAAGCCTCTCGAACCCCGTCGCACTGGATCTGCCCTCCTCCCCCCTGAGCCCCGGCCCGTTGGTGCTCAGCCCGCGCCTGCACAACAAGGACCTGGCGCCCACCAAGGCCGAAGGTCGACGCTGGGGGTGCTACAGCATCTTCGCGCTGTGGACCAACGACGTGCATAACATCGCCAACTATTCGTTTGCCATCGGCTTGTACGCGCTGGGCCTGGGCGGCTGGCAGATCCTGTTATCCCTCGGGATAGGCGCCGCGCTGGTGTACTTCTTCATGAACTTGTCGGGGTACATGGGCCAGAAGACCGGCGTGCCGTTTCCGGTGATGAGCCGCATCAGCTTCGGCATTCACGGCGCGCAGATTCCGGCGCTGATTCGCGCGGTGATTGCGATTGCCTGGTTTGGAATACAGACCTACCTGGCTTCGGTGGTTTTCCGCGTGCTGCTGTCGGCGATTCATCCCGGGTTTGCCGAATACGACCACAACGCTATCCTTGGCCTGTCGACGCTTGGCTGGGCATGTTTTGTCGCGATCTGGTTTGTGCAATTGGCGATCCTTGCGTACGGCATGGAAATGGTACGCCGCTATGAAGCGTTCGCCGGGCCGGTGATTCTGGTCACCGTGGCCGCACTGGCTGGCTGGATGTACTTTCAGGTCGGCGGGAACATTGCCTGGTCGATACGCGAGCCGCTCAGCGGTGGTGAAATGTGGCGCAATATTTTCGCCGGCGGCGCGTTGTGGCTGACCATCTACGGCACGCTGATCCTCAATTTCTGCGACTTCGCCCGTTCCTCGCCGTGCCGCAAAACCATCCAGGTTGGCAACTTCTGGGGCCTGCCGGTCAACATTCTGGTGTTCGCCGCAATCACCGTGCTGCTGTGCGGCGGGCAATTCCAGCTCAATGGCCGGGTGATCGAGAGCCCAACCGAAATCATCGCCGCCATCCCGAATACCTTCTTTCTGGTGCTGGGTTGCCTGGCGTTCCTGATCGTCACCGTGGCGGTGAACATCATGGCCAACTTCGTGGCACCGGCGTTTGTGCTGAGCAACCTGGCGCCCAAGTACCTCAACTTTCGCCGCGCCGGGCTGATCAGCGCCACCCTGGCGGTGCTGATACTGCCGTGGAACCTCTACAACAGCCCGCTGGTGATTGTGTATTTCCTCTCCGGGCTCGGCGCGCTGCTGGGGCCGTTGTATGGGGTGATCATGGTCGATTACTGGCTCATCCGTAAAAGCCGGGTAGACGTGCTGCAGCTGTATAGCGAAGACCCCAACGGCGTTTATTACTACAACCGCGGGGTCAATTTACGCGCCGTAGCGGCGTTTGTTCCTGCGGCGCTGATCGCGATTCTGCTGGCGCTGTTGCCCGGGTTTGCCAGCGTTGCGCCGTTTTCCTGGATGTTTGGCGCCGGTATTGCAGGGCTGCTGTACCTGCTGATCGCCAAGCGCCAGCCGTTCTACGCCGATGTCAGCGGCGAAAGCATTGCAGTCGATAACGTCAGTCATTAATCAAGGACATTCCATGCGTATCCTCGTGGTCAACGTCAACACCACCGAATCCATCACCGAAACCATCGCCCAGCAAGCGCGAGCCGTGGCCGCGCCGGGCACCGAGATCGTCGGGCTCACGCCGTACTTTGGCGCCGAATCCGTGGAAGGTAATTTTGAAAGCTACCTGGCGGCCATCGCGGTGATGGACCGGGTGATGGCCTACGACCAGCCGTTTGATGCGGTGATACAGGCCGGCTATGGCGAGCATGGCCGTGAAGGCTTGCAGGAATTGTTGAATGTGCCAGTGGTGGACATCACCGAGGCCGCGGCCAGCACGGCGATGTTTTTGGGGCACGCTTATTCAGTGGTCACCACACTCGACCGTACCGTGCCGCTGATTGAAGACCGGCTGAAACTCGCCGGCCTCTACCAGCGCTGCGCTTCGGTGCGCGCCAGCGGCATGGCGGTGCTGGAGTTGGAAGAAGACCCGCTGGCGGCGATGGAAGCCATCGTGCGCCAGGCCGAGCTGGCGATCAGTGAAGACAAGGCCGAAGTGATCTGCCTGGGCTGCGGCGGCATGGCGGGGCTGGATGAGCAGATTCGGTATCGCACCGGCGTGCCGGTGGTGGATGGCGTGACGGCGGCGGTGACCATTGCTGAATCGCTGGTGCGGTTGGGGTTGACGACGTCGAAGATCAGAACCTACGCGACGCCTCGGCCGAAGAAAATCAGTGGCTGGCCGGGGCAGTTTGGACGGTAGACCGCGTCGCGGCCATCGCGGGCAAGCCCGGCTCCCACAGTTGATCGCGTTTCCAGCTTGAAATGCATTCCGCTGTGGGAGCTGGCTTGCCTGCGATAGCGGCGCCTCGGTCCCCCGCCATGATCAAACCGCACTGAATCGCTGGCCCAAGCGCTGCTCTGCAAACCGCTCAATGATGAAGTCCACAAACGCCCGGGTCTTACCGGGCAGCAGTTTGTGTTCGGCGTAGTAGATGGAAATATTGCCGTCGTCGACGTACCAGTCAGGCAATACTCGCACCACCGCACCACTGTCCAGAAACGGCACGGCCATCGGCATGCTCACCAGCGCAATCCCCAACCCCTGGGCGCTGGCGCAGCAGGCGGCTTCGGAGTCGCTCATGGTCATGCCGGGCTTGAGCACCAGCGGGCGATGCTCGCGCTCCAGGCTGGTGAGGTGCCAGGAGCGCACGCGGCCGGTTTGCGGCGAGCGGATCAGAATGCCCAGGCAGCGCGACAGGTCTTCGGGTGTTTGCACGTTTGGACGTTGTGCCAAGTAATCCGGCGACGCTACCAACACCCGATGCGCCGGCGTGAGCTTGCGCGCCACCACGCCTTGGGGCAGCTCAAAACCACCGCCGATCGCCGCATCAAACCCCTGGCCGATCAGATCCACTTGGCGGTTATCGAAATGCCAGTCCGGGCTGATGTCCGGAAACCGCCGCATGAACTCCCCCAGCAACGGCACCACGTAACGATTGCCGAACACGGTGCCCATGCTGACCTTGAGCGTGCCCACCGGGCGCCCCTCGGCGCTGGCCAGGTTAGCCACCGCATTCTGGATGGTGGTGAGGCTGCCGCTGACTTCGTCGAGAAACAGCTTGCCGGCTTCCGTCAGGGTCAGGCGACGCGTACTACGCTGGAACAGCCGAACGCCCAGGCGTGCTTCCAGCTTGGCGACGCTTTTTCCCACTGCCGCCGGTGTCAGGCTCAAGTGCCGCGCGGCCTCGGCGAAGCTGCCACCTTCAGCGCTGCGCACGAAGCATTCGATACTGCCAAAGCTCTCCATACCGCTCCACTCTAAACTTTTGGTTTACACAGACTATAGCAATCACGGCCTACCGGGGCGCGGCGGTGAGGTCGATACTCGGTTCCAACAACAAGGCACTCCGCCTTGAACGACCAGGAGATCGACATGACCACACAAGACCTCAGCGGCAAAGTCGCCTTGATTCAAGGCGGTTCCCGCGGCATCGGCGCCGCCATCGTCAAGCGCCTCGCCGCGCAAGGTGCAGCCGTCGCCTTTACCTACGTCAGCTCGGCGGCCAAGGCTGAAGAACTGCAAAACAGCGTGATCAGCGAAGGCGGCAACGCCCTGGCAATTCGCGCCGACAGCGCCGATGCCGACGCGATCCGCCATGCCGTCAACACCACCGTAGAAGCCTTTGGCCGCATCGACATTCTGGTGAACAACGCCGGCGTGCTGGCCATCGCGCCACTGGAAGACTTCACGCTGGAAGATTTTGACCAGACCCTGGCGATCAACGTGCGCAGTGTGTTTATTGCGACTCAGGAAGCGGCCAGGCATATGGGCGAAGGCGGCCGGGTGATCAACATCGGCAGCACCAACGCCGAGCGCATGCCATTTGGTGGCGGTGGGCCGTATGCAATGAGCAAGGCGGCGCTGGTGGGGTTGACCAAGGGTTTGGCGAGGGACTTGGGGCCGCGTGGCATCACCATCAATAACGTGCAGCCAGGGCCGGTGGACACCGACATGAACCCGGCGAACAGTGACTTTGCCGAAAGCTTGATCGGGTTGATGGCAGTTGGGCGGTATGGGCATGTGGAAGAGATTGCCAGCTTTGTGGCGTATCTCGCAGGGCCGCAAGCCGGGTACATCACCGGTGCAAGCTTGACCATCGACGGTGGTTTCAGCGCCTAGATATCAGGTGAATGCCAAACTAAATGGGGGAGCGGGCTTGTTCGCGAATGCGCAGTGTCAGTCACTGATTTCATCGACTGATACACCGCATTCGCGAGCAAGCCCGCTCCCACATTTGATCTCCATCTGAATCAGGAAATTAGCGCAGAGCAGGCAAGCCATAAGCCGCAAGATCAAAGTCCGCCAGTTTGCGGATGATCTGGTCAGCATGGTCGTACTTGCTGTCAGCCATGGCTTCATCCGGCACGGCGATCGCCTTCATGTTGGCGGCTTTGGCGGCAGTCACGCCAAACGGCGAATCTTCGAACACCAGGCAATCCTGGGGCGCAACGCCCAGGCGGCGCGCGGCGGTAAGGAAGATGTCCGGCGCAGGTTTGGCCGCGCCCACTTCAGGGTCGTCCGCCGTGACAATGGTGCCGAACAGGCTAAACCACTCGCTGTGCTGCGTGGTCTTGTGGCCAAACGAATTGCGCGACGAACTGGTGCCCACGGCAATCGGGATGTTGTGCGCGTGCAAGTGCCGCACCAACGCTTCAGCGCCGGGCATGCCCAGCGCCTTGGGGAAACGCTCGCTCATCAGCGGTTCGCGAATCTTCAGAAACTCGGCCGGAGTGATCGGCAAGTCCAGCGCCTTGACCACGTAATCGGCCAGGTCTTGCGCGCCGCGCCCGATGATGTGCTGCTTAATGCCCCAGTCGTAGGTACGGCCGTAGCGTTCGGCAATGATCTGCGTGACTTCGGTGTAGATGCCTTCGGTATCCAGCAACAACCCGTCCATATCGAATATCACGGCCTTGATCGGACCGACTGCTGTACGCGGTGCATTCATCACAACAAAACCCTGGGAGAACGACAAAAAGGATTCAGCACAATAACGGCCGCGCTTACCGCCAGGCAACCCTTTAGACTGTGTGCCTGCCCTTTCGAAGTGCCCGCGATGCTCTACCGCCTAGCCGCCGACAGCCTGGTGCTGTTTCACCTCAGCTTTATCCTCTTCGTGCTGTTTGGCGGGCTGCTGGCCCTCAAATGGCGGCGCGTGATGTGGCTGCACCTGCCCGCCGCAGCCTGGGGCGTGGCGGTGGAAGTGTTTCACCTGCCCTGCCCGCTGACCCGGTGGGAAAACCTGTTTCGCCACCTCGCCGGGCAAGACGGTTACGGCGGTGGCTTTATCGAGCATTACATCCTTACGCTGATCTACCCGGCCGGGCTGACCCCGAACATTCAACTGGTGCTGGGGGCCTTGGTGCTGCTGATCAATGTCGCCGTGTATGTGCGCCTGATCAGACGCGCTTCGGCAAGCAGCCCAAACCAACACAGGTAGCGCATCTCCTTGCCTCCCATTTAAACAGCCACCATGGGAAGGTTTGCTGCGTTACGTACAGGATTGAGACAGCTGCGTTGGTGAAGAATCAGACTCCCTCATTCCGTTCGCAGACGCCCCCATGTCCGAAGCCTTCGAAGTCCCCAGCCCCCACGAAAAACACGTCGAACACACCACCGAACATGCCCACGGCCGTGGTGACAATTTCGCCAGCCGCATCGCCGTAATGACCGCGCTGATGGCCACCCTCGGCGCCATGCTCAGCTATCAGGCGGGCTCCACCGAAAGCGAAGCGGCGATGGATAAGAACAACGCAGCCATCATCAAGACCGAAGCGGCCAACCAGTGGAATTACTACCAGGCCAAATCCAGCCGCCAGAACCTGGCGGAACTGGCCACGCATATTCCCGGCGTGGACGCGGCGCACTACAAGGATGAGATCGAGCGCTACAAGGGCCAGAAGGAGGAGGTGCGCAAACAGGCCGAGAAGCTTGAGGCCACGTCGAAGGAATGGGATGAGAAATCGGAAGCGGCGCTGCACCAGCATCACCGCTGGGCGCAGGCGATGACCGCGATTCAGATCGCGATCTCGCTGGCGGCGATTACGTTGTTGACGCGCAAGGAATGGTTGAAGCGCATGTCGTATACCGCCGGTGGCGTAGCCATGGTGTTAGGTGGTTTGGCTTGGCTGCACCTCTGACTGCCTGAGCGCGGTCAAACATGTGGGCGCTGGCTTGCCTGCGATGGCGGTGGTTCAGGTGCAAATGTGCAAGCTGACCCGCCGCTTTCGCAGGCAAGCCAGCTCCCACAGTTGCTTTGCGGTGTTTTGGGAGTTGGGCTCGGCCAGCGCATCGCTATATAGTGAAACGCCTAACGATCAGCGCAGCTTGAATGCGAGGAACGCACGGTGAGTGCACAACCCGAATGCCAAGCTGTGGATTCTGGAAACCAGATCGCCCACCCGAGCAAGCCTTACGGCGCTTTTTACGAAGGCTTACTCGCACAAGGAAACCCCATGGAACACTCCACCCAATTCCCCGAGCTGTTGTTTTCATACGGCACCCTGCAAGACAAAGCCGTACAACTCGCCAACTTCGGCCGCGAACTGGTCGGCCAGCAGGACGCGATGCTCGGCTATTCGCAAAGCTTTGTCGAAATCACCGACCCCGACGTACTCGCCACCAGCGGCAAGACCCATCACCCCATCGTCGCGCCCGCCACTGAACAGGCCGCCAGCGTTGAGGGCATGGTGTTTCAGATAAACGAACAAGAGCTGGCGGCGGCGGATGCCTATGAAGTGTCGGACTACAAGCGGGTGTCGGTCGCGCTGGCATCGGGCCTCACCGCGTGGGTATACGTTCAGGCGTAAAAATGAAACTTCGGATAATTGATTTCAATCTGCTATGGCGGCGATTAAAGTGGCGCCCCTTCGAGAAGTGGATCTCGATTTTTTACCCATGGAGTTACCCCGTGAAGCACATCAGTAAAATCGCTGCAGCCGCTGTTCTTGGTTTCACCCTCGCTGGCTGCACCGGCACCGCCATCAAATCCCCGCAGTACGACCGCAGCCAATACACCGTGTTGGGCCACAGCGAAGCCAGCGCCACCGGCATCATGCTGTTCGGTCTCATCCCGATCGGTCAGAACAGCCGTTTCGTGCGCGCCCAGGATGCTGCTATCAAGGCGAAAGGCGGTGATGCACTGATCAACACGCAGGTGCAGGAAAAATGGTTCTGGGCGTGGGTACTCAGCGGCTACACCACCAAGATTTCGGGTGATGTGATCAAGCTTAAAACTGCGCAGTAAATGACTGTGAAATTGTCAAAAACGCCAGGGCTTTAACCAAGGCCCAGACGTATCATGGGCCTGACCTTCGAGGACGGCCCATGAACCTCAGTATTGTTTACGCACTCGCTGCCGCCGCCCTGTTCGGCGCCAGCACCCCGCTTGCCAAAAGCCTCGGCCTGGGCCTCTCGCCCGTGCTGCTCGCAGGCCTGCTCTACCTCGGCAGCGGCATCGGGCTCGCAGGCGTACGCCTGATCCGTGATCGCGGCTGGAAACCCACCGGGCTCACTCCTTCGGAATGGCCGTGGCTGATTGGCTCAATCGCCTTCGGCGGCATCCTCGGGCCGGTTGCGCTGATGTTCGGCCTGACCCGCACCACCGGCGCCACCGCCTCATTGATGCTTAACCTTGAATCGGTATTGACCGCTGTCATCGCCTGGCTGGTGTTCAGGGAGAACGCCGACCGCCGCATTGTGCTGGGGATGATCGCGATAGTGCTGGGCGGCGTGGTGTTGTCCTGGTCAGACGGTGGCGGCGCCAGCCACGACTGGACCGGACCGTTGGCGGTAGCAATTGCCTGCTTGTGCTGGGGGATCGATAACAATTTGACGCGCAGGGTGTCGGCGTCGGATGCGCTGTTTATTGCCGGGGCAAAGGGGTTGATTGCGGGACTGGTGAACTGTGGATTGGCGCTTTACCTTGGGGCGCAGGTTCCGGGGATGGCTCAATTGGGGCCTATCCTGCTGGTTGGATTTTTGGGGTATGGCGTGAGCCTAGTGATGTTTGTGCTGGCGTTGCGCGGGTTAGGCAGTGCGCGTACCAGCGCCTACTTCTCGACCGCGCCCTTCCTCGGTGCTGCGGTAGCGCTGCTGATATTTGGGGAGTCAGTGTCAGCCGCGTTCTGGATTGCGTTGGCGCTAATGGCCGTGGGCGTGTGGTTGCACCTGACAGAACGGCACGCGCATGAGCACCTGCATGAGGCGACAGAACACGGGCATCGGCATGTGCATGATGAGCATCATCAGCATGAGCATGGGTTTGAGTGGGAGCCGGGGCAGCCGCACAGTCATGTGCATGTACATGGGGTGATGCTGCATAGCCATGCGCATTTTCCGGATGTGCATCATCGGCATAGGCATTGAGGGGGAGGTCTTCAGAAAATGTATCAGGGCGACTCAATTGGTCGCCCTTCTTGCGTTATACAGACCCAATCAAGCGTGGTGCCCTTTGTAACCTTTATGCTCGTATTCCCAGCCCTTGCACGCCAACCCAACATGTTTGGGGATCAAGGATGCACCGCTGCTATACGCAGTGATGGTCCTGCGAGAGAAGCCCAACTCCACCGCTGCTGCGGAAAGGGAAAGGTTGTTGCTGAGCATCCACTGCCTGAAATCCTGCGTCAGCATGACCTCACCGGACTGCTCCAATGCTAAGCGGTGCAGCGTGACGGCTGACAACTCAAGGTCATTACCCCAAGTCACATCAAAGCCCCACTCACCGACTTCCGCTTGGCCGAATAGGTTCAAGTCCAGTAGCGGCTTGAGGATGGAAAAGTTGTTTATATGATCGAGAATATTAACGGTGTGCCGCTTGCCGTTGTTCCACTCAATCTTCAAGGCATGCTTGCCGGCAACTGGTTGCACAGCAGAGATGCGAAGCTTGCTGGTCATAAGTCAGTTCCTCCGGTTTTGTTCGTCCCATACACGCTTGAGATCAGCGATATGAGCTTTGGCCCAAACAAGGGCAGCTTTCAAGGCCTTGGCTTCTGCTCCTGTGCCGAGCACAAGAAGCCCTTCTATCTGAACCAGCGACTCACCATCCGGCGTTTGCACATGAAAATGCGGCGGCGCGTGGTCGTCGGGATAGATTTTTATTTTCCAGTTTCGTTCACTGTGAAGGGTAGCCATAGGCATGGATGCTAGAGAAAAATTTTCCCTAGCACAATCACCATTTCTGATCCGTTCAAATAGCCACTCTCAAAGACGAAGGATTGAGAGGTAGATCAGATAACCCTCCCCAGTATTCCAGGCAACGTCCTACATCTCATTCAGAAGCGTCGGCCTGCCGCTTCGAAATCGCTAAGCTTATAGTCGCTCGGTCGCCCAAAGGGCGATCGGGTTTGGCGACCCGACTACAAGATGGCAGAAGCCTCCCGGCAGATTTGCGGGATGCCCCTGCACGCAATAAGCTGCTCAATGGTAGCTGTGCGTGGGAGACCTTCGGGTCTGCCGGTCTTTATCCGTTCTTGTCCCGGTTCGCCAACCTGCGTACAGCTGCCACCTTTTGTTTGGCGACAAATGCGTGGCTAATCCCTATCTGAATGAACGGATTTAACGCATGAACCAATACATAGCCCTCACCAGCAACGACAGCGCCACCCCTGCCCTTTTTGTCGATACCACCGTGCCGCTGGAAATCCTTCTCGACGCCGCAAGTTATCGGCTTCGTGCCGTTACTCAAGTGCTTGAAAACCTTGCACTAAGAAGTGAAATAAGCAGTGATGCGGTGGTCCTCAATGACTTTGCCCTGCTGTGTTCAATTCCACTGCGCGACGGCTGCGATTTGCTGGATGTAATCGGACAGCGGATGGACACCCCGCGAACCTGGGAAGATTGCAGTTCGCTTTAGCGCTTTATCAAGCCAGTCCCCTTTGTGCGGTATATCTATAAAAGGGGTTCTGGCTCACACGGTCAAAATAAAAGGCCTCCACACCTGGCTAATAACTGCGCACCTACGCAGGTCACCGCATGTGCAAAACCTGAGCTGCCGATTGATGCACTCAGTGTAAAATCCACATTCCGAAAAGCCGATACTATCCCTAACATCGGGAATACTCATGAATCAGGTTGCTCAACGTTATCTCGGCGTATGGAAGCGGCGTTTGATCCAGCGGCGCTCAGGCCTTTCGGACAGCGAAACGGCGGTGTATTGGTTACAGACACAGCGACTGTTTGCAGACCTGCGAATCCCCGATAACGCGGTACCAAGTCTTGCACTCGAAGATCTCAGCGATACCCACTATTTAGCATTGTGTGAACAGCAAGGGTTCGCCGGCGTGACCCAAGTGGACGCCGATATTTGCCAATGGCATCGTAAGATGGACTATCAGCCGGTCAGTGGCGAAGAAGACATTGGGCGTATGCACTTTGAAACCAGTGAGTGCCTCATAGAGACAGCGCTGGATGAAAGCTATTACGAAATATGGGAACGCTTGCCTGGTTCTCTCGGCGCTTGTCGTGGCCAATGGTTGCAGGCGGCGGATGAGCCATCGCGTCAGGGCTGCCTGCTATTAGCGGGAGACTACTTTTTGTTCGCCGCAAGCCGCCCCACCCAGTTGGCACCGGGCAATCACTTGCGCGAAATGCTCTGCGGTCCTGGCAGTTCAACAAACCCTGCGTCTCTATTAGCTTGCGAACTGTCCTTCGGCCAACATCACGCCGGACGGGCACCGTGGACCATCGAGTGCTCTACGCTCCCCGCACAAATTGGCCAGCCTCTGTTGCCACCATCGGTTGACCCGTTTGCCCCTGATCTTTTCGAAAATGATCTCGTCATGTCGTCATTAGGCGTATTTACGCCAGCAGGAGGTTGGCGCTGTGCGCCAGATCCGTGATCTCACCAGCATCTTTATCAGAATGAAATTCCAGAGGGCTAACGGTCATTCGGGATGGCCTTTAGGTGCATCACTTAAGACCCATGATTGATACATCGCGGGATTTCACTGAGTAATTCCGTCACTTCTAACTCAGTTACCAGGCTGCTTGCTTAGCACGCAGTGGCAGACGCCACCCAGATCGACAACCCTTACGTACCAAATGAAGCGCCAGTCCCATAATGGCCTCAAGGGTCTATTTTTCAGACGCCAAAAACCACAAACCCCCGGTTTTCTCTAGGAAAACCAGGGGTTTGTGTTTACTTAATATGGCGGTGAAGGAGAGATTCGAAACTACCCGCAAAATCACTTTCATTATGCAAGCACCCGGTTTACGCGGGCTGCAGTGATGGAGATCACCCTACGCCTTGAGGAAGATGGCTCAGCAGAAGTGGGCAGCAACGTCAGGGGGCGCTGGAAACGATCGGCTGCCGGCCATATCAAGCAAGGTTTGGCCCGCCTCAGAGGAACGGGCGGGCCTTAGTATGGGGACGTGTTAGCGAAAGAGCTTATCTGGACCCTTAATTAAACGACCAGGTTTTTGGTTTGGGCCGAACAATGTTTGCCTCATCTCGAGGACATTTTTGCGAGTCGCTGACAGTGGACGGATCCCCGCAAGCTGGGCTTGCGACGTCCTTCTTGTCCTCCTTACAGCCTGCCAATGCGAAAAAGAGAATGAGGGAACAGCTGACAATGAGTTTCTGACTACGCATGTGTCTTCCTTAATATTTGTGTAGATCGCTCTAAAACTGTGGACCTTGAATCGTTTTAGGTGGGCTTGGGCAAAGGACGCCGCGTGTGTGCTGGCTATCCTAAGGACCCGGCCTCGCATTCGACGGCGGGGCTGGATGAAGTGCTGCGGGATTTTTTACTGGTTAGCCATACAAGTCGAGCGTTGTCGATAATGGTTCGACTAGGGTTACCGATTCCGCAGCAGATGTTAACAAAGTCTTAAATTTTTGGAGGTATCCATCTTTAACTGGCCCCCGACCTTCGAGATGAACTGCGAAATGCCCAAATCTGGGCGAAACCCTTAAGTTTCGCGGGCTATGGCAATTTTTGATGTCATCGAAGGCGGCCGAGCACGCGGAGGAAATACACACATCCAGTTTAGGAAAACATCGGTATTCCTATATCTTTCGCTTTTCCGACCAATGATTCCGGGGATGCTGCACTTGCACTATTGCCGTGATCGACCAACATCGTTTTGCAACCACACTGCATTTTTTTGTAAAACTTTGCATTTCGTGAGATTGCTACTGACTCCGGTAAGCCCAAAGCGGGCCTGCCCGCAGGCCCGATTACACTGACAGCCGGAGTTCCACATATGAGTCAATACATAGCCCTCACCAGCAACGACAGCGCCACCCCTGCCCTCTTTGTCGATACAACCGTGCCGCTGGAAATTCTTCTCGACGCAGCAAGTTATCGGCTTTGTGCCGTTACTCAAGTGCTTGAAAACCTTGCGTTACGAAGCGAAATAAACAGTGATGCGGTGTCCCTCAATGACTTTGCCCTGCTGTGTTCAATTCCGCTGCGCGACGGCTGCGATTTGCTGGATGTAATAGGACAGCGGATGGACACCCCGCGGACCTGTGAAGATTGCAGTTCGCTATAAAGCTTACAGTTAAAAGGGGAGTGACTTATTTAATGCGCACAAAGCCAAAATTAAATAAATCTGCCCCCCTTTTTACAACTACTATTCTTAGAGAAACTGATTACTGAGTTCACTCACCACATTAGCCCCGGCTAACTATCGCATCGTTTAATGACGAAATTACGTTGGCGATATAGGGTTTATCTTCGCTGACCAGAGCTTGGTTTTCACCTGATGAGGTATTTAAAATAACAGCGTATTTAGCTTTGCTACCCACCCAAACCAGAACGGCTAAAGCCAACGCTACTAAACCAGCTATGAACACCCACCCGCTCCCAAACAAGCAAGCCAAGCCCACAATGGCGATAATTATTGCAGCGCCTCTATCAGGGGGTGTGACACGCGATTTTACAGAGGTCACATTGCTCATCGCATAAGTCTGACCGTCCACAATAAACCTGCTATTGCTTACGCTGACATTCCCTTGAGTGAAGAAAATTTTTTCGTCCATTTTGATTTCTCAGCTTGCGGGTTGATTTAGGGCCTAACTATAAATAAATATTGGGCAGCGAAAAAGGGAGAATTTATAAAATTCGCTAAAAACACGAAAATAAATAAATCCTTTTTCTCTTTGCTTTTATCTATTAAGTCGAAGGCGCGGCGTTGACGGTGTACCAGCTCATCGGAGTTTTGACGAACGCCAGTGGTCTTAGTGGCGTATCAACGGTGGCGTCACCCTGATTGGATAGTTGGCGATCGGCAATCACTCAATCAGCCTTAAACGTACTGCGCTTCGTAAATTGAGTTGCCATTTCATAATCCTTGCCCGGCTCAGGGATGGGCGTGACGGGCGCAGGAAAGCAGAATATTTTCGAACCATCCATAGCAAACCCGCACCAAAGGGCTTACCGGCCAAGATGATATGTTCGTCAAACACCTTGGGAGAGTTGTTGATCGCTTTGGTTGCGGGTGGCCGGAAGTACACTGTGATAGCATTTTTCAGACGCCAAAAACCACAAACCCCCGGTTTTCTCTAGGAAAACCGGGGGTTTGTGTTTACTTAATATGGCGGTGAAGGAGAGATTCGAACTCTCGATACAATTTCTTGTATACACACTTTCCAGGCGTGCTCCTTAAGCCACTCGGACACTTCACCGTATCTCGTCAAACCAGTTCAGTCTGTCGAGGCGCGCTAATGTAGTCGAAAGCCTTTCTGATGGCAAAGGTTTTTTTCAGAATTTTCATGCGCTTAGACGGTTATACCGTGACGCGTCCGGCGAGGGCGTTGATTCTGCCATTCTCCGGCATCGGCGGCAGGTGTTTGGGGCGGTTGCTGCGCCCTGCCCGGGGGCGTCTATCCTTGGGGATGCAGGAAAAGTCTGACTGAGCAGTCAGTCACGGCGCTTTACCGGGGCGGGCGTGGTGGGTAACGTCTGCGCATGCATGCCTATAAACAGCCTCTCTATAACAAGCCCTACAAGGAACCGCGTCATGAGTGAGTTGATCTCCTACCACCTCGAAGACGGTATCGCGACACTGACCTTGAGCAACGGCAAGGTAAATGCCATTTCTCCGGCGGTGGTTGCTGAGTTTAATGCGGCGCTGGATCACGCCGAGAAGGATCGGGCGGTGGTGATCATCACTGGCACGCCAGGGATTTTGTCGGGTGGTTATGATTTGAAGGTAATGACGGCCGGGCCTAAAGAGGCGATTGGCCTGGTAACGTCCGGCTCGACGCTGGCACGTCGCTTGTTGTCGCATCCGTTCCCGGTGATTGTGGCGTGCCCTGGGCATGCGGTGGCCAAGGGCGCGTTCCTGTTGTTGTCGGCGGATTACCGGATTGGCGTGGAGGGCCCGTTCAGCATTGGCCTGAATGAGGTGGCGATTGGCATGACCATGCACCACGCGGGGATTGAGCTGGCACGGGATCGCCTGCGCAAGTCGGCGTTTCATCGTTCGGTGATCAATGCGGAGATGTTTGACCCGCAGGGCGCGCTCGGTGCGGGCTTCCTCGATAAAGTGGTCGCTCCGGAAGAACTGCACGCGGCGGCGCTGGAAGCGGCGCGTCAGTTGAAGAAAATCAATATGAACGCGCACAAGCACACCAAATTGAAAGTACGCAAGGCTCTGCTGGAAGCCTTGGACGATGCAATCATCCAGGATCAGACTCACTTCTGAGTCTATTCCTACTTCCGCTTTGCCAGAGCCCGACCTTGAGTCGGGCTTTTTCTTACAACTTAATCAGAAATGGCCGTAGCCGCTCTGGCTGGGCTTTGCTGGCACTTGTTGAAACATATGCTTAAACATCGCCTATCTCCTACGTCAGTCGGGGCAATTGCCGAATACAGTGCACAACCGTACACTGCGCCAAATTTTGTCCCGACGGGCTGTTTCGATGCTTTTTGTGTTTCGTATGTTGTTGATGGGCCTGCACTTTATGCTCGCCGGTGTGCTGGGCGTGCTGCTGGGGATTTGTCGGCCGTTCAATCCGGATAACAGTCGTCTGTGCGCGCGCCTTTATGGGCTGCCTGCGATGTGGTTGTTGCGGCTCAAGGTAAAGGCGGATGTCGACTCGCTGCGAAACAAGCCCGGCAGTTGCGTGATCATTGCCAACCATCAGTCCAACTACGACCTGTTTGTGCTGGGCACCGTGGTGCCTTACCGCACGGTGTGTATTGCCAAGAAGAGCCTGAAATGGGTGCCGTTGTTCGGCCAGTTGTTCTGGCTGGCGGGCAATGTGTTGATCGACCGGGGCAATGCGCACAAGGCGCGTCGCGCGATGTTGACCACCACGCATACCTTGCAGCATGAGGACACGTCGATCTGGGTGTTTCCGGAGGGCACGCGCAACCTGGGCAAGGGGTTGTTGCCGTTCAAGAAAGGCGCGTTTCATATGGCGATTGCGGCGGGTGTGCCGATTGTTCAGGTGTGCGTGAGCAATTACGTTAACCATATGCAGCTGAATCGCTGGGACAGCGGTGAGGTACTCATACGTTCGCTGGCGCCGATTCCTACGTCTGGCATGACAGTGGATGACGTGCCTGGCCTGATGCAGCACTGTCAGGAGCAGATGGATGAATGCATTGAGGCAATGGACCGTGAGTTGCAAGCCGCTTGGGTGCCGGCGCGCTTGTGATTTTTGGGGGCTTCGCACCCCGGCGCAAGCAAGCTTGCTCGGCAAAAAAACGCGTCTCTAGCACTGTAACAACGGAACGTCATTCAGGCTAAGCTGCCCAACATCCGTCCTCCCAACAAGAAGCGATCAGCACCATGGGTAGAGTTGTTGCGGCAGCTGTCTACAGCGCCGGTAAAAAAGTCACGGATATCACCCTCGACGAGGGCGCAGCGTGGGCTGCCAAACCCGGTCACTTTGTGTGGATCGGCCTGGAAGAGCCCGACGCCCGGGAGCTGGCCAACCTGCAACGCCAGTTCAACCTGCATGAGCTGGCCATCGAAGACGCCCTGGAAAAGCACAGCCGCCCGAAGCTTGAAACCTTCGGCGACGCGCTGTTTATCGTCACCTATTCACCGGTGCGCGAGAACGGCAAGCTGGAGTTTATCGAAACCCATATCTTTGCCGGCAGCGGCTACATCATCACCGCGCGCAACGGGCATTCGGCGTCCTACGGCTTTGTGCGCCAGCGCTGTGAGGCGCGGCCGCTGTTGCTGGAGCATGGGGAAGATTTCGTACTCTATGCGCTGCTGGATTTCGTCACCGAAAACTACCAGCCGGTGAGCGAGGCGATACACGCCGAGATCGATGAACTGGAGCGTAATGTGCTGTGCAGCTCGCTCAGTGAACGCGACATCCAGAAGATCCACGGCCTGCGCCGCGATGTGCTGCGACTCAAGCGTTATGTGGCGCCAATGGTGGAGATAAGTCAGGAATTGCAGAAGCTGAGCTTCCCGTTTATCGACAAGAACATGCGCCCGTATTTCCGTGACGTGCAGATCCACGTGACACGCCAGATGGAAGACCTCACCACCCTGCGCGATATCGCCAGCCAAACCATCGAAATCGGTGTGTTGCTGGAGGCTTCACGGCAAAGCGTGGTGCAGCGCAAGTTCGCCGCATGGGCAGCAATTCTGGCGTTCCCCACGGCGGTGGCGGGGATTTATGGGATGAACTTCCAGAACATGCCCGAGCTGCAATGGCACTACGGCTACTTTGCGGTGCTCGGGTTTATTGCGGTGGGCTGCACCAGTTTGTGGGCCAGCTTTAAACGGTCGGGCTGGCTTTAAGCGCCAGCTTCCGGCTTGTGCGCCACGAAGCGCATCATCCACTCCGCCACGGTGGCGCCGTGGTGGTCGCGCTCAAGGCTGGCGACGCCATGGGTGTAAACCTTTTCTCCGAGGGTTGTCTGAAGAATCTCCAGCAGCTCGCGGGAATAGTCGTGGATGAATTCCGGGTGGCCCTGGAAGCACAGCACTTGGTCTTCGATGTGGTACGCCGCAAACGGGCAAAAATCGCTGGAGGCGATGACTGTGGCGTTTTCCGGCAAGGTGGTGACCTGGTCCTGATGGCTGATCAGCAGGGACAGTTCTTCCACCACCGGGCTCATCCACGGCGCCTTGGCGTTCAGTTTGTAGTCATGGATGCCCATGCCCCAGCCTTTGCTGGCGCGCTCGGTTTTGCCGCCCAGCAACAGCGCCAGTAACTGGTGACCGAAGCAGACGCCGAGCAATTTGTCACCGCGTGCGTAGCGCTCAAGCAGGTAGGTTTTGAGGGTTTGGATCCACGGATCGGTGCCGAAGGAATCGGCTTTGCTGCCAGTGATGAGGTAGGCGTCGAACACTTCATCATCCGAAGGGTATTCACCCTGCACCACGTTGTAGACCACAAACTCGGCGGCAATCGGCTGTTTGGAAAACAGACGCTTGAACATCTGCCCGTACCCTTGGTACTGATCGATCAAACCTGGACGCAGGATATCGGTTTCCAGGATACAGACGCGTAGCGACATAAAAAATACCTGACACGGTGATGGGAATAATGCACACCTCAGAGCCTGCCTTGAAATAGCCCTGCAAAGCAAGTCCCACTGGATGCTCCCACATTTTGATCACCGAAAGGCTTCTCCTCGTGCGGCCTTCTCCAGCAACAGCGCTGGCGGTGTGAACCGTTCACCGTATTGCTCGGCCAGATACCTCGCGCGCGCGATGAAATCGTTCAACCCGTATTGATTAATAAACTGCAACGCGCCACCACTCCACGCCGCAAAACCAATGCCGAAGATCGAACCCACGTTGGCATCAGCCGTGGACATCAACACGCCCTCCTCCACACAACGCACGGTTTCAATCGCCTGGATAAACAGCAACCGGTCACGCACATCCTGCGGCGATATCTGTTTGCCGGGTTGTTCGAACCGGGCTTTAAGCTCGGGCCACAGGTGTTTCGTCCCGCCCGCCGGATAATCATAAAACCCGCCGCCCGCTGCTTTGCCTGCGCGGTTGTACTCGTTCACCAGCAGATTGATCACTTGCGTCGCCGGGTGCGCGGGCACCGCCTTGCCTTCGGCCTGCAGATCTTTCGCGGTTTGCTGTCGGATATGGCTCATCAAACTGAGTGACACTTCATCCGACACCGCTAAAGGCCCCACCGGCATACCCGCCTTGCGGGCTTCGGTTTCGATCATCGGCGCGGCCACGCCTTCGCCGAGCATGGCGATGCCTTCGTTGGTGAAGGTGCCGAACACCCGCGAGGTGAAAAAGCCCCGGCTGTCGTTGACCACGATCGGGGTTTTGTTGATTTGCAGGACGAAATCGAAACCTCGGGCCAGGGTTTCGTCGCTGGTCTTAGCGCCTTTGATGATTTCAACCAACGGCATTTTGTCGACCGGGCTGAAAAAATGCAGGCCGATGAATTTGGCTGGGTCGGGCACCGCAGTCGCCAAGCCGCTGATGGGCAAGGTCGAGGTGTTGGAGGCGATTATCGCGTCGGCACCCACCACGCTTTGCGCGGCCGCCGTCACGCTGGCTTTGAGTTCACGGTCTTCAAACACGGCCTCGATGATCAGGTCGCAGCCGGCCAGGTCGGCATCGGAGGCCACGGGATGAATTCGCGCGAGGATGGTTTGGCGCTGTTCGGCAGTCATTTGCCCACGGCTGACTTTCTTGTCGAGCAACGCGGCCGAGTGCGCCTTACCCTTCTCGGCGGCGGCCAGGTTGATGTCTTTGAGCACCACCTCAACGCCCGCACTGGCACTGACATAAGCGATGCCCGCGCCCATCATGCCGGCGCCAAGCACGCCGACTTTGCGCGTGACATAAGGCGCGAACCCTTTGGGCCGCGAGCTGCCGGCATTGATTTCATTGAGCTGGAACCAGAAGGTGCCGATCATGTTTTTCGCGACTTGCCCGGTCACCAGTTCAGTGAAGTAACGGGTTTCGATCAGGTGCGCGGTGTCGAAATCGACCTGGGCGCCCTCAACGGCAGCGCAGAGAATTTTCTCCGGCGCGGGAAAGCAGCCATTGGTTTTACTGCGCAAAATCGACGGCGCGATGGCCAGCATCTGCGCAACTTTTGGATTCGACGGTGTGCCGCCTGGAATCTGGTAACCCTTGTTGTCCCACGGCTGTTTAGCCTCAGGATTGGCCAGAATCCAGGCGCGGGATTTGGCCAGCAACTCATCAAGGCTCATAGCCATTTCATCGATCAACCCCGCCTGCAACGCCTGCTGCGGCCGGACCTTTTTGCCTTCGAGCAAATACGGCAAGGCCTTTTCCAGCCCCACCAGACGCACCATGCGCACTACTCCACCGCCGCCCGGCAACAGCCCCAGCGTGACCTCGGGCAAGCCCAGCTGTACCGACTTGTCATCCAGCGCAACGCGGTAATGGCACGCCAGGCAAATCTCCCAGCCGCCGCCGAGTGCGGCGCCATTGATCGCGGCCACCACCGGCTTGCCGAAGGTTTCCAGGCGGCGCAGTTGCGACTTAAGTACCACCACGCCGTCGTAGAAATCCTTGGCGTGCGCCTTGTCGACCTTGATCAGTTCATTGAGGTCGCCGCCGGCAAAAAAGGTTTTCTTCGCCGAGGTGATGACCACGCCGGCAATACTTTCTTTTTCCGCTTCCAGGCGTGTGACAGTGGCCGCCATGGCCTCGCGGTACATACCGTTCATGGTGTTGGCGCTATGGCCGGGCATGTCGAGGGTCAGCACCACGATCTGGTCCTGGCCTTTTTCGTAACGAATGGCTTCGGTCATGACAACTTCCTTGGGCTCAGAGGCGTTCGATGAGGGTGGCGATGCCCATGCCACCGCCGACACACAGAGTGGCCAGGCCGTAGCGCTGCTGGCGCACTTCCAGTTCGTCGAGCAGCGTGCCGAGGATGGCGCAGCCGGTGGCGCCCAACGGGTGGCCCATGGCGATGGAGCCGCCGTTGACGTTGACGCGCGCGGCGTCGATGCCCATGTCTTTGATGAATTTCAGGACGACAGAGGCAAACGCTTCGTTGACTTCGAACAGGTCGATGTCTTCCACGCGCAGGCCGGCTTTGGCCAGGGCTTTGCGGGTGGCCGGCGCGGGCCCGGTGAGCATGATGGTGGGGTCGGTGCCTGTGACGGCTGTCGCTACGATGCGCGCGCGCGGTTGCAAGCCGAGTTCGCGGCCCTTGGCCTCGGAGCCGATGAGCATCAGCGCAGCGCCATCGACAATGCCGGAACTGTTGCCCGGTGTGTGCACGTGATGGATGCGCTCCACATGGCTGTAGACGCGCAACGCGGTGGCGTCGAAACCCATCTGGCCCATCACTTCAAAGCTCGGCTTGAGTTTGCCCAGGCCTGCGAGGGTGCAGTCGCCGCGGATAAATTCATCGTGGTCGAGCAGTACGATGCCGTTTTGGTCCCTCACCGCGATCAGCGATTTATTGAAGGAGCCGTCTGCGCGTGCCCTCGCCGCTTTCTGCTGGGACTGTAGGGCGAAGGTGTCGACGTCCTGGCGCGTGAAGCCTTCAAGGGTGGCAATCAAGTCCGCGCCGATGCCTTGGGGCGTGAAGTGGCTGTGCAGGTTGGTTTGCGGGTCAAGCACCCAGGCGCCGCCGTCGCTGCCCATGGGCACGCGGGACATCGACTCGACGCCGCCGACCACCACCAAATCCTCAAAGCCTGAGCGCACTTTCATCGCGCCGAGGTTCACCGCTTCAAGGCCCGAGGCGCAGAAGCGGTTGATCTGTACACCGGCAACGCTGATGTCCCAGTCCGCGACCAGTGCGGCGGTCTTGGCGATGTCGGCACCCTGGTCGCCCACGGGGGTGACGCAGCCGAGGACGATGTCATCCACCTGGTGCGTGTCGAGGTCGCTGCGACAAGCCAGCGCCGTGAGCAGGCCCGCGACCAGGTTGACCGGTTTGACGCTGTGCAAGGCGCCGTCTGCTTTACCTTTACCCCGGGGCGTGCGTATCGCATCAAAGATCAAAGCTTGGGTCATGACATCCTCGAACCGCAGTGCATGTTCTTCTACCTTAGGCGCGATTGACACGGTTTCAATGCCGGATGCGCTCATCTGCTTTGACCCCCACGCTCGGACGAACGGTAGTCAGCTAAGGGAAAGTGTTGATTAATCGTTTTAGCTGTCTAGCCAAGGCATTGGCGCCAACATGGCGTTAAGCCTCATGCCCTTTTAAGTCGAAAAGCTGATCAGCTGATATGAAATGGATCTAAGCCATAAAGAACGAGGGCTCTAAGGTTGAATCAGTAAGAGACCGCTGCCGGGTTTTGCTGGAGCGGTTGTAAGAAAAGTGCAACGTCACATCGCGATACTGAATTTATCCGACACGCGTTTGACGCTCAGGAATAACAACAAAAGGCAGTCAGCCATGTTCAAACAATCAAAAGTACGTCAGGCGGGACTTATTCTCTTCGCCACCACACTGATTCTGATCTTGCCCAATTTAACCAAGATTATTGGGTGACGACTCGCGCCTCACCTTCTGTGCACGCGTTGCACCAGGACTGCAGCTTTTGACAGCACCTGCCGGGACATTGCGAATAGCGGTCCTGTTGCAGGGGCTGTCTTTTTACCTGCAGATTTCCGCTATCGTGGGCCTCACCGCCACTTCGATCCGGGCTCCGTCTTGAAATCCACCTTCGCTTTTCTCGCCTTGCTGATCGCCCTTCCGGGTTCGGCAGCGCAACTGACCCTTGAGCTGGACCACACCAGCAAAACCTGGCAAACCGCCGAGTTGCTGGCGCGCAAGGATGTGCAGACGGTGCAGGTCCCTGATGACGTTTCCTACAAGCGCACCATGACGTACCGGGCAGTGCCACTGGCCGCTCTCTTGTCGGGTCTGAAGCCGGAAAACCATCTGCAAGCCGTCGCCCTTGATGGTTTCGCCGCTGAGCTAAGCGCGGCGCCGTTGCTGCAAACCGACGGCGCCCGCGCGTGGTTGGCGGTGGAAGATCCGGCCCATCCGTGGCCTGCGCTGGCAAACGGCAAGCCGAGCGCAGGGCCGTTTTACCTGGTGTGGACTGACCCGCAGGCGGGACATATCAGCCCCGAGCAGTGGCCGTTCCAGCTGTCGGGGATCAAGCAGTTGAAGACGGTGGCCGAGCGGTTTCCGGCGTTGCGGCCCGACCCGACATTGGCCGCGAATGACCCGGTGAACCAGGGTTTTGCGGTGTTCCAGAAGAATTGCCTGGCCTGCCATCGCCTGAATGGCGCCGGCGATGCGCAGGTGGGGCCGGACCTGAATGTGCCCTACAACCCGACTGAATATTTCAGCGGCGATTTTCTCAAGCGTTACATCCGCGACCCGCATAGCCTGCGGCATTGGCCGCAGGCGAAGATGCCGGCGTTTGCCGTCAGTGTGTTGCCGGACAATGAGCTGGATTTGCTGGTGGGGTATTTGAAGCATATGGCGGGGCGCAAGCAGCAGCCCTGAAAAGCACACCACACACTGTGGGAGCTGGCTTGCCTGCGATAGCGGTGGGCCAGCTGCATCTGTATCAACTGGCAGGCAGCCATCGCAGGCAAGCCAGCTCCCACATTTGGCCTGCTTCGTTCTCGAGATTATTGCTGCTGGACTGAAATGACGGGCGTCGGCGCCACGAACACTTTCGCATGCATCTGCTCATGCCCGCCGCCACGGCGCATGCCGCGCACCGGGCAGGCGTCGAGGTAATCTAGGCCCACGGCCAGCTTGAGATGCCGTTCCGGGCGCGCCAATTGGTTAGTCACGTCAAAGCTGTACCAGGCGTCATCCAGCCAGGCTTCGGCCCAGGCGTGGCTGGCGAGGTGCGCGGTGTCCTCAGAGTACAAATACCCCGACACATACCGCGCCGGAATACCCAGGCTGCGCGCGCAGGCCAAAAACGCATGGGTATGGTCCTGGCACACGCCCGCGCGCCCGGCGAAAGCCTTGGCGGCGCAGGTGTCGACCTCGGTGGCGCCGGGTGTGTAAACCATGGTTTGGTTAAGCGCGTGCATCAGGTCAATCAACGCGGTGCGATCACGCCGCTGATGGCAATGCTGCCCGGCAAAGCCACGCAGGGCTTCATCGGCTTCGGTCAGGCGCGTGCTGCGCAGGAACGGAAAGGCGGACTGGCTCTCGTGTTCCGCCTCGCGCAACTCGTCAATATCCACTTGGCCACGGGCGCCGATGATGATTGCGTCGTGGGGCTCGTCCAGGGTCAGCACGTGCAGGATGTTGCCGAACGGATCGACTTGCGCGCGCACCGGGCGCGGCAGGTCAAGTTGCCAACTGATGACACGCTGGCGCTCGCTGTCGTGGGGCGTGAGGCGCAGGTACTGAATGCTCGCACGCACTTGGTCTTCGTAGTGGTAGGTGGTTTCGTGGCTGATGGAGAGTCTCATGCGGCCTCCAGGTAGGAACTGTAGATGGCGTCGCCCAACTGGCGCACCAAGGGGATAAAGTCGGTCAGCCAGGCGTGCAGGCCTTCCTCGAGAATTTCGTCGATCGCGGTGAAGCGCAGACGCGCGTCCATTTCGGCGGCCAGGCGCTGGGCCGGTCGGCCATTGAGGCCGGGCAAGCTGGCGAGGATCTGGTCGATCTCTTCGCTGCACGCCCTCAAGGATCGCGGAACGTCGGCGCGTAACAGCAGCAACTCCGCCACTTGCCGGGAGCCGGGAGCGTCGCGATAGATTTCGGTGTAGGCCTCGAACGACGACAACGCACGCAGCAAGGCACTCCACTGATAGTAGGCGTGGGCTGTGCCGTCGGTGACGGCAGCGGCCTGGTCGCCGGCCATTTCGTAGCGCGCATCGAGCAGGCGCAGGGTGTTGTCGGCGCGCTCGATAAACGTGCCCAAGCGAATAAAACGAAACGCATCGTTACGCATGATGGTGCCGTACGTGGCGCCCCGGAACAGGTGCGAGCGTTCCTTGACCCACTCACAGAACCGGCTCATGCCGTAACGGCTGAGCCCTTGCTGGGCGATGTCACGAATATCCAGCCAGGTGGCGTTGATGTTTTCCCACATGTCGGCGGTGATTCGCCCACGCACCGCATGGGCGCTGGCCCGCGCAGCGCCGAGACAGCTGTAGATGCTCGCCGGGTTGGCCGCATCCAGGGCAAAAAAGTGCAGCAAACGTTCGGCGTCCAGTTCACCGTGACGCTCGTGGTAGTCCTCCAAAGTGCCAGTGATCAGCAGCGGCATGGCCAGTTCGTGCAGGCCATCGCCACGCCCGTCCTGAGGCATCAGCGACAGCGAATAGCTGACATCAAGCATGCGCGCGAGGTTTTCCGCGCGCTCCAGGTAACGCGACATCCAGTACAAATCCGAGGCAGTTCTACTCAACATGGCATCAGTCCTCGACCACCCAGGTGTCTTTGGTGCCGCCGCCCTGAGACGAGTTGACCACCAGCGAACCTTCACGCAGGGCCACGCGGGTCAGGCCACCAGGCACTACGCGGGTTTCCTTGCCGGACAACACGAACGGACGCAGGTCGATATGGCGCGGCGCAATGCCGTTTTCGACGAAGGTCGGGCACGTGGATAAACACAGGGTCGGCTGCGCGATATAAGCGTGGGGTTTGGCTTTGATGCGCTCACGGAAGGCTTCGATTTCCGCCTTGGTGGACGCAGGCCCCACCAGCATGCCGTAGCCGCCGGAACCCTGGGTTTCCTTGACGACCAGGTCCGGCAGGTTGGCCAGCACGTGGGACAATTCGTCGGGCTTACGGCACTGAAAAGTAGGAACGTTCTTCAGAATCGGCTCTTCGTCCAGGTAAAAACGGATCATCTCAGTGACGAACGGATACACCGACTTGTCGTCCGCTACCCCGGTGCCGATGGCGTTGGCCAGTACCACATGGCCCGAGCGATAGGCCGCGAGCAGGCCGGGCACACCGAGCATGGAGTCCGGGTTGAAGGCCAGCGGGTCGAGAAAGGCATCGTCAAGGCGGCGATAGATCACGTCCACCGCCTTGGGGCCGTCGGTGGTGCGCATGTACACGCGGTCGTCGCGCACAAACAGGTCGGCGCCTTCCACCAGCTCCACGCCCATTTCCCTGGCCAGGAACGCATGTTCAAAGAACGCGCTGTTGAAACGCCCAGGGGTCAGCACCACCACGCTGGGGTTATCCAGCGGGCTGGAGCTTTTCAGGGTGTCGAGCAGCAGGTTGGGATAATGGTCGATGGGCGCAATGCGCTGGGCGGCGAACAATTCGGGGAACAACCGCATCATCATCTTGCGGTCTTCGAGCATGTAGCTGACGCCGCTCGGTGTTCGCAAATTGTCTTCAAGCACGTAGTACGTGCCGTCGCCGTCGCGTACGAGATCGACACCTGATACGTGGGAATACAGGTCACGGTGCAGGTTCAAGCCCTGCATCGCCAACTGGTATTGCTCGTTGGCCAGCACTTGTTCGGCAGGAATGATCCCGGCCTTGATGATGCGTTGCTCGTGGTACAGGTCGGCGAGAAACATATTCAGCGCCTTGACCCGCTGAATGCAGCCGCGTTCGACAATTTGCCATTCACTCGCCGGAATGCTGCGCGGGATGGTGTCAAACGGGATCAACCGTTCGGTGCCCTGCTCATCACCGTAGAGGGTGAAAGTGATCCCGGCGCGGTGGAACAGTAAATCGGCCTCACGCCGACGCTGCGCGAGCAACTCGGGAGGGGTTTCAGCTAACCAGCGGGCGAACTCGCGGTAATGGGGGCGGACTTGCCCTGCCCCGTCGTACATTTCATCGTAATAAGTGCGGGTCATGCCGTACTCCTTGTCACCCGGGCGATAGAACCATCGCAAGGCCCGTGCCAGCGGCATAAACACTTAAGAATCAGTGAGTTGTATAAAGGCGAAGATTTCATCGCACCGTCCTGGTGCAATGAATGCCCGCCGCCTTGCCCCGCGCTCCATCCGAAGGCGGGTTTTGACTATCAACAGCATAGTCAGAGTTGATTTCACTGCCCGGTCGCACCTGCGGATAATCACCAACATCTGCTGAAAAGGATGCGTCCTACACCTTCAGCGCACCGAACTTCCCTTTAGGCCACCCTCTTTGGGTGGCTTTTTTTTGGTGCAGAAAAAGTTCGCGCACGTTTCGAATACCTTTCCACAACACATACAAAAACGGCCGACCCAAAGGTCAGCCGATACGCTGCGTTGCTCATAAAATCCAGCTACATGGGTAACCCACGCACCTCCTGCTTGACGCCCCATCCTTCGATGATCCCGCCCAGCGGCTCGACCACCGCGCCAAAGTCTTGCTCAAAGTCTCCTATGCCGTCGTAGGTGGCAGACATGATTTTGCTCAGCTCCAGGTACCAGGCGCCGTCATCGCGCGCGCTGACCTGGGCATTCAGTGACTCTCCACGAAACCGACCCGCAGCCGTGCGCGCGCATTCCTCATCCGGGAAAATGGCGTAGAACTCGATGGGGTGGAAACGCGAAAAGTCGAAGCCGCCTTCTTTCATGCGGCGCAGAACGTTGGTGCTGATGTCTTCTTGATAGGCTGTGCTCATGAAACGTCCTCCTCAAACTGATGGATAGACTTTCCGTGCTCCCCTGGCCCGCGCCCTACTGGCGCGAGGCTGCGACATTGACATCGCTTGGGGCAATAACAACACCGAGGGGAAAACAAGCATGTAGCTTACAAGACCAGACCTTAGCGATTCATTCGCTGATCTCAATTGCAGAGTAGCGCGAAGCTATCACCTCCACCAGAGGGCTTTGGAGGGTAGTCAGCGAATATTCAGGCGGCGGGAGAGATGTCGATAATTTCAATGCTGTTCTGATCCTTGAGGATCTTGACGGTAGGCTCGGATACGCGGTCTTCCAGATCATTGAGATCCAGTTCTGCAGCGACCGGCACCAACTTGTTGCGAATCATGTGCGCAGCATCTTCGAGGCTGGGCTTGCTTTCGCAGGTGAACTGCTCCACGGCCTGAACGCCATGATCATCAACGAAGGTAATTTGCCACTTTTGCATCGGTGCCTCCTCGAAAAAGCCCGCGTGTGGGCTCACATGTATCTGGACCTTGAGGGATCGGAAAACGTTCCACTCAAGGCCCGAAGCTGCGGACCCTATGCGCTTATTTTTCAGCGTGTTCCTTCAAGGCTTTCAAGGTGTTGAACGGTGCGTCCACCACAAACTTGTTCGCCAGCCACGACGGCACGCTGCCACCTGGCTCGGTGTGTACCTGATAGGTCACTTCGGTTTCGGTAGGGCTTTTTGGCACCAGTTTCCAATAACCGTCCACTTGGGACACACGCACGTAGCCTTTCTCTTCCGGCTGGTAGGTCGGCACCTCAAGCAAGGTGCGAGT
The DNA here is from genome assembly GCF_041946035.1 of Pseudomonas sp. AMR01. Classification (NCBI taxonomy): domain Bacteria; kingdom Pseudomonadati; phylum Pseudomonadota; class Gammaproteobacteria; order Pseudomonadales; family Pseudomonadaceae; genus Pseudomonas; species Pseudomonas sp. AMR01. The sequence goes on from NZ_JAUTYR010000012.1 coordinate 82,861, forward strand.
CACGCTGCCATCAGCGCCTTTGGTGGTGGTGATTTTGAGGATCGAATCACGATTACTCACGGGGAACGGCGCATTGAACTGGGAATAGGTGTAGCTGACGTCGCCTTCGTGTTTCAGCAACTTCTGCAACTTGCACTCATGAATCCAGGAACAGGCACCGGCCACATCTTCCTGCAGCGCGATGAGCTTGGCGATGGGCGCCTTGATCACGGTCACACCGCGATAGGCTTTGTACTTGGAGCCGGCAACTTCACTCAGCGAGACCTTGATACCGTCCTCATCCTTGGCGACTTGCCAGTCTTCAGCCTGGGCAGTGGCGGCAAACAGCAGCGTAAAACCGCACACCACAGCCACTCGTTTCAGCGAACCCATTGTTGTATTCCTTATTGTTGAAGTTCCAATCGTAAACCCCATCAAGCCGCCGTCATTTGCTCCCACCAGCCGATCAACCGGATCGCATCGGCCTGGTCGGTGCCACATACATCCAGATCCGCCTTGAAGTCACTGCACACCGCTGGGCGTTCCGGTTGACCAAACAGCTGGCATAGCTGTTCGACCGACAGGTGCAGGCAGCGTTCGCCCGCAGGTTTGCCCTGGGGCATTCCCGGCAGCGGTGAACTGATGGAGGGGGCGATGCAGCAAGCGCCACAGCCTTCACGGCATTTCATGAACAGCAGGTCCTCGACGACTCAATAGGGATGGCCGGGCTAGAGTACGCCCTTAAACAGCCGTTTTAAAATGGCCTGACAGACGTTTTTCGCACAAAAAAAATGTGACTGACCGGTCTGCGACAGGTGGTCGATGGCTCTCGTCATCGTTGGGAAAGGTTATCGCTTGAATTCGAAATCCAGCGCCGCGCCTTCCACTTCTCGGCGCTCATCGTTACGCAATTGCAGTTTCATTTCATTGCTGAGCAAGCGGCCGTTTATCTGGAACGCGCTGTTATCGCTTGGCTTTTCGCCGAACATCTGCGGCAACAACGGCACGCTCTTGGGTTTGGGCATGGTGCCGATCGGTTGCAGGTGCCGAACCATGTCCGAGGGCAAGGACAGGTCCAACTGTGCCGGTGACAGCTTGGTCTGGGCCACTTCACGGGCCGATTTGGATTTGCTCGCGATGGGTGCGCGTTTCTTCACCACGGAGGCTTTTTTCTTGGCTGCCGGGGCTTTTTTAACCGGCGCCGGTTTCTTCGCCGGAGGCTTCTGCTGAGTGCTCGCCGCAGGCTGGCTATCGGCCACAGGGGCTGCGGCCAGCACGGTGCCGACGTTACACAGGCTTAACAGGCCAATTACCACAGCAGCACGAAAAATAGAGGTCATATCGCCAACAGCATTAACGGCAGAAGGCCACATGCTCGCTTGTTGTGCGCAGCATGACAAGTCTGGAGATTATTCAGCCGTCGAAACTGTCCCCAGTACGCGCCTCAAAAGCCGGCTGCCGTTTCCAGGCATAACTGGCTGGCGAGCATCCCCAACGTCATCAGCGCGCGCTCTGCCTCGCGGTTCCACGGCGTGCCGCAGTTAAGGCGAATACAGTGGTTGAACTGTTCTGTATTACTGAATATTACGCCTGGCGCAATGCTGATGCCCTGCTGCAGTGCGCGCACGTGCAGTTCCTGGGTATTGACCCTTCCCGGCAAACTGACCCACAGGATGAAACCACCGGTCGGCCGGGTCATCTGCGTGCCTTCGGGAAAATACTGCTGCACCGCTAACTGGAAGGCGCTGAGGTTCTTGCGGTATTCCTGACGGATGTAGCGCAAATGCCGGTCGTAGCCACCGTTCTCCAGGTACGCCGCGACGCCCATTTGGGTGACGCTGCACGCTGAGTGGGTGCTGAACATCTGTAGCCGCTGGATTTCCTGCTGGTACTTGCCGGCAATCATCCAGCCGATGCGCACGCCGGGGGATAAGGTCTTGGAAAAACTTGAGCAGTAGATCACCCGGTCAAGGCGGTCATAGGCTTTCAGGGCCTTGGTGCGGCCGAGTTCGAACATCAATTCGCCGTAGATATCGTCCTCGACAATTTGGATATCGAAATCCGAGGCCAGCCGCAGCAGTTGTTTCTGACGTTCTTCGGGCATGGTCGCGCCCAACGGGTTGCTCAGGCGCGTGGTCAGCACCAGCGCTTTGATCGACCACTGGTTGGCCGCCAGTTGCAGGGCTTCCAGGCTCATGCCGGTGGCCGGGTCGCTGGGGATTTCGATGACTTTGAGGCCCAGCAGGTCGGCCAATTGCAGCAACCCGTAATAGGTCGGCGATTCAGCCGCGATCAGGTCGCCGGGGCGGGTCAACACGCGCAGGGACATCTGCAACGCATCGACGCAGCCGTGGGTGATCACCACTTCGGACGGGTCGACCACGACGCCGGCATCACGCATACGAATCGCCACCTGACGACGCAGCGGTTCAAACCCTGGGCTGAACATGTAACTGAATGCGCGTGGGCTCTGAAAGCGCGTGACCTTGGCCAATTGCTGGTGCAGTGCGCGTACCGGCAAATAATCGACGCTCGGCACGGCGGCGCCCAGCGGGAACACGCCTTCGCGGCGCGACTCGACCAATACCTGTTGGATGATGCTGCTGCGGGTGACCAACCCCGGGCGTTCAACGCGTGCGATGTCGGGCGTGGGCGCCGTGAGCCCGGGCGTCTGGTGCACGTAGTAACCCGATTGCGGCCGCGCCCGGATCAGCCCCTGATCTTCCAGGTTGGCGTAGGCCTGCAACACGGTTGCGTGGCTGACGTTGAGCTGGGAGCTCATCTTGCGCACCGAAGGCACACGCTCGCCGGGTTGATAGACACCGCGTCGGATGTCTTCAGCCAGTTGCTGGGCGATACGTTGGTAGAGCAACAGATTGGTCATGACGCAGCACTCGATTTCACGGGTATTTTATTTTTGTGTGAAACATACCGGCACAGTTTAGAAGTGTACGGGGACAGTTGCCACAATAGTCGAGCGCGGGCGGCAGTGACAGAAAAAACTGTAAGGGTGTACCCAGAACGAAATGTGGGAGCGGGCTTGCTCGCGAAGGCGGTGTGTCAGTCACTGAAATGTTGACTGACACACCGCCTTCGCGAGCAAGCCCGCTCCCACAGGTTGACCTGCGACAGACTTTAGCGCGCAGCGCCCAGTTGGCCTTTTTCGTCGGAGAAGACGATCTCTACCCGACGATTCTGCGCGCGGCCCCGCTCGGTGGCGTTCACGTCCACCGGGTACTGGTCGCCGTAGCCCTCAACCTGGATGCGCTTTTCGTCGATCCCCAGGTCCATCAACACGTCGGCCACCGATTGCGCACGATCGCGGGACAGTTTGAGGTTTTCCTGCTCGCCACCGGTGTTGTCGGTGTAGCCCTCGATACGCACCACGCGCTTGGGGTTCAGTTGCAGGAACTGCACGACTTTCAGCACGATGCGGTTGGCCGAGTTTTCCAGTTGCGCATCACCGGTGTCAAAAAGCACATCGCCCAAGGTCAACACCAGGCCGCGGTCGGTCTGGGTGGTGGTCAGGCTGGCGATTTGTTCTTCCAGCCACTTGCCCTGCTGCTGCACGCTGGCCAGTTTGTTTTCACGCAGGGCCAGTTGCAGGCGCTGGCGCTCCAGTTCGAGCTTGGAGCCTTTCTCGGCATTCAGGCCTTGCTCGGTGTGTTCGCGGGCAATCGCGCTGTAGCGCTGGCTCAGGTAGGCGTAATGCACCACGTCGGCGCCGCTGCCCCAATAGCTGGACAAGCGATCGGCACGCGCCAGGGATTCACCGGCGCGAATCACGTCTTTGGGCGCAAAGCGCAGCACGTTGGCGTCTTCCTTGACGTGCTGGAAGTCATTGCCGGCCTGTTGCAACGCCTGCTCGCTGCTCGGTTGGCTGGCGCAACCGCCAAGGGCGGCGCCTGCCAGCAACACGGCGCAGCTCAAACCACGGGTGATCAGGCTCATTGGGCGTCTCCCAGCTGCAATTGCTTGCGCAGGCGGGTGATGCGCGTGTTGAGCACGTCCAGTTGTTCCTGGCTTTTGCGGGTCAGCACTTTGGCTTCGGCCAGGCGCGCATCCAGCTCGGCCTGCTCGGCGCGCATGCGGGCGTGCTTGTAGGACTCATCAGCCATGTCAGCCTTGGCTCGGGCGAATTTGTCTTCGGCGAGTTTCAGCTCGGGCGATTCGTCGGTGCTGGCACCCACGGCGCCGGCTTGTTCGAGGGCCTGCTGGGTCAGGCGAATTTGTTCATTCGGCGCAGGATCGGCTGCACATCCCGCCAAAGCGACAACGGCGAGGGCCGCGAAAAGAGGTCGAAGAGTCACTGTAAATCCTTACTTTGCTGGGGTGCCGACGGGTTGCTGCAGTTGCGCTTTCCAACGCTCAAGATTGCGCTGTATGGCTTCTTGCACCACACCGGACGCGGGCAATTCTGTCATCTTTTTGGTCAGCTGTCCGCGCAGCCACGGATCATTGCAGGCCGAGTTGTGGGAGATCGCCAGGTACAGGCCGGGCCTGTCGACGGGTATTTCACGCGCGATCAGGTCATTGCTCATGCCCAGCGTCTGGGCCATGGCCATGCCGGAGTAACGCCCGGCGAGCACGTAGTCCACCTCCCCCAGCAACAGTTTCTGGAAGGCCGGCGTCAAGGTAGGCAGGCGTTGCAGGCTGAGTTGCTGGCCGGCAAAGGTGTCGAAACCGGCACTCAGGCGCGCACGTTCCGAGACCGCGCCCTTGAGCCCGTGCAGGTCGGCGGCGGTGGTGTAAGTCAGAGGCGAATCCTTGCGGGTCCAGACCAGATAGTCGATCTGCATCAGCGCCGGGTGGATGTAGTCGAGGGTGTCCAGCTCGCCCAGGTTCAGCGGTGCATCGGCGAGAATGTCCATGCGCCCGCTGCGCACTTCGTCCAAGGCCAGTGAGCGTTTGCCGCCGTAGAGCAAGTCGATTTTAAGCCCCAGCTCTTTGCCCACGTGTTGCAGCACGTCGGCGGTGGCGCCGATCAAGTGCGTCGGGTCTTGCGGGTCACGCCACAGCAGCGGCGGTGCGTCGGGGCTGCCGGTGATCACCAGGCGATCACATTTGCCGGCCGCCAGCGCCAGGCCTGGCAATAGCGACAGGGCCAGCAATACGGGGCGCAGATCCATGGCGGTGTCTCCAGATTAAAAAGGGGCGCGCAAAAAAAAGCCCGGTCACAAGGACCGGGCTCTTTATAAGTGAAGCGGCTGGATTAGACCAGCTTCTCCAACTCGGGTACGGCTTCGAACAAGTCCGCCACCAGGCCGTAATCAGCCACCTGGAAGATCGGTGCTTCTTCGTCCTTGTTGATCGCAACGATCACTTTGGAGTCTTTCATACCGGCCAAGTGCTGGATCGCGCCGGAGATGCCGACGGCGATGTACAGCTGTGGCGCAACGATTTTGCCGGTCTGGCCGACCTGCATGTCGTTGGGTACAAAACCTGCGTCAACCGCCGCGCGGGAAGCGCCGACGGCCGCGCCCAGCTTGTCAGCCAGGGCGTACAGGTGTTTGAAGTTGTCACCGTTCTGCATGCCGCGACCGCCGGAAACGACGATCTTGGCAGCGGTCAGCTCAGGGCGGTCCGACTTGGCCAGCTCTTCGCCAACAAAGCTCGAAGTACCCGCATCGTGCGCAGCAGCCACGGCTTCAACGGCAGCCGAGCCCCCTTCTGCAGCAACAGGGTCGAAACCGGTGGCGCGTACGGTGATGACTTTGATGGCAGCGGTCGATTGCACGGTGGCAATCGCGTTACCGGCGTAGATCGGGCGCTTGAAGGTGTCAGCGCTTTCGACCGAGACGATCTCGGAGATCTGGTCAACGTCCAGCTGCGCGGCAACGCGCGGCAGGATGTTTTTGCCGTTGGATGTGGCGGCAGCCAAAATGTGGCTGTAGCCCGCGCCCAGCTCTGCTACCAGCGGAGCAACGTTTTCCGGCAACTGGTGAGCGTAAGCGGCGTTGTCGGCCAGCAGTACTTTGCTCACGCCAGCGATTTTCGCGGCGGCGTCAGCCACGGCGGAAGCGCCCTGGCCAGCAACCAATACGTGGATATCACCACCGATTTTGGCGGCGGCAGCCACCGTGTTCAGGGTGGCCGGGGCCAGCACCTTATTGTCGTGTTCAGCGATTACGAGGATACCCATGATCAGATCACCTTCGCTTCGTTTTTCAGTTTCTCGACCAGTTCAGCCACCGACTTAACCTTGATGCCTGCGCTGCGTGCAGCCGGCGCTTCAACCTTGACGGTCTTGTTGGTGGAGGCGGTGGAAACGCCCAAAGCGTCCGGAGTCAGCACTTCGAGAGGCTTCTTCTTGGCTTTCATGATGTTTGGCAGGGACGCATAGCGCGGCTCGTTCAAACGCAGGTCGGTGGTAACGATGGCCGGCAGTTTCAGGGAAACCGTCTGTGCGCCGCCGTCGATTTCACGGGTGACGGCAACGCTGTCGCCGCTCACTTCAACCTTGGAAGCGAAGGTGCCCTGGCCGTAACCGGTCAGTGCAGCCAGCATCTGGCCAGTCTGGTTGTTGTCGCTGTCGATGGCCTGTTTGCCGAGGATCACCAGCTGAGGCTGTTCCTTGTCGACAACGGCTTTGAGCAACTTGGCCACGGCCAGGGAGGTCAGCTCTTCAGCCGACTCAACCAGGATGGCGCGGTCGGCGCCGAGTGCCAGGGCAGTACGCAACTGCTCTTGAGCAGTGGTCGGGCCGATGGAAACCACAACGATTTCAGTTGCCACGCCTTTCTCTTTCAGGCGGACAGCTTCTTCCACAGCGATTTCACAGAAAGGGTTCATCGACATTTTGACGTTAGCAAGGTCGACGCCGGAATTGTCCGCCTTGACACGAACTTTCACGTTGTAATCGACAACGCGTTTGACAGCTACAAGAACCTTCATGGATTCCTCGTTACTCTCCGGTGAAAAGAAAGTCGCCTAGGCGAACCTGGCGGTTGATGCTCATCGGCACACAAGGGCACCTCCAAAAACGGCGGCGGATGGCCTTGCTCACGGGAAATGATGACCGTTCGTCAGTGGTGACTGAGAGGTCATTCTTTATCGCGGCGTGTAAACTGCGCGCCAGTGTTTAAGCGTGCGTCACCCGTCTTGCTTTTGGACGTGCTCTTGAAACCTGCGGTATGCCTACGGTTAGCGCAAAACCGACCGTATCTTGACCGGAACGCCTATTCTGGTCAATACGGCAAAATAGCCAGTCATAAGCCGCGTCTCTTTGATTTACCTAGCCTGCGGGCAATTCAAACAAACGTTTGTATTGGACGCTGACAGTGGTCTATATATAATGCGCCACCCAGAGAGAAAGGTGGGTCTTGCCGTTGTTGCGAGACGACACCGAAACTCCACCCATTAGAAAAAAAGCCTGTTGAGCCTTGAGTAGGAGATAGCCTGTGGAACGCGAATACATGGAATTCGACGTGGTCATCGTCGGCGCTGGCCCGGCAGGCCTGTCTGCCGCCTGCCGACTGAAGCAGAAGGCCGCCGAAGCCGGTAAGGAAATCAGCGTCTGCGTGGTGGAAAAAGGCTCCGAAGTCGGCGCTCACATCCTCTCCGGTGCCGTGTTTGAACCCCGCGCCCTGAACGAATTGTTCCCGGACTGGAAAGCGCTCGGCGCCCCGCTCAACACCCCCGTAGTGCGCGACGACATCTATGTACTGCGCAGCGCCGAGGCCTCCACCAAGGTGCCTGATTTCTTTGTGCCCAAGACCATGCACAACGAAGGCAACTACATTATCTCCCTCGGCAACCTGTGCCGCTGGCTCGCCCAGCAGGCCGAGAACCTGGGCGTGGAAGTCTACCCAGGCTTCGCCGCCCAGGAAGCGCTGTTCGACGAAAACGGCGTGGTGCGCGGGATCATCACCGGCGACCTCGGCGTTGACCGCGAAGGCAACCCGAAAGAAGGCGTGTACACCCCTGGCATGGAACTGCGCGGCAAATACACGCTGTTCGCCGAAGGCTGCCGTGGCCACATTGGCAAGCAACTGATCACGCGCTTTAACCTGGACAGCGAAGCCGACGCCCAGCACTACGGCATCGGCCTGAAAGAAATCTGGGAAATCGACCCCGCCAAGCATCAGCCAGGTTTGGTGGTGCACACTGCCGGCTGGCCGCTGGACATCATGAGCACCGAAAACACCGGCGGCTCGTTCCTTTACCACCTGGAAAATAACCAGGTGGTTGTGGGCCTGATCGTTGACTTGTCCTACAGCAACACCTTCCTGTCGCCGTTCGATGAGTTCCAGCGCCTCAAGCATCACCCGGTGCTGGCCCAGTATCTTGAAGGCGGCAAGCGCATCAGCTACGGCGCGCGCGCGCTGGCCAAAGGCGGCATCAACTCGTTGCCGAAGATGGTCTTCAAAGGCGGCGCCTTGATCGGCTGCGACCTGGGCACCATGAACGTGGCCAAGATCAAAGGCAGCCACACCGCCATGAAGTCCGGCATGCTCGCCGCCGACGCGGTGGCCGAGCGCCTGTTTGCCGAGTCCGAAGGCGGTGATGAGCTGACCAACTACGTCGACAGTTTCAAAGCCAGCTGGCTTTATGAAGAACTGTTCGCCAGCCGCAATTTCGGCCCGGCGATGCACAAGTTTGGCCCGATCCTCGGCGCTGGCTTTAACTGGTTCGACCAGAACATCCTCGGCGGCAAAATGCCGTTCACCCTGCACGACACCAAGCCGGATTACGCCTGCCTGAAGCTGGCCAAAGACAGCAAGAAAATCGCCTACCCCAAACCCGACGGCAAGCTGAGCTTCGATAAGCTGAGCTCGGTGTTCATCTCCGGTACCAACCACGAAGAAGAGCAGCCGTGCCACTTGAAGTTGAAAGACCCGAGCATCCCGATCGGCACCAACCTGCCGCTCTACGATGAACCGGCGCAGCGCTACTGCCCGGCCGGCGTGTATGAAGTGATCACCAAGGAAGACGGCGAGAAGCGCTTCCAGATCAACGCCCAGAACTGCGTGCACTGCAAGACCTGTGACATCAAGGACCCTTCGCAGAACATTACGTGGGTCACGCCGGAAGGCGCAGGCGGGCCGACTTATCCGAATATGTAAGTCACCTGCTTGAACAAAAAAGGCTCTCAGATCGAGAGCCTTTTTTATGGGCGAATCGGTCAAATGTGGGAGCGGGCTTGCTCGCGAAGGCGGTGGGTCAGCACACACATTCATCAACTGACAGACTGCTTTCGCGAGCAAGCCCGCTGCCACATTTACCTTGTTGCGACTAGAGACCTACGCGACGCGCTCTTCGCCCGGACTGCGCAAAAAGTAGCGCTTATATTCCCGACTAAACTGCGACGTACTCTGATACCCCACGTTATGCGCCGCCTGCGCCACTCCCATCCCCTCCACCAGCAATAATTGCTGCGCCTTGAGCAACCGCAAACGCTTCAAATACTGCACCGGCGACAACAACGTGCAGCGCTTGAAATGCTCATGAAACGTCGACGCACTCATGTGCGCATACCCCGCCAGCGTCTCGATATTCAGCGGCTCGCCATAATGCGCATGCAGGTGACTCAACGACGTGGCAATTCGCGAAAACTGCCCCTGCTGTTCCACCAATGCACGCAGCACATCAGCCTGAGGCCCGCGCAAGGCGGTGAAGAGTAATTCACGTACTCGCGCCGGGCCCATGATCCGGCTTTCCAGCGGATCGTGCAGGCACTCCAGCAAGCGCTCGACGCAACCGCGCATCGCATCATCGAGCACCACCGAGCTCATCGATTCCAGCGTCTGCGCCGTGGGCGGCGGCCCGGCCTGAATACCCATGGCCATCACCAACTCACCCAGCACCACGCGATCAATGCCCACCGTCACGCCGTACAGCGGCGCGTCCGGCGCCATGGCAAACGTCTCGCACTCGAACGGCACCGGCATCGCCTGGATCAGGTAATGCCCGGCGCCATACTCCAGCGTGCGCGGGCCGAGGTAGGCAACCTTGCTGCCTTGGGCGACAAACATCAGGCTCGGCTCATAGATCTGCGGCCCACGCGCCACGTCGCAACTGGCGCGCAATACCTTCACGCCGGGCACATGGGTCGGGGAGAAACCGTCGCAAGGCGTCAGGCCTTCAATCAAGGAAACCAGCGCAGCGTTGGCGTCGAGATGGCGGGTCAACAACATGGCAAAAAACTTCGCAAAAAGGGGATGAAAGCATCATCGCAGGTCTGGGTCCAGATGGATCAAAACACAGGGCACTCCCGGACGAATAGGCATGAGACTCGGAGCAATCGCCATGGCCGCACAAGGGCTCGGCGCCCAGAATACGCAGCCTCCCTGATCATTGCTTTTGCGAGGTTTCCTCATGTATACCGCCATCGGTTATGCCGCCCAGTCGGCCACCACTCCCCTCGCCCCCATGTCGTTTGAACGCCGCAGCCCGCGCGCCGATGACGTGGCCATCGAGATTCTTTACTGCGGCGTATGCCACTCCGATATCCACCAGGCACGCAACGAGTGGGGCATCGCCGTGTACCCGCTGATGCCGGGCCACGAGATCGTCGGCAAGGTGACCGCCGTCGGCGCCAGCGTCACCACGCACAAAATCGGCGACCTGGTCGGCGTGGGCTGCATGGTCGATTCGTGCCGTCATTGCGACGCCTGCCACGCCGACCTCGAGCAATACTGCCTCGAAGGCCCGACCATGACCTACGCCACCCCGGACCGGGTTGACGGCAGCAACACCATGGGCGGCTACTCCGACAGCATCGTGGTCAGCGAACACTTCGTGGTGAAGATCCCGGCCAAGCTCGACCTGGCCAGTGCCGCGCCGATCCTGTGCGCCGGCGTCACCATGTTCTCGCCCATCAAGCACTACGGCATCAAGGCTGGCGACAAAGTCGGCGTATTGGGCATGGGCGGTCTGGGCCATATGGGCATCAAACTGGCCAAGGCGATTGGCGCCGAAGTGACGCTATTCACCCGTTCTGCGAGCAAGGCCGAAGAAGGCCGTCGCCAGGGCGCTGACCATGTGATCGTGTCCACCGATGCCGAGCAAATGAAAGCCGCCGCCGGGCACTTCGACTTCCTGCTGGACACCATCCCGGTGCAGCACGATCTGAACCCCTACCTCGACGTGCTGCGCTTTGACGGCGTGCACATCCTCGTAGGCCTGATCGAGCCGGTCGATCCTCCGGTCAACGCCGCGAAGCTGATCATGGGCCGCAAGGTGCTGGCCGGTTCCTTGATCGGCGGCATTGCCGAAACCCAGGAAGTGCTGGATTTCTGCGCCGAGCATGGCATCAGCTGCGACATCGAAATGCTCGATATCCGTAACATCAACGAAGCCTTCAGCCGCATGATCGCCGGTGATGTGAAGTACCGTTTTGTCATCGACATGGCGACCCTCAAGGCCTGATCAGGCCTTCGCGCCCAACTCCGCTGACAGCCGCGCTGCAACCTGTTTGATCACAGGGATCAGTTCGGCCATTTTCTCCAGCGGCATGTAGGGCACGGTACTGGCGATGCTCAGCCCGGCGACAATGCGTCGGCTGGCATCGCGCACCGGTGCCGCGACACAACGGATCGACGGTTCGTTGTCTTCCAGATCAAACGCATAACCCCCCACCACGTACTCGCGCATGCGCTGCTCGAACTGTGCCCAGGATTGCTCCGGGTGCTGCGGCCACTGCTGGTTCTTGCCGCCCTCCGGCAAGCTGGCTTCGTAGAGCCGCCGCCATTCCTCAGCCGAGTCATCCAGCAACATGGCCTTGCCAACCCCGGTACGTGCCAGCGGCATGCGATGACCGACCCGCGAACGCATCTCCGGGCCATAACGGCCAGGGTTCTTGTGCAGGTAGAGCACGTCGTCGTATTCACGAATGGCCAGGTGGATGGTGTCGCCGGTCAGCGCCGACAACTCGTCCAGGTACGGAATGGCCAGGGTCACCAACGGCAGTTCTTCACGCGCCTGAAACCCCAGCTCGATCAACTTCGGCCCCAGCAGGTAACCGACTTGCGGCACCACGCGCAGGTAACGCTCTTCCACCAGGCAACTGGCCAGGCGGTGAGTGGTGCTGCGGGTGGTGCCGATGCGCTTGGCGATCTCTTTCAAGTCGCGCGCACCGGCCGCCACCGCTTGCACCACGCCCAGGCCACGCAGCAAGGTCTGAGTGCCCGTGGGCGCGGCGTCTTTGACGGGGGTGTGGGCGTTTTCCTGCATATCGGGCCTATGTGGTGGTACGAAAACGGGCGCCATTATGGCAAAAGCTGAACCTCAATACAGTGGAGATCCAAATGTGGGAGCGGCGGTTCGACGCTTCGACTTGCTCGCGAATGCGGTGTGTCAGAAACAGATGTGCTGACTGACACACCGCATTCGCGAGCAAGCCCGCTCCCACAGAGGTTATGCGTTGTCTTCTCTAGCGCTGTTTCATGCGGTCGATAATCACCGCCAGCAACAGGATCGAACCCCGAATCACATATTGATAAAACGTGTCGATGTTCTTCAGGTTCATCGCGTTTTCGATAATCGCCAGAATCAGCACCCCGGCAATCACATGCCGAATCATGCCAATGCCGCCGCTCAGCGACACCCCGCCCAGCACACACGCCGAAATCACTGTCAGCTCAAACCCCTGCCCAATCATCGGCTGGCCCGAAGTCATGCGCGAGGCGAGGATCACCCCGGCCAACGCGCCGATCAGCCCGTGCACGGCAAAGATGATGATCTTGGTGCGATCAACGTTCACCCCGGCCAGCAACGCCGCTTCCTGGTTGCCGCCAATGGCCATGGTGTTGCGCCCGTAGGTGGTGTAGTTGAGCAGCCAGCCGAAGAACACAAAGCACAGCACGGTGATGATGATCGGCACCGGCACGCCCATCAGTTGGCCGTTGCCGAACACGAAGAAGCGTTCGTCCATCACCCCCACCGCTTTACCGCTGGAGAAAATGTAGGCCAGGCCTCGCACGATTTGCATGGTAGCCAACGTCGCAATCAACGCGTTGATGCGCAGCTTGGCAATCACGATGCCGTTGATCAGCCCCACCACCAGGCCCATGGCCAAGGCAGCCGAGACGCCGAGCAGCATGCTGTCGGTGTCGCGAATCACAATACCGGCCACTACCCCGGCACAGGCGATCACCGAGCCCACCGACAAGTCGAAATGCCCCGACGCCAGGCAGAACAGCATGGTGCACGCGGCAATGCCCACCGTTGAAATCGCCAGGCCCAGGCCGCGCATGTTCAACGGTGAAAGGAAGTTGTCGATGAACAGCGCACTCAGCGCAAAGATGGTCAATGCGGCGAGCAGCATTACCCAATCATCAAGGAACTTGCGCTGATTGAAACCCGGCCAGAAGCCCTTTGCAGTTTTTACCTGTGACATGCCTACACCCTCGAATTCTTCAAGCCCGCGAACGCGGGAGAGCCAGTTGCAACAGCCGTGCTTCATCCGCCTGGTCGCGGGCCAGTTCGCCGGTCAGGGCGCCTTCGCTCATCACCAGAATGCGGTCGGAAATACCCATCACTTCCATCAGGTCGCTGGACACCACGATCACCGCAATGCCACTCGCCGCCAGGTTATGGATGATCTGGTAGATCTCCGACTTGGCGCCGATATCGATGCCGCGCGTGGGTTCATCCAGCAGCAGCACTTTCATCGGCATCGACAGCCAGCGACCTAAAATGGCCTTCTGCTGATTGCCGCCGGACAAGTACATGATTTTCTGTTCCGCGTTCGGCGTTTTGACTTTCATCGCCTTGATCTGCTGGTCGGCGTTGCCCTTCTCCCAGCCATCACGCAACAGCCAGCCAAACCTGGCATGGGCACCGCGCGCACTGATGTTGATGTTCTCGGCAACGCTGGACAGCGGAATGATGCCTTCCTTCTTGCGGTCCTCCGGGCACAGCAACACACCGGCGGCGATGGCATCGCGCGGCGAGCGCAATGGCAGGGTTTCGCCGCAGAGTTCCAGGCGCCCGGCGGTGGAGCGCGTAAGGCCGCTGAGCAGCCGGAACAGCTCGGTACGCCCTGCCCCGACCAACCCGAACAGCCCCAGAATTTCGCCCTTGCGCACCTCAAAACTCACCGGTTCGCGCAAGCCCGGGCCGAGCAGGCCTTCGACCTTGAGCGCGACTTCAGCCTGCTCGCGCGGGCGGTAGTCGTAGATGTCCTGAATGTCGCGGCCGACCATGCACGTCACCAACTGGTCATGGGTCAGCGCGGCCATGTCGTCGAACGTGCGCACGAAGCGGCCGTCCTTGAACACCGTGACCGCATTGCAAATGCGGAACACTTCCTCCATGCGGTGGGACACGTACAGCACCACTTTGCCCTCATCGCGCAGTCGCGTGATGATCGCCATCAGCCGGTCGATCTCCCGCGCCGACAGGCTGCTGGTGGGTTCGTCAAACGCGATCACGTGTGCGCCACGGGACAACGCCTTGGCGATTTCCACCAGTTGGCGCTGGCCCAGGGACAGGCGACCGAGTTTTTCCTCAGGGTCGATTTCATCGGCCAAGCCTTTGAGGCAGGCCAGCGCCTGCTCACGCAAACGGCTGCGATTGACCACGCCAAAACGTGACGGCAAATGCCCGAGGAACAGGTTCTCGGCGACGGTCATTTCCGGCACCAGGTGCAGTTCCTGGTGAATCACCGCTACACCGCTGGCAATGCTGTCGGCGGCGTTTTTGAAATCCATGGTCTGTTCGCCGATCTGCAGCGTGCCGCTGCTCGGGATGTAGGCGCCGCCGAGGATTTTGAGCAAGGTCGACTTGCCCGCGCCGTTCTCGCCCATCAGCGCGTGAACCTCGTGCGGCCGCGCTTCAAAGCTGATCTGCGACAGGGCTTTCACACCGGGAAATTCCTTGCCGATGCCATTGAACCGCAGGGCCGCGCCGGTCATTTCCACAGTCCGATTTTGCTCAACTCTTCCTTGAAGTTGGCGCGGGTGATCAGGGTCACGTTGTCTAAAGCGGTGAACTTGGCAGGCTCGGTGCCTTTGGTCACCCACTCAAACATTGCGGTGGCGGTTTTGTAGCCGGAAGCATCCGGGCTCAGCAACATCGAGCCGTAGAACCCGGTGTCGGATTTTTTCAGTTCTTCAATTGCGTCGGTGCCGTTGATGCCGACGCCGATCACATTGGCCGCCTTGAAACCGGCGCTTTCGGTGGCGCGTACGCCGCCGAGTACGGTGCTGTCGTTCATGCCGCCGATGATCAGATTTTTCGCGGTGCCCGGCAGTTTTACCAGCGCCGAGTTGGTGGAATCCATGCTGCCCGGCACATCGAGGGTTTTCTGTGCGCTGAACAGGATGTGGTCAGCCGGCAGGCCAGCGGCCTTGAGGCCTTCTACCGAACCGTCGGTGCGTTTCTTGCCGGTTTCCAGCTCGTCAAAGGTGTTGATGACGGCGTAGGTGTCTTTCCAGTCCCAATTGCGATGCTTGGCTTCGGTGGCCATGGCTTCGCCTTGCTTCTGGCCGATCTTGTAGGCGTCCAGGCCGACGTAAGGCACGTCTTCCATGGGCTTGCCCTTGGCGTCGACGAAACGGTCATCCACCGCCAGCACTTTCAACCCGTTGAGCTTGGCCTTGGCCATGATCGCCGGGCCGAGGGACACGTCCGGCGGGCAGATCACAAAGCCTTTGGCGCCGTTGGCGGCAAGGGTGTCGATGGCCGAGAGGGTTTTCTCGCCATCGGGCACGGCGATCTTGATCACGGTGAAACCCTGGTCCTTGCCGGCTTTTTCGGCAAAAGCCCATTCGGTCTGGAACCAGGGCTCTTCTGCCTGTTTCACGAGAAAACCGATCTTCACTTCTTCGGCAGATGCGAAACCGCTGAAGGCCACAGCTAGTGCGACGGCGCCTAGAGTTTTCTTGAACCTGTTCTTGACGAGCATGGGGCACCTCTTATTGTTGGATTAGTCGTGGTACATCACGGAGCGCCCGCCATCGATCATCAGGCAGGTTGCATTGATAAAAGGCGCTTCGTCAGTCGCCAGGAACAGCGCCGTCATCGCCACTTCAACCGGCTGGCCGATACGCTTGGGCGGGTGCAGGTCAAAGGCGCGCTGACGCTCGGCGTGGGGGTCGGGAAAACCGTTCCAGTAATCGACGTTGAGCTGGGTTTCGATGTAGCCCGGCGCGATGGCATTCACGCGGATGCCCTTGGGCGCGTATTCGATGCCCAGAGCGCGGGTGAGCCCGAGCAAGCCATGCTTGGCGACGGGGTACGGAAAGCAGCCGGGAATGATGTGGCTGGAATGGGTTGAGGCAATGTTGATGATGTTGCCGATGCCCTGCTCGATCATGTGCGGCAACACGGTGCGGCAGCCAAACCAGGCACCGTCGAGGTCGATGGCGAAGCAGCGGCGCCAGTCTTCGTCGGTCATTTCCAGGGGGTCGCGGAAGACGTTGACTCCGGCGCAATTGATCAACACGTCAACGCGACCAAAACGCTCGATGGCCACATTGACCAGCGCCTGCCATTGCTCTTTGGAGGTGATGTCGACGGCTTGCGCGACAATGTCAGCGCCGCGTTCGCGCCAGTGGGCGGCGACTTTCTCGACTTTTTCGCCCTGGATATCGGCGATGACCAGGCGCGCCTGCTGGGCCTGGAAGCACGCGACGATTGCCTCGCCAATGCCTTGGGCGGCGCCGGTGATGATCACCACTTTGTTCTTCAGCCGCTCGCCACAGGTTGGCTCGGGCACGGGGGGCAGTGACAACGGTTGGGGCTGCATCGCTTCACCTGTTTTATTTTTGGTAGTGAGTGCTGATGCTGCCGACTATAAACCTATCGCTTGAAATATCTCAATATATAAATTTGCATCCCATATAGTGAGCAATACGCAAAAAAATGTGGGAGCCGCTCTATGTGGGAGCTGGCTTGCCTGCGATACAGACACCTCGGTAATTCAGTTGCTCCGAGGTGATGCTATCGCAGGCAAGCCAGCTCCCACACAAGCCCGCTCCCACAATTGGATCTTCGTTGTTCTTCAGCCCTGGGCAAAATCGCGCAGCGCGTTGCCTTCCATGCGGTAGCGCACCCACTCCTCCTGCGGCTGCGCGCCGATGGACTTGTAGAAGGCAATCGCCGGTTCGTTCCAGTCCAGCACGCTCCACTCGAAACGCCCGCAGCCGTTGTCGCAGGCGATCCTGGCCAGGTGGCGCAGCAACTTCTTGCCCGCCCCGCCGCCGCGTTGCTCAGGGTTTATGTAGAGGTCTTCGAGGTACAGGCAGTTGCTGCCCAGCCAAGTGGAGTAGCTGAAAAAGAACACGGCAAAACCAATCGGCAAACCATCCCGCGAGCAGATCAGGCCATGGGCGGTAGCGCCTTCGCTAAACAGGCTGCGCTCGATGTCGACCACGCTGGCGATCACTTCATGCCGGGCTTTTTCGTACTCGGCAAGCTCGGTGATGAAGGCCAGGATCTGCGCAGCATCGCTGGGCACGGCGGGGCGAATCTCGATGGTCATGGGCGAGCCTTGGGCAAATTCAAAGCACACATACTAAGGCGCTTTCATGACCGATTGCAGCGCAATTTTATCGCGTCGAGGGGCCGTTACGGCTGATCACAGTGGCGCGGCTGATCCATCGCCGAAGCAGGGCACACAAAATCTTACAGGTGGGTTGATACCGTTCGTCGCCATCAAGGCACAAACCGCAAACGGGCGCGGACCAATAAAGGGTAAGGACATTAATCATATGGAGACACCTCATGAAGAATTCCAAGTTTGCTGCCCTCGCCCTCACCGGCCTGTTGTCTGCTGCGTCGCTGAGCGCCGTTGCCGCTACCACCTCAACCGGCACCACCAACCCCGCCACCTCCGAGTCCCAGAAATCCATGGGCACCGGGATGGATACTAACGGCGGTGCGGTCATCGACAACACCAACGCCGCCGACCCGCACACTCAGGGCCATGATGCCGGTCGTCAAAGCCCGACTGCAGTGGGTAACGGCAAAATGGGCCCCGCAGTCAACGAGCCGAAAATCAATAAAGGCGACGACAACAACATCCCTGGCGCGCCAAAACAACCTACGCCTTGATTCTTCGTCTGCCAGATTTACACCCGATCATTCCCCAGTGAAGAGGTACGCATGAACGTCGATAATGACCTTGAGAAAGAAGTCCTCACCCGCCTGCTGCACGCCCACCCGCACGGTCTGGGCAAGGAGGTGCTGGATAACTACCGCGGCGAAAAGGTGGTAGCCAGTGCCTTGGCATCTTTTCAAGACCGCGGGCTCATCAAGGATGGGCATGTGATCACCGACAATGACGGTGAACATTCGCTGAATTTGCCGATCAAGCTGACCGCATCTGGTGTGGATGAGGCGCGTAAGTTGGAAAAGGCGAGCTAGTAGCTCACTCGCAACACTAAATGTGGGAGCGGGCTTGCTCGCGAAGGCGGCGTGTCAGTCGGTATATTTTTGACTGATACATCGCATTCGCGAGCTAGCCCGCTCCCACATTTTTTTGTGTTGCGTCAGTGAGGTCAGCGGTGCACTGAGTGCGCCTGTTCCGACAACAATGCATCCACTTCGGCAGTGCCCGGTGAAGTCGCCGGCCCCCAACGCGTTACGGCCAGCGCTGCCGCCGCGTTGGCTCGCCGCGCTGCGTGCGCCGGGCTCAAACCTTTGGTCAACCCGGCGAGGAACACACCGGCATGGGCATCGCCCGCGCCGTTGCTGTCGACGGCCTGCACTTTGAAACCCGGCACATGCGCAGCCTTGCCCCGCTGGCTGACCCAGCAGCCATTCGGCCCATCGCGCACCACCAGCAAGGTCGCGGCAGGCAAATGGCGGTTCAGGTCGAGCAGCGCATCCGCAAGAGTGCTCGCGCCGGTAAAGGCCAGGGCTTCCGGGCCATTGCTGGTCCAGATATCAATGCGCGGCAGCAGCGCGACCATCAGTGCCGAATCCGGCGCTTTTACCAACGGCCCCGGGTCAAACACCACGCTGATGTCACGCGGCAACGCCAGCAGCCAGTCGAGCAGTGCGTGCGCCTTGCCTTCCAGCAACAAGCTGTAGCCACTCACGTACACGAAGTCGTCGGCGCGCGGCACGACGCCGGCCAAATCCTCGGCACTCAGGTCGCCCTCAGCGCCGATATGGGAAATGAAGGTGCGCTCGGTGCTGGCCTCGGTCAGCGACACACACAAACCTGTGTCCTTGCCCTCACTGGCGGCTTGGGCCATCTCTACGCCTTCGGCCTGCATGGCCGCGCGGGCCAGATCGCCAAAGCGCCCATTGCCGTGGCGACCGAGGTACACCACCGGCAAGCCGTTACGCCGGGCCGCCGCCATCACGTTAAAGCCACCGCCGGCTTCGAAGCTGGCAGATTTTGCCAGCACGTCGCCGCCGGTTGCAGGCAAGGTATCGAGGGCCATGACCAGGTCGACGATGACCTGGCCGGTGTGCAGCAATCTAGACATTGTGACGCTCTACCAAAGCCGGGCGGCGGTCAGCTGCGCCGCCCAGTACCCCATAAATCCCGCCGGCCACCAGGAAGGTGACGATCCAGCCCAGGCCGTTGTGGCCAAGCCAAGAGTCGGACAACGGCCCGGCGAACCAGATGTTTTGCGCGGTGGTGCCAATGGTGGTGAAGCTGAAACCCAGCACAATCGCCACAGCCCAGGCGCCGAACGCGCGCCATTCCACGCCGCCGCGATACCAGTAGGCGCTGCCTGGGGAAACGTCGAGCAGGTCTTTGGGGCTGTAGTAGCGACGGTGCATCAGGTCGACCACGAAGATCCCGACCCAAGCGGTGATCGGCACGGCCAGCAACGAGATAAAGGTAATAAACGGGCCGTAGAAACTGTCGGCGATCAGCATGAAGTAAATCGAACCGGCGAAGATCGCCACGATGTCGACGATCACCGCGTGCACGCGCTTGACCTTTAAACCGAGGGTCAAGGTGGTAAGGCCCGCCGAGTACACCGAAAGGTTGTTCGACAGCAGCAAGCCACCAAAGGCAGTGACCAGGTACGGCACGGCCATCCAGGTGGGCAGCATGTCGCGGATCGCGATGATCGGGTCAGTCGCCGACGCGAGGTCGTTGTTACCCACTGACAGCAGGCCGCCGAGGGTGATCAGCAACACCAGCGGAATGCCTGCACCAAACGCGGCGGAGGCCACCAGGCGCACAGCCTTGACGCTGCGGTGCTGGTAGCGCGACATGTCGGCGCCAGCGTTGGCCCACCCGATACCGGTACCGGCGGCCATGGTGCCGACGCCGATGATCATCGCGCTCAGCGGTGCCGGGGTCGCGTTGAATACGGCGCTCCAGTCGATGGTGGCGCAGAGGAAGCCGCCGACCACGATGTTCAAGGCGCCGAACACGTAAGTCGCCCACTTCTGAATCACCAATAACGTGGCGTGGCCCAGGCCAGAAACCGCCAGGGTCAGCAGCACGAAAATCGCGATGAACACCAGCGTCAGAATCGGCGCGCTTTTCGCCTCCACCGGCGAGTGGAACAGGATCGAACACAATGACAGCAGTACGAAGGCGGCGGTGGTGGTGTTGACGGTTTCCCAGCCCAGACGCGACATCAACGAGACGATGGTCGGGCCGATATTGCCGCGCACGCCGAAGATGGCGCGGGACAGTGTCAGGCTCGGTGCACGGCCACGACGGCCCGCGATGGAGATGATGCCCACCACCGCGAAAGAGCCGGCGGCGCCAAGGATCGCAACGATGATTGCCTGCCAGATCGCCAGGCCGCGAAACGCAACCAGCGTCGCGCCAAGGGGCAAGCCGAGGATGCTGATGTTGGCCGCAAACCACACCCAGAACAGTTGCAGCGGGTGACCGTTGCACTCGCTTTCAGGAACCGGTTCGATGCCGCGTGTTTCCAGTTGCCCGGCGCTTTGGCCGGAAGAGGGGGTACTCATGAGGGGTGCTCCTGATGCCTGTATTGTTGTGGTTGTGGCAAATAAACAAAGCGGACCTTTACTCGGCCTCCATGACTCGGCGCGATCAAAATGTGGGAGCGGGCTTGCTCGCGAATGCGGTGTATCAGAAATAGATGTGCTGACTGACACACCGCATTCGCGAGCAAGCCCGCTCCCACATTTTTTAATCTGCGGCGTTATCTCAATGTGAGCAGGCCTTGAACCAGTGGCTGCAAATCCAAACCATTGACCTGCTTGACCTGTTCGATCAGCGCCTCTGGCCAGCACTGCATCCCCAGGCATGCACCCAACATGGCGCCGAGGATCGCGGCGATGGTATCCGTGTCGCCGCCAAGACTGGCGGCCAGGCACAGGGCTTCGAACGCATTCATCGCGCCCACCGCCACTTGCTGCGCGAGGGCAAACGACACCACCACCGATTCCTGGGACGCGACAGAGGTGCCGATCAACTCGTAAAGCAGGTCGGCAAACAGGGCTTTGTCGCCGCTGCCGACGGCCAAGGTGCGCGCCCAGCTGATGCGCGTGAAAATGCGCCCGCCAGCGATCCAATGCCCATGACCTTCCGCCTGTTGGGCAACTTGGGTGCCGATGTTCAGGGCTTCACCCAAATCCGCGCCGTTGATGCCAGCTGAGACCACCGCCGCAACGGCGGCGGCGCTGGAGATGCCCAGGCTGGTGTTATGCGTGACCTGACAGGCTTGAATCACCGCCTGAATAAACCGCGCCGGGTCGCTGACGTCCGCCGAGATCCCCACTGGCGTAATTCGCATCGCCGCACCATTGGTGGTGCCGTAGCGGCCGGATTCTTCCGGGGTGTGGCCGGCGAGGATCATGTCGATCGCACGTTTGGTCGATGGGCCGAGCAGGTCCTGGGAGCCCTTGGCGCGCATCGCCGCTTCCCAGTCGATCAAGCGCCGGGCGAGCACAGAGGGTTCGATCTTGCCCTGCCCTTCTACCAGCAACTCACCGACCAGGATCGCCTGTTCAGTGTCATCGGTAATCGAACCTGCGGGCATGTTCGGTGCGATGGGTTGGTCGGCGTCGGCATCTTCCAGGCCGGTGATGGCGCCAAAGCGTGCGCGAACCTGCTCACGGCTCAGGGACTGAGTGGGCATGCCCAAGGCATCGCCCAACGCCAGGCCGTAAAACGCGCCGAGTGCGCGGGAAATCGGGGTCATTTCGAAGCTCCAAACTGCAGGTGCAGGCGAAAGTGCAGAGGGTCGAGCAGACTTTCGACGTGCTCCATGAAACGCTCGCGGCGGTCGTAGGTGGTGCGCGAGGCTTTGAGAAACACCGTGCCGGCAGGGCGGCCGAGCAGTTCGGCGTCCTCATTGCTCAGCGGCTCGGCGCCGATCCATTGGTCACCTTCGGCGCCGACATAGCCGAAGGCCGCCAGGGTGATAGTCAGGGAATTGTCGATCAGGCCGACGTTCGGCAGGCTTTCCAGGCCGCCGGAGGCGGGCATCAGCGAGCGCTCCAGCGACACGAAGGCGCCATCCGGTGCGCAGCGGCGGCGGTCGAGGGCGATGAACCGATCACTGCCAAAACGGCTGAGCAAGTCCGGACGGGTCACCGCTTCCAGACGCAGGATATCGGTGGTCACCTGCGCGCCGGTATCTGCCAAGGCCTGGGCCCAGCCGCTGCGTTGGTCGAGCACCATGCCATCGAACGTGACGATGGAACCGACACCGCTTTGCGTGGCGATATAGTTGCGGCGCTTTAATTCAGCCAAGGCTTCGCGCAAGGTGCCGCGGCTGACCGCAAACTCTTCGGCCAGTTGATGCTCGCCCGGCAGCAGGTAACCGTCAGCCATCACGCCACCTTCAATACGGCGGATGAGCTCGTCGACGACGCGTTTTTTCTTATCGAATCGGACATGTCTAATCATGTACAAATTGATAACCGATGCCGCGCGTTTGCAGCAAGCGAATTATTTCAGGGAGATGAAAATAGCGGCTTCAGGGCTCCAGGCCGATGCGGAAAAACTCCCCACCGCTCCACACGCCCAGCCAGTTTTGGCCGTTGATCGGGCGACTCACCGCCAGCTCGACCAATTGGTAGAACGCGTTGCGATGCACAAGGGCTTCGAGGTTGGTGCGCACCCGCAGATACGGCGCGGGCTCTTGAGTGACGGGGTCGATCACCACCCGCAACGGGTGTTCGAGGCCAGCTTCAATTTGATCATCGACGTTGGTGGTAAAGCGCAATACCTGGCTTTCACCCTGCCCTTCGACTTCCAGGGTAACCGCTACAAACGGCACGTCGTCGACGGTAATGCCGACTTTTTCCACGGGGGTGACCAAAAAATACTCATCGCCATCGCGGCGAATGATGTTGGAGAACAGCTTGACCATCGGCTTACGCCCGATTGGCGTGCCCTGGTAAAACCAGGTGCCGTCGCGGGCGATGCGCATGTCGATGTTGCCGCAAAAGTCCGGGTTCCACAGGTGAACCGGTGCCGGTCCCTTGCCTTTGGGCAGTTGGGCCAATAGATCATTGGCCGTGGCGGAATCGGTCATGGGAAGTTCCTCAGGTGTTACTGATCACTCATCCCCAGCAGGCCGCGAGCGTACTGCGCCAAGGGGCGGGCGATCAGGTCTTCTGGCTTGTTGTCGTGGAACGTCAGTAAACCGCCACGACTGCGAATACGTGCAGTATCAATCAAATACTGGGTGCTGGTCTCGATCAACATGATCTGGATGACGCCGCTGTCCAGGCCCACGCGGTCGAGGGCTTGCTGATCGGTCCACTCATCGGCGTTGCCGATACGGTCATCGGCTGCCGCAAAGCGGCAATACAGCAGGTAGTGAGCGCCCGCCGCGCGGGCTTCGGACATGGCTTCTTCGAGGCCTTCAGGCTTGCGAGCGCGACGCACCATCGGGAAATATTCGACGAAACCGTTGAAGGCTTCCTCGGCCACCACATTAGGTCGCGGGTAGGCACTGCCCGGCGGCACGAAGGCGCCCTGAGCGATGAAGACAAAGGAATCCGGCTGTATGCGGATAGACGCGGTGCGACGGGTATTACTGTGGTCCAACAGCCCGGCGTCGCTCATCTGATAGCGGGTGCCTTCGGCCATATCGCTGACGGTCATGCAACCACTCAGCGTCAATGACGCCAGCAACAAAACCAGACTACGCATCCTAATCCTCCAGAAGCCGGTGACGGAAAACCGGCGAATGGGCACGTAATGCAGAATCCGCGCCATTCAGGTGCAGCACAAAACAAATGTGGGAGCGGGCTTGCTCGCGAATGCGGTGGTTCAGCCACTGAATCTATCAGCTGACACACTGCATTCGCGAGCAAGCCCGCTCCCACAGGGATTTGTGGCAGCCTGGATCAGCCGCCGATGATCTTCATGATCGTCGCGCCGCCCGAGAACGCCACTTCCTGCTTATCGCCCAGCGCCTTCATCAACAGGCCTTGCAAGGCAGGCAGCGCTTGATGGCGCGGTTTGTCCAGCAGGTCGCCGACGTAGTGGCGGTTGCTCGACGACAGGCAACCATGCAACCAACCGGTCGAGGACAAGCGCAGCCGCGAACACGTACGGCAGAACGGCACGCTTTCGTTGGCGATCACGCCGAAAAAGCCCTTGCCCGGCACTTCGTAGCGCACCGCCGTGGCATCCACCGGGGCGTTGGCTTGCAGGTATTCGTGGTGTTCACCGATCAGGCTCAGCAGCTGTTGCAGGCTGACGAACTGCTGTAGGAAAGCATTGGAATCCTTGGCCAGATGGCCCATGCGCATGAGTTCGATAAAGCGCAGCTCGTAGCCACGCTCCAGGCAATAGTCGAGCAGCGGCATCACCTGGTCGAGGTTCTGACCACGCAACGGCACCATGTTGACTTTGATCTTGATTCCGGCCGCGCGGGCCTGGTCCATGCCATCCAGCACGGTCGCCAGGTCGCCGCCACGGGCGATACTGCGAAAAGCGTCGGCGTCGAGGGTGTCGAGGGACACGTTGATGCGCCGAATGCCGGCGTCTACCAGCAGCGGCAGTTTGCGCGCGAGCAGTTGGCCGTTGGTGGTCAGGCTGATGTCGCTGAGGCCCATCTGCCCCACCGCGCCCATAAAGGCTTCCAGTTTGGGACTCACCAACGGCTCGCCGCCGGTGATGCGCAGGCGGTCGATGCCCGCCGCTTCAATCAGATAAGCCACACCACGCGCCATGGCTTCGGCCGAAAGTTCGTCCTGGGCAGCCACCAGCCGCTTGCCGTTAGGCACGCAGTAGGTACACGCGTAATTGCAGGCTGAGGTCAGGCTGATTCGCAAATTGCGAAAACGCCTGCCTTGACGATCAACGATCATGGATCACTCCGGCAGAGGATGATTCGGGCGCGCTGAAAGCTGACTTATAATTCAACTTTTAGCAAGATCCTTGCCTGAGTATATTCCTGGGGCATTGCACCTGGCAGTAAATCATTAGGCCATCACTGTGGCGAATGACCTACGTAGCCGGGGTTTCGCTAGTCTTTGTTTCAGCACTTGGCAAGTCGGTGCTGTGCTTGCGCTTGTTGCCCATGCGCACGCCGATGTCCATCAGGAACTGGAAGAAACCTTCCTGATCTTCCAGCACGTTGCTCCAGAACGGCGAGTGGTACAGCGCCACGGCGCCGTGCACCAGCGCCCAGGCTGCGCAGTAGTGGAAATACGGTGGCACATCTTCAAGCTTGCCCTCGCTGATGCGACCTTTGATCAACAGGGTCAGGCGTTCGAAGTTCGAGGCGCGGATTTTGTGCAGCTCTTCGACCATCTCCGGCACCTGATGGCCCTTGACCACCTTCTCTTCCAGGCGATCAAACAGGCGATAGCGCTGCGGGTCACGCATGCGGAACTCGAAGTAGGCCCGCGACAGCGCCTCCTTGTCCTTGTCGACATCGGCCGAATGCAACAGCTCGTTCAGGTCGCGCTCGTAGTCGAGCATCAGGCGCAGGTAGATTTCGGCCTTGGACTTGAAGTGCTTGTAGATCGTGCCTTTGCCGATACCCACGGCATCCGCAATCATCTCGACGGTGACGCTGTCTTCACCTTGTTCGAGGAACAACTTGAGTGCGGTGTCGAGAATTTCCTGCTCACGGCGGCGAAACTCACGGACCTTACGGGGTTCTTTTTGCATGAGGGAGAGGTCTGCAGAGGTCAATGTGGGTGGAGTGCGCAGGGCCACGGATACGTGGCGATACGATTTACCTGATGCGAGGGATTATCCCGACTGAACAGTCGTTGGGCAACGCCTATGTGAACCCGTTACGCACTTAACTTTCAGCACGCCAACGTTTTCACCGCTCTCAGTCAGAAATAATACGCAACAACTACACCCGTGCACCCGCGCAATGAGAACTCAAGCGAAGCGCGCGTATTCCAAATCTGTTTAAAAAACGACCAATCGCGACTGGACTGAATCGGATACTGATCAATACTTCAGTAGTCGACGCGGCATCTCCCCCAAGTGACGCGTTGACCTGGGTACCGACGGACTGCGTGCCCTTGTTTTACTCCTAATGGTCTTAACCCGGATTCACCCCCCAGAACCCGGGTTTTTTTTGCCTGCGATTTGACCTTCTCAGCCAGCCACGTGGGCCAGCGGAAACAGACGCTTGAAGTTCTCGGTGGTCTGTTCGGCAAACCGTTCGTAGGACTCGCCGCGCAGCATCGCCAGATAATCCGCCACATCTCGCACGTATTCCGGCAGGTTCGGCTTGCCACGGTGGGGGATGGGCGCCAGGTACGGCGAGTCGGTTTCCACCAGTAAACGGTCAGCAGGCACCTGGCGCGCCACATCGCGCAGGGCGTCGGCGTTGCGGAAGGTGACGATGCCCGACAGCGAAATGTAGAAGCCCAGGTCCAGCGCGGCCTTGGCCATGTCCCAGTCTTCGGTGA
This sequence comes from Pseudomonas sp. AMR01, assembly GCF_041946035.1. Taxonomy (NCBI): domain Bacteria; kingdom Pseudomonadati; phylum Pseudomonadota; class Gammaproteobacteria; order Pseudomonadales; family Pseudomonadaceae; genus Pseudomonas; species Pseudomonas sp. AMR01. The sequence continues at coordinate 109,582 of NZ_JAUTYR010000012.1, forward strand.
AGCAATGCAGCACGCCGGCCTGGGGCAGCCCGGCTTCGCGCAACAGGGTCAGGGTGTCGGCACGGGCGCCACGAGTGTGGACGATCACCGGTTTACCGGTTTGCTGGGCGGCTTGCAGGTGCAGGCGGAAGGAGGCTTGCTGCAACTCGGCGGCTTCGGGTTCGTAGTGGTAGTCCAGGCCGGTTTCACCAATCGCCACCACACGCGGGTGGTTGAGTTCACCCAGCAACCAGTCCAACGCGGGCGCTTCGCCAGGCTTCAAGTCCAGCGGGTGGATACCCACCGAACAATCCACGTCGGCATAACGATCAGCCAGGGCTTTGACGTCGGCGGCGTTCTCGGCGCTCACGCCAATGCACAGGAAGTGCCCTACCCCGCGCTGACGGGCAGCTTCCAGGGCGGCATCGAGGGAACCGCCGTGTTGGGCGAGGTCAAGACGATCAAGGTGGCAATGGGAATCTACGAGCATAGGGATTACAACTTGAGTCACGGAAAGTGTCTGGCCGACGATACACCCGTCGGCCACGGAAATTAACGGCGGCCGAGCAAACCGACCCACTGCACCAGCAGCGCTTCGAGCAGCAGCACGCGGTTGAGGTTGGCTTTGCCGAGCACCTTCTGGCGTTGGGCAAGGATCCAGTCCTGAATGTTCAGCACTTTGTCCTGAGCACTTTTCTGCGCCAGGTACTGCACGACCTTGCGCATGTCTGGCAAGCCAAGGCCGTCTTCATCTTTGGTCAACTGGTAGCGCAGGATCAGGCTCGACCAGTCACAGAACCAGTCGAACAGCAGCAGCAAGGGAATGTCCTTCCAGGCGCCTTCGGCCAGTTGCGTGGCGGACTGTTCTTGCTTGAGCAGCTTTTTCACGCCGTCGACCACCAGCGCGCGTTGCTCGCGCACGCCTTGGGCTTGCAGCTTCACCGCCGCCAGCGGCGAACCGGCGGCCAAGGTCAGCAGCTCGACGCGCTCATCGGCGGAACAGTCCGGCAACGCTTGCGCCAGCCATTGCAGGCTCATTGCCTCACTCGGCAACGGGCAGGCCTGCTGCACACAGCGACTGCGAATAGTCGGCAACAAGCGGCTGGACTGGTGGCTAACCAGCAACAGCACGGTATCGCCCGACGGTTCTTCCAGGCTCTTGAGCAAGGCGTTGGCGGCGTTAATATTCATCGCCTCCACCGGCTCGATCAGCACCACTTTGCGCCCGCCCATCTGCGCGGTCTGCACCACAAAGCTCACGAGGTCGCGCACTTGGTCGACCTTGATCGCCTTGTCGGCTTCCTCGGGTTCCAGCAGGTAATTGTCCGGGTGGCTGCCGGCCTTGAGCAGCAGGCAGGATTTGCACACGCCGCAGGCTTCCAGGTTCACCGGCTGTTTGCACAATAAGCTGGCCATCAGGCGTTCGGCCAACGCACGTTTGCCGATGCCGATGGGGCCGTGCAGCAAATAGGCATGAGCGTGTTGCGCGCGGCCGGCCAATTGCTGCCACAGACTCTCCTGCCACGGGTAGGCTTCAGCCACGGGCGCGCTCCAGGAGTGTCGGCAGCAGCGCATCGATGGCCTGCTGCACCTGCGCCAGCGGCTGGGCAGCGTCGAGCAGGTAATAACGCGCGGGCTCAGCCGTGGCGCGCTTGAGGAATGCACCGCGTACGGCGTCGAAGAAAGCCAAGCCTTCCTGCTCGAAGCGGTCCAGGCGACCGCGCGCACTGGCACGGGCCATGCCGATTTCTACCGGCAAGTCGAACACCAGCGTCAGGTCAGGCCGCAAATCGCCCTGCACAAAGGTTTCCAGCGTAGCGATGCGCTCCAGAGACAAGCCTCGGCCGCCGCCCTGATAGGCATAGGTCGAGTCGGTAAAACGGTCGCAAATCACCACGGCCCCACGCGCCAAAGCCGGGCGAATCACTTCGGCCAGGTGCTGGGCACGGGCGGCGAATACCAGCAGCAGCTCGGCATCCGGATGCATCTGTTCTTCGCCCGGCGCCAACAGCACTTCACGAATGCGCTCGGCCAACGGCGTGCCGCCCGGTTCACGGGTCAACACCACCTCGATGCCTTCGGCGTGCAAGCGCTCAGCGAGAAAGTCGCGGTTGGTGCTTTTGCCGGCGCCTTCCGGGCCTTCCAGGGTAATAAACAAGCCAGTCACAGGCAGTCCTTAGTCAGAGTCATTGCGGGCTTTGCGGCGCGGCGGTGTCCGGCGCTGGCTCGGTGGGTGCATCGGCGGGTGCATCGGCGGGTGCATCGGCGGGTTTATCAGCGGGCGCGTCGGCAGGCGGCGTCGAGTCTGGCGCAGGTTTAGCCACCGGCGCCGGGCTGGAGCGGTAATCGGCGCGGCGCTTGAGCTGGAACTCACGCACGGCGGCATTATGCGCATCCAGGTCATCCGAAAAAATATGGCTGCCATCGCCACGGGCAACAAAATACAAGCTGCTGCCCGGCACCGGGTTCAGCGCGGCATGAATCGCTTCGCGGCCGACCATGGCGATCGGCGTCGGCGGCAGGCCGGCGATCATGTAGGTGTTGTAGGGGTTGGCTTCCTTGAGGTGCGCGCGGGTCAATTTGCCGGTGTAGCGCTCACCCAGGCCGTAGATCACTGTGGGGTCGGTCTGCAGCAACATGCCGATTTTCAGGCGTCGCACGAACACGCCGGCTATCTGGCCGCGCTCCTCGGGCACACCGGTTTCTTTCTCCACCAGGGACGCCATGATCAGCGCTTGGTACGGGTCGGTGTACGGCGCGTCGGCGGCGCGTTTGCTCCACTCCTGAGCGAGAACATCGTCGAGGCGGTTGTAGGCTTTTTTGAGGAAGTCGACATCAGTCATGCCGCGCACGAAACGATAGGTATCAGGGAAGAAACGCCCTTCGGGGTGCACGCCGGGGTGACCGAGCTTGTCCATCACTTCGCTGTCGCTGAGGCCGGACAGGGTTTGCACGATCTTCTCGTGCTTGGCCAGCGCTGAACGCACTTGGCGGAAATTCCAGCCCTCCACCAGGGTCAGGCTGTATTGCACCACTTCGCCGCGCTGCCACAGGCCGATCAAACCTTCGGCGGTCAAGCCCGGCGTCATGCGGTATTCGCCGCTGTGCAACGGCTGGCCGTCGAGGTTGAAGCGCCAATACAGGCGCAGCCAAAAAGCGTCGTCGAGCACGCCGTCGGCTTCGAGGCGATTGAAGGTGCCCGTCGGGGTAGAGCCGGCGGGCACATCCAGCAATTGCTCCTGAGACAAATTCAGAGGCTGCTTCAGGGCAGAGTCGAGCTTCCAGGCCGAGAAGCCCAGCAGCAAGCCTGCCGAAACCAGGCCGATCTGCAGCAGTAACACCAGTTTTCGTATCAACTCAAATATCCAATAGCGCGCGAACAATGCCCTGCAGTTTACGGGTGAGCGGCCCAACCGGCCAGCTCATCGCAGCGCAGTCGCGCACCGGCCAAATGCCATACACGCTGTTGCACACAAAGACTTCGTCGGCTTGCTGCAACTGCTCAAGGCTGATGTCGGCCACGGCCACCGGGATGCCCAGCGTTTGCGCCTGGGCCAGAATCTCGGCGCGCATGACGCCCGCAACGCCACAACGATTCAGATCAGCGGTTAGTAACACGCCGTTGCGCACCAGAAACAGATTACTGAACACGCCTTCGATCACGCGACCGGAGCTATCCAGCATCAAACCTTCGGCATGCTCGGCATCTTGCCACTCGGTGCGGGCGATCACTTGTTCGAGACGGTTAAGGTGCTTGAGACCGGCCAGCAGCGGCTGCTCGGCCAAGCGAGTGACACACGGAAACAGGCGAATGCCCTGGGTTCCATGCGCGTCGGGATAGGTTGCGGGCGGATTGCCCTGCAAGATACGGCGCACCGGGGCGCCGGGGTTGATGCCATAACCGCGCTGGCTGTCGCCGCGGGTGAGGATCAATTTGAGTACACCGTTGCCAAGAGCGGCGGCATAGGCCAGCACTTCGCTGCGGATCAGCGCGTGATCCGCAACTAACGCGAGGCGCCTGCACCCCTCGTCGAGGCGTTGCAGGTGGCGGTCGAGCAGCACGGGCTGCCCGGCCTTGACGGCGACCGTTTCAAACAAACCGTCGCCGTACGCCAGGCCACGATCTTTCAGGGGCACACTGCCCTCTGGCTGACCATCGACCCAGCTGTCCATCACTCGGCAAACCGACGGAACACCAGGGAACCGTTGGTGCCGCCAAACCCGAACGAGTTGGAGATCACCACGTCGATCGGCATCGGCTGTGCTTCATGAGGCACGAAGTTCAGGTCGCAGCCTTCGTCCGGCTCATCGAGGTTGATGGTCGGCGGTGCGACCTGATCCTTGATGGCCATGACACTGAAGATCGCCTCGACCGCGCCCGCCGCACCCAACAGGTGGCCGGTCATGGACTTGGTGGAACTCACCGCCAGCTTGTAGGCATGCTCGCCGAACACCGACTTGATGGCTTCGGCTTCCGCCAAATCGCCCGTCGGCGTCGAAGTGCCGTGAGCATTGATGTACTGCACCTGGTCGGCGTTGACCTTCGCGTCGCGCAAGGCGTTGGTGATGCAACGCGCAGCACCGGCACCGTCGGACGGTGGCGAGGTCATGTGGTAAGCGTCGCCGCTCATGCCAAAGCCGATCAGCTCGGCGTAGATCGTGGCACCCCGCGCCTTGGCGTGCTCCAGCTCTTCCAGAACCAGCGCACCGGCACCGTCGGACAACACGAAACCGTCACGGCCCTTGTCCCACGGACGGCTGGCACGGGCTGGTTCGTCATTGCGGGTCGACAGCGCACGGGATGCGCCGAAGCCACCCATGCCGAGGCCACAAGCGGCCATTTCAGCACCGCCGGCGATCATCACGTCCGCCTCGTCATAGGCGATGTTGCGCGCCGCCATGCCGATGCAGTGAGTGCCCGTGGTGCACGCCGTGGCAATGGCGTAGTTAGGCCCCTGTGCACCCAAGTGGATGGACAGGAAACCTGAAATCATATTGATGATCGAGCCGGGCACGAAGAACGGTGAAATTCGACGGGGGCCGGAATCGTGCAGCGTGCGGCTGGTTTCTTCGATATTGGTCAAACCACCAATACCCGAACCCATGGCCACGCCGATGCGCTCACGGTTGGCATCGGTGACTTCCAGGCCGGCGTTACGCACTGCCTGAAAACCGGCTGCCAGGCCGTATTGAATGAACAGGTCGAGTTTGCGGGATTCTTTGACCGAGAGATATTCCTCGACATTGAAGCCCTTTACCGAGCCGCCAAAACGGGTGGAATAGGCAGAAAGGTCCGTGTGTTCGATCAGACCGATACCACTGTGGCCAGCCAGAATGCCCTGCCAACTGCTCGGCACATCCGTACCCAGTGGCGACAACATACCCATACCGGTGACTACGACGCGTCTACGCGACACAGCACTCTCCTTTTTCTAATGACGACACTTCGCTTCAGAACTCACTTTTCATCACCGCTAAAGAAAAAACCGCACGCCGTTACAGCAGTGCGGTTTTTCCCTGATAGCAAGCGACGACTACAAACTATTACGCCTGGTGGCTAGTAACGTAGTCGATAGCAGCTTGAACAGTAGTGATTTTTTCAGCTTCTTCGTCCGGGATTTCGGTCTCGAATTCCTCTTCCAGAGCCATCACCAGCTCAACGGTGTCAAGGGAATCGGCACCCAGGTCTTCTACGAAGGAAGCGGAGTTGGTCACTTCTTCTTCTTTAACGCCCAGTTGCTCGGCAACGATTTTCTTGACGCGCTCTTCGATGGTGCTCATACCTTGTTTAACTCCTAATGGACAAATTCAGGCAGCTGGCCAGTGGGTAAGTGTATAGAAAGACTTTTCAGCTTTTCAACTGAAAGCTTCACCCTTGTACCCGGCAGACCCGCTGCCTATAAATTAAGTTGCAGCTTTATAACGGATTTTAGACAGCTCGTATGACATTTTTTTGAAGCGATCCGTCACAATTTAACTCATGTACATCCCGCCGTTCACCGGGATTGTAGCCCCAGTCACGTATGCCGCACCGTCAGATGCCAGGAAAGTGACCACATTCGCGATCTCTTGAGCCTGGCCCAAACGACCCAGCGGAATCTGCGTCAGCAAGGCTTCACGCTGTGCTTCCGGCAGTTCGCGGGTCATATCGGTGTCGATGAACCCTGGGGCCACCGAGTTGACCGTAATCGACCGCGAACCGACTTCACGGGCCAGTGCACGGCTGAAACCTTCCAGACCGGCCTTGGCCGCGGCATAGTTTACTTGGCCTGCGTTGCCCATGGCACCCACTACGGAGCCAATATTGATAATTCGGCCCCAACGCGCCTTGGTCATGCCGCGCAAAACGCCCTTGGACAGGCGAAACAGACTGTTCAGGTTGGTATCGACAACGTCATGCCACTCGTCGTCTTTCATACGCATCATCAGGTTGTCGCGGGTGATACCGGCGTTGTTCACCAGAATAGCCGGTGCGCCGAACTGTGCAGTGATTTCAGCCAATACAGCCGCAACCGACTCATCGCTGGTCACGTTCAGCTCAAGGCCGGTGCCCTGCACGCCGTTTTCCTTCAGGGTCGCGGCGATACGCTCGGCGCCCGAAGCGGACGTGGCGGTGCCGATCACAATGGCGCCCTGACGGCCCAGTTCCAGGGCGATCGCCTGGCCAATGCCACGGCTGGCGCCGGTAACCAGTGCAACTTTACCTTGCAGACTCATGCAGGCTTCTCCTCAATTCAGGGGTTCAGGCCAGCGCCGCGCGAGCGGCAGCGAAGGCGTCAGGGGTATTCAGGTTGGCGGTCGATACGCCGTCGGCGCAGCGCTTGTTCAGGCCAGCCAGGACTTTGCCCGGGCCGCACTCGACCAGTGTGGTGGCGCCATTGGCAGCCAGGGTCTGTACCGACTCAACCCAGCGCACAGGCTTATAGAGTTGCTCCAGCAGGTCGCGCTTGAGGGTGTCGAGGTCGGCGGCCACGGCCGCGCTGACGTTCTGCACCAGCGGGATCTGCGGCGTCTGCCAGTTGATGGCAGCGATGGATTCGGCAAAGCGCTCGGCAGCCGGGCGCATCAGCTCGCAGTGCGACGGCACGCTCACCGGCAACGGCAGCGCACGCTTGGCGCCACGCGCCTTGCACAGCTCGATGGCGCGTTCAACGGCCGCCTTGGCACCTGCGATCACCACCTGGCCCGGAGAGTTGAAGTTCACGGCGCTGACCACTTCGCCTTGCGCCGCTTCGGCGCAGGCGTCGATCACCACGGCGTCGTCCAGACCCAGGATAGCGGCCATGCCGCCCTGCCCGGCCGGAACGGCTTCCTGCATCAGCTGTCCACGGCGCTCGACCAGCTTGACCGCTTCAGCGAGGGTCAGGCTGCCCGCAGCCACCAGGGCGCTGTATTCACCCAGGCTGTGACCGGCAACAAATGCCGGGCGCGCGCCGCCTTCAGCCAGCCACACGCGCCACAGGGCGATCGAGGCGGTCAGAATGGCCGGCTGGGTTTTATCGGTTTGATTGAGTTGCTCTTCCGGCCCTTGCTGGGTCAGTGCCCACAGGTCGTAACCCAGGGCATCGGAAGCTTCCTTGAAGGTTTCCAGGATCAGTGGATATTGCGCGCCCAACTCGGCCAACATGCCGAGGGACTGCGAACCCTGCCCTGGAAAGACGAATGCGAGGGATGTAGACATGTAACAAGCCCCTAATGATCTGGTCGTCAAAAATGCGCATGCCTACGGTGGCAGCGAACGAAACTGACAGATTGGATGGTCAATTGAACTGGCCGGTCACATTTAAGCATTCCCGAGCCAATTCGCCTAAGGCAACAGATCCTCAAGACGGCCGTGCAAGCGTTGCGGCAGGTTTTCCTGGATCTCGATCAAGGCCCGCGCGATCGCACTCTGAAAGCCCTGCACACCCGCCGAACCGTGGCTTTTTATCACGATGCCCTGCAAGCCCAAAAAGCTTGCGCCGTTGTGCCGTGCCGGTGCCAGGTCAGCCTGCAAGCGGCGCATCAACGGCAGCGCGAGGGCGCCAACCATGCGCGACGCCAGGTTGCGCTTGAACAACGCCTCGATGCGCGTGGCAATCATGGTCGCCAGGCCTTCGCTGGATTTGAGCAGGATATTCCCGACAAACCCGTCGCATACCACCACGTCCGCCTCGCCCCGGTACACGCCGTCACCTTCGACAAAACCGATGTAGTTCACGCCGCGCGCGCCTTGCAGCAAGGTCGCGGCAAGCTTGACCTGCTGGTTACCCTTGATGTCCTCGGTGCCGATATTCAACAAGGCCACACGAGGCCGGGCTACACCCAGCGCCTCAGCGGCCACCGAGCCCATCACTGCAAACTGGAGCAAGTGCTCGGCGCTGCAATCAACGTTCGCGCCCAGGTCCAACAGCTGGCAATAACCGTTCTGCGTCGGAATCGCCGCCACCATCGCCGGCCGGTCGATCCCGGGCAACGTCTTGAGCACATGCCGCGACAACGCCATCAACGCCCCGGTGTTGCCGGCGCTGACACAGGCTTGCACCTTGCCATCACGCAGCAGCTCAAGGGCCACCCGCATTGAAGAGTCGGGCTTGCCACGCAGGGCTGCCGCAGGCTTGTCATCCATGGTGATGGTTTCGCTGGCTGGCGTAATCGTCAGGCGCGCGCGATCCACTGCAGGATGGCTGGCAATCAGTTCTTCAAGAAGGGAGGGTTGACCGACGAGGGTCAGGTGCAGCGAGGGTGTAGCAGTCAGGCTGGCAATGCAGGCCTGAACAATGCTGCGGGGACCGAAGTCCCCGCCCATTGCGTCTATCGCGATGACTAGAGCAGACAAGTGATTACTCGTCAGCGCCCTTGTCGATCACTTTACGACCACGGTATACGCCTTCTGGCGATACGTGGTGACGCAGGTGAATTTCACCGGTGGTTTTTTCTACAGACAGAGTGCTTGCCGTCAGGGCATCGTGCGAACGACGCATGTCACGGGCAGAGCGGGATTTTTTGTTCTGCTGAACAGCCATAATTGATTAACTCCTAAACGTTTGGGTCACGCTTTAACTGCGCCAATACACTGAACGGGTTGGACCGCGTTACCTCGTCCTCGCTCGGTTCGAGCTCGTCATCGAGCCCCTCCGGCTGCTGGCATTCTTCCGGATGATGAGCAGGCACAATGGGCAAGGCGAGCAAAAGCTCCTCCTCGATCAGTGCATGCAGATCCAAAGGATCTTCGCCCAGTTCCAGCACGTCATAACCTTTCGGCAACGACTGGGTATTCGCACCCTCCTTCACCACAGCGTAACTGCATTCGCTGTGAATCGGCAGGGTGACCAGCTCGAGACAACGCTGGCAAACCATTTTGACTTCGGTGTCGATAAAGCTGTGGATTACCACAGACTTACGTTCATCTCGTTCAAAAACGAATTTGGCCTGCACCGTACCGACAGTGTCGGAAAGCGGGTCGCAGAGTCTCTCCAAATCGGCCAGCAGCAATTCACCTTGAAGGGAAGTGCCACGATCAGCCAATTTGCGCGGGTCAACGTGAGGTGGAATCGGGTCATTCAACATAGGCGCAGCATTATAGGGATGCACCCGGCCATGTCAAAGGAAATTCAGCCCTGTGCGTCAGCGGGTCACCCCGTTAGAATCCGCGACTGCCTTGAGGAGACGTCCATGCTGCCTTTATTACTCGCATCCAGCTCGGTTTATCGCCGGGAATTGCTGAGCCGCCTGCACTTACCGTTCATCTGCAGCTCGCCGGATATCGACGAAAGCCCTCTCGAAAATGAATCCGCGATTGACCTGGTCAAGCGACTGGCCGAACAAAAAGCGCGTGCGCTTGCTGGCAACTATCCGGGTCATTTGATCATCGGCTCCGATCAAGTGGCGGCGCTTGAGGGACGCATCATCGGCAAACCTCACACGTTTGAAAACGCCCGTGAGCAATTGCTGGCCGCCAGCGGCAAGCGCGTGAGCTTCCTGACCGGCCTGGCACTGCTTAACAGCGGAACGGGGCATTGCCAGGTGGACTGCGTGCCTTTTACCGTACAGATGCGCGTGCTGGACGCCGAGCGCATTGAGCGCTACCTGCGGGTGGAGCAACCCTACGACTGTGCGGGCAGCTTCAAGGCTGAAGGACTGGGCGTGAGTTTGTTTCAGAGCACGGAAGGGCCGGATGCGACCAGCCTGATTGGCCTGCCGCTGATTCGGCTGGTGGATATGCTGCTGGTTGAAGGCGTGCAAATCCCCTAAGAACACTACAAAACCAATGTGGGAGCGGGCTTGCTCGCGAAAGCGGAGTATCAGTCAACACATCTATAACTGATCTACCGTATTCGCGAGCAAGCCCGCTCCCACATTTGGAATTGCGACAACCCAGAAATATCAGCGCAAGCTTGGACCCTGGAAGCCCATGTAAAGCGCCAGTTTCTCGGCCACGCTGGCGCCGAGCTTCTTGGAGAAGCGATCAAACGGCGATTCCTCTACCGTAAAATCCACCAACTCTTTCTCGCCAACAACATCCCGCGCCACCGAGCTGGCGCTGCCCAAGCCGTCGATCAAGCCCAGCGGCAACGCTTGCTCGCCCGACCACACCAACCCGGAGAACAGCTCCGGATGGTCTTTATCCTTCAGTCGATCACCACGGCCCTGCTTGACGCTGGCAATGAACTGGCGATGGGTGGTGTCGAGCACGCCCTGCCAGAACTGGGTTTCATCGGCCTTCTGCGGCTGGAACGGATCGAGGAATGACTTGTGCTCGCCCGAGGTGTAGGTGCGACGTTCCACCCCCAGTTTCTCCATGGTGCCGACGAAGCCATAACCGGCTGCCGTCACACCGATGGAGCCGACCAGGCTAGCCTTGTCGGCATAGATCTGGTCAGCAGCGCTGGCGATGTAATAGGCACCCGAGGCACCCAGGTCGGAAATCACGGCGTACAGCTTGGTGTCAGGGTGCAGCGCGCGCAGACGGCGAATTTCGTCATACACATAACCCGACTGCACAGGGCTGCCGCCCGGGCTGTTGATGCGCAGGATCACGGCCTTGACCTTGGGGTCGTCAAACGCAGCGCGCAGGCTGGTGACGATGTTGTCGGCGCTGGCGGACTCCTTGTCGGCAATCACTCCGCGCACGTCAATCAAGGCGGTGTAGTGACTGCCGCGCGTGGCGCTTTTTTCCATGTCCATCAGCGGGCTGAACAACGCCAGCATGCCGAGCAGGTACACAAAGGTCAGCAGCTTGAAGAAAATCCCCCAACGCCGCGAACGACGCTGTTCCTGCACGCTGGCCAGAAGCGTCTTCTCCAACAGCTTCCAGCTTTTGTCATCACTGCTCTGGGCCTTTTCAGGCGCCTTCCACTCGTCACTCATGCCATTCACCCCAGCAAAGACTTATTAAGCCCGGCTTAGCCAGGCCTGCAATTCGGAAAAATGATCAATCGTCAGCCGGGGCTCGTATTGTTGCAAGGCCTCGGCCGCCTGCGCGCCATAGCTGACCGCCACGCTGTCCATGCCAGCATTGCGCGCCATCATCAGATCGAAGGAGGCGTCCCCCACCATCAACGCCTGATGCGGCGCTACGCCGCAATGAGAGAGAATCTGCTCGAGCATCAGAGGGTGGGGTTTGCTGGCGGTTTCATCCGCGGCGCGGGTGATATCGAAATAGTTTTCAAAGCCGTGAGCCTTGAGCACTCGGTCCAGCCCGCGACGGGCCTTGCCGGTGGCCACTGCGAGGTGATAACCCTCGGCGCGGAAGGCTTCCAGGGACTCCCTCACGCCGTCGAACAGCGGCGAAGGCTCGGCTTCAAGGGCAATGTAGTGATCGGCATACTGTTGCCGAAACGCTATCAGTTGCTCGTCGTCGATGTGCGGGTACAAGGTGCGGATCGCCTCGGGCAAGCCCAAGCCGATAATGCCCTTGACCGCCAGGTCGCTGCACAAGGCAAAGCCCGAACGGGTCGACGCCGCGTGCATCGACTCGACAATCCGGCCAATGGAGTCTGCCAGCGTGCCGTCCCAATCGAAAATCAGCAGCTTGTAATCAAGGCGCGACACTCAAACGCTCCACGGTTTTGGCCCACATTTCGTCGACTGGCGCTTGCAGCTTCAGCTCACCGCCATCAGGCAATGGCACGGTCAGCATGTAGGCGTGCAGGAACAGACGCTTGCCGCCCAGGTCGCGAATTTCCTTGGAGAAATCCTCGTCACCGTACTTGGTGTCACCGGCGATGCAGTGACCTGCATGCAGGGTGTGCACGCGAATCTGGTGAGTACGGCCGGTGACAGGCTTGGCTTCGACCATCGTCGCGAAGTCGCCAAAACGGCGCAGCACCTTGAACAGGGTCAGGGCTTCTTTGCCCTCCTCGTCCACTTCGACCATACGTTCGCCGGACCGCAGGTTGCTCTTCTGCAATGGCGCACGCACGCTCTTGATCGAGCTGGCCCAGTTGCCGCGCACCAGCGCCATGTAGCGCTTGTCCACGCCATCGCCACGCAGGGCGGTGTGCAGGTGGCGCAACATGCTGCGTTTCTTGGCGATCATCAGCAGGCCTGAGGTGTCGCGATCCAGGCGATGGACCAACTCCAGCTCCTTGGCGTCCGGGCGCAACTGACGAAAGGCTTCAATCACGCCGAATGTCAGGCCGCTGCCGCCGTGAACCGCGATGCCGCAAGGCTTGTTGATCACGATGAGCTTGTTGTCTTCAAAGACAATCGACGCTTCAAGGCGCTGCAGCAGACCTTGCGCCAGTGGCACAGGCTCGTCACGCTCAGGCACGCGCACCGGCGGCACACGGACGATGTCGCCCGCCTGAAGCTTGTACTCGGGCTTGATCCGACCTTTGTTCACGCGCACTTCGCCTTTACGCAAGATGCGGTAAATCAGGGTCTTGGGCACGCCTTTGAGCCTGGCCAGGAGAAAATTGTCGATGCGTTGGCCGGCATATTCCGGCGAGACCTCGAGCAGCTGGACGCTGGGGGTCTGGGGGGCGGTAGTGGTCATGGCGGCGATGATAACAATTTTTTATGGAATTGAAGCACTTAATCATTGCTGCTATAGTCGCGAACGCCGCCAAAAGCGGCCTGGACAGAGGACTTGCGGCAAACTGCCGGCCCTGACCATCGCAATTCATCAGGACGCGAGGCCGTCCTACGGGGCTTTCGCCACTTTGGAAGGCTCAAGATTGTAACAAGCGCAGGTGACATGAGGCCTGAAGCGAGTGCAGGAAGCAGAGTGAATACTCGCATTCTGCGCCGATATTTACGGCCAGTTCACAAAGTGCAGTCAGTCTTGAACCAGACCACAGCGAATGCTTCGGAAACAACGCCTGTTAAGAGCTGAGTGAGAGCGCAATCGCCCTCACCCAGTCTTGTTTAGCCATGAGCGTGAACTCCCCATTGGAGTACACGGTAAATGCCAACCCGCTGCGGATTCTGCGCGCGGCAGCACCCGAATTATCAGGGATACGTGTAGGGTGGAGATGCACAACCGTCGGACCGTGTAGCACTAGGCTTATATTTAGACGCTTCATCTCGTCCACAGTCGCCGGTTGATTCCTCCTCCTGACCTTAGCTTTTGTTGAAGTGGTGCCTTTGTCACCACCGCTAACAAGCAGGACGCGTCCGTCGCGATACCGGCCCACATTGGCGGGTATTGCTGGACACTGGAGTGGCCAACCACTCTTGACGCACCTGACACCGACCGTGAGAAGTCGTGTGTGCCGAACGCCGTTTCCGGCAGCCCGGAAACCGACGGTACAACATGAAAAGAATGCTGATTAACGCAACTCAACCCGAAGAGTTGCGTGTTGCACTGGTAGATGGCCAACGCCTCTACGACCTGGACATCGAATCCGGTGCGCGCGAGCAAAAGAAGGCCAACATCTATAAAGGCCGTATTACTCGCATCGAACCAAGCCTTGAGGCTGCCTTTGTCGATTTCGGCTCCGAGCGCCACGGCTTCCTGCCCCTCAAAGAAATCTCCCGCGAATACTTCAAGAAAGCCCCTGAAGGCCGCGTGAACATCAAGGACGTCCTGAGCGAAGGCCAGGAAGTCATCGTTCAGGTGGAAAAAGAAGAACGTGGCAACAAGGGCGCAGCCCTCACCACCTTCATCAGCCTGGCAGGCCGTTACCTGGTCCTGATGCCGAACAACCCGCGTGCCGGCGGCATTTCCCGTCGCATCGAAGGCGAAGAGCGCAATGAACTGCGCGAAGCGCTGAACGGCCTGATCGCACCTGCCGACATGGGCCTGATCGTTCGCACTGCCGGCCTGGGCCGCAGCAGCGAAGAAATGCAGTGGGACCTCGACTACCTGCTGCAACTGTGGACCGCTATTAAAGAAGCGTCCCTGGATCGTTCCGCGCCGTTCCTGATCTACCAGGAAAGCAACGTGATCATCCGCGCGATCCGCGATTACCTGCGCCAGGACATCGGCGAAGTGCTGATCGACAGCGTTGAAGCCCAGGACGAAGCCCTGACCTTCATCCGCCAAGTGATGCCGCAGTACGCCAGCAAAATCAAGCTCTACGAAGACAGCGTTCCGCTGTTCAACCGTTTCCAGATCGAAAGCCAGATCGAGACCGCTTTCCAGCGCGTCGTTGAACTGCCTTCCGGCGGCTCCATTGTGATTGACCCGACCGAAGCCCTGGTGTCCATCGACATCAACTCGGCGCGTGCAACCAAAGGCAGCGACATCGAAGAAACCGCCCTGCAGACCAACCTGGAAGCGGCTGAAGAAATCGCCCGCCAACTGCGTCTGCGTGATATCGGCGGCCTGATCGTGATCGACTTCATCGACATGACCCCTGCCAAGAACCAGCGCGCCGTGGAAGAGAAAGTCCGCGAATGCCTGGAAGCGGATCGTGCCCGCGTACAAGTCGGCCGCATCTCGCGCTTCGGCTTGCTGGAAATGTCCCGTCAGCGCCTGCGTCCATCCCTGGGCGAAAGCAGCGGCATCGTCTGCCCGCGCTGCAACGGCACCGGCATCATCCGTGACGTTGAATCGCTGTCCCTGGCGATCCTGCGCCTGATCGAAGAAGAAGCCCTGAAAGACCGCACCGCCGAAGTCCGCGCGCAAGTGCCGATCCCGGTTGCAGCCTTCCTGCTCAACGAAAAACGCAACTCGATCACCAAGATCGAACTGCGCACCCGCGCCCGTATCGTCATCCTGCCGAACGATCACCTCGAGACGCCGCACTTTGAAGTGCAGCGCCTGCGTGATGACAGCCCGGAAGCGCACAGCGGCCAATCCAGCTATGAAATCGCTGCTGCTGCCGCCGAAGTGGAAGAAGTTCAGCCGGCCGCCGCGACCCGCACACTGGTTCGCCAGGAAGCTGCCGTGAAAACTGCACCGGCGCGTGCCAACGCTCCGGTACCGGTTGAAGTTGCCGCTCCGGTTGCCGCACCTGCCGCCGCACTGCCTGAACCAAGCCTGTTCAAAGGCCTGGTGAAGTCGCTGGTCAGCCTGTTCGCCACCAAAGAAGAGCCTGTTGCTCCGGTCGTGGTTGAAAAACCTGCTGCCGAGCGCCCGGCGCGTAACGAAGAGCGTCGCAACGGTCGCCAGCAAAGCCGCAACCGTAACGGTCGCCGTGACGAAGAGCGCAAGCCTCGTGAAGAACGCGCGCCACGTGAAGAGCGTGCCCCTCGCGAAGCCCGTGAAGAAACCCCGGTTGTCGCCCGTGAAGAACGTGCACCCCGCGAAGAGCGCGCACCTCGCACGCCGCGCGCTCCACGTGAAGACCGCAAACCACGCGGTGAGCGCGAAGAGCGCGTGCGTGAACTGCGTGAGCCTCTGGACGCCGTGCCAGCCGTTGCTGCTGAAGCCTCCACCGAAGAACGCCCGGCCCGCCAGCCGCGTGAAGAGCGCGCCCCACGTGAAGAGCGCCAGCCGCGTCCGCCGCGTGAAGAGCGTCAACCACGCGCCGAGCAAGCCGCAGCTGCCAGCGAAGAAGAGGAAGAAGTACTGACAGGCGAAGAGCAACAGGAAGATGGTCAGGACAACGCCGAAGGCGATCGTCCACGCCGCCGCTCCCGTGGCCAGCGTCGTCGCAGCAACCGTCGTGAGCGTCAGCGTGATGCCAACGGCAATGTGATCGAAGGCTCGGAAGAAGCCGGCGAACACGCTGAAGGCGAAACCCACGAACCGACGGGCGCCGAACTGGCTGCCGGCCTGGCCGTGACTGCCGCTGTTGCCAGCTCGGTCATCAGCGCACCTGCTGAAGCCCAGGCTCACCAGAACGCCGAACGTGCTACTGCCGCCATCGAAGAAAACGCTGCTGTAGAAGCGCCAGTCGCTGAAGCCCCAGCTGTTGAGACGCCGACGTTTGAAGCACCAGCCTCTGAAGCGCCGGCTGTTGAAGCACCGGTTGTTGAAGCCACTACCCCGATCGAAGCCCTAGTGGTTCCGGAAGTGGAAGTCGCACCGGTTCGTGAAGTACAGCCGCAAGCCGAGGCCTTTGCCGTTGAGCCTGCCCCGGTGGTTGAGCCTCAGCCAGTGGTTGAAGCGGTTGTAGAAGCACCGGTCGTCGAAGCAGCGCCAGAAGTGCGAGAAGTGCGTGAAGTTCGCGAAGAACAGACTGCCTTCCAATGGACTGCCGAGCCAGCCGCTCCGGTGGAAGCGCCAGCGCCTGCCCCAGTGGTAGAGGAAGCGCCTGCGCCGGTTGCTGAAACAGTGGTTGCCGAGCCAGCGCCAGTCGTTGAGCCTCAGCCAGTCGTGGAAGCGCCAGCTGCTGCCGAAGTCGCCGCTCCGGTGATTGAAGCTGCGCCTGCCAGCGCTCTGACCGAGAACGGCCGTGCGCCGAACGACCCACGTGAAGTGCGTCGCCGTCGCAAGGAAGCTGAAGCCGCCGCTGCAGCAGCTGCTACCGCTCCGGCCATCGCTGAAACCGCCGAGGCGCCAGCCCCGGTTGTTGACGCGGTGGTTGAGCACAAGGCCCATGAAGAAGAACACGAGCCTAAACCTTTCGTGTGATTCCATAAGCCACTAAAAAGCCCCGCCTGAGTGATCAGGCGGGGCTTTTTTATGCGATTTAGAGTGGTTGATTTATCCAGATGTACCCCATCTACTGCGGTACGAAATTCAACCGTGAAGGCACGTCGATATCCCAAAGCACGCCGCGGTCATCAACCCGCACTTCACTCACAACTGAACGTGCAAACAACGGCCTGGCCCCGCGATCACCAACCAGCGCTATCAACCCCGCACCGAACGCACGAGCAAACGCCACCGGGTGCCCGTATTCACCGGCACATACCGGCACGCTGATGCCACCCTCCTCCAGCGCGTCGATCACGCAATCAATACTCGAGGACTGAATAAACGGCATGTCCCCCAGCACCACTAACCAACCGTGCGACGATTCACTGGCCGCGACCGCCGCCGCAATGCTGTCGCCCATACCCGCCGAGCTGAGCAGCAGCACTTCGCAGCCATACGCTTTGGCCAACCGAATCACTTCAAGCCGATCCGGTGAGGTCACCAACAGGCGCGAAACCACCTGTTCAGGCAAATTCACCAGCACCTGCTCAATCACCGGTCGTGTCACACCATCCAGACCTACGCACGGCGCCAGCAATTTGTCCTGATCAGCGCCAGCCTCCGCCCGAAAGCGACTGCCCTGCCCGGCTGCCAGCACAATTGCCGTGATTGTCACTACGCAACCACCGGCAACGGCTTTTTCTGCATCGGCGCCACGCCGTTCTTGATCGCGACAATTTCCGCCATCAGCGACAAAGCGATTTCCGCCGGGGTATGGCTGCCGATATGCAAGCCAATCGGCCCATGCAATCGCGCAATTGCTTCCGCCGACAAGCCCAGTTGCGCCAAGTCCTCCCGGCGCTTCTGGCTATTGACCCGCGAGCCGAGGGCGCCAATGTAGAACGCCGAGGAATTCAACGCCGTCAGCAGCGCCATATCGTCCAGGCGCGGATCGTGGGTCAGGCACACAATGGCTGTACGCTCATCCGTCTGGATATTCAGCACCGCCTCATCCGGCATACCCGGTACAAAGCGGCCTTGCTGTTCCTCCCAGCCATAGACGAACTCTTCGCGCGGATCACAGATCAACACTTCGAAATCCAGCAGGCGCGCCATTTCCGCAACGTAGCGCGACAGCTGGCCAGCGCCGATCAGCAGCAGGCGCCAGCGGGGGCCGTAGATGGCCCGCAGGTGCTCGCCATCAAAGGTCACTGTATCGGTTTTGCTCGCGCTGCTGAGGGTCACTGCGCCAGTGGCCAGGTTCAGCTCCCGCGCGACGATCTGATGATCCTCACAGCGTGCCAGCAGTTGCTCGACCCACGCCCAGTCGTCCACGCGTTCTTCGGTGAGACGCAACGTCCCGCCGCACGGCAGGCCAAAGCGTGCGGCCTCATCGCGGGTGACGCCGTAGGTCACCAGCTGCACCGGCGGCCCATCCTCGGGCAGGCGACCATCCTGCAGGCGGGCGATCAAGTCATCCTCGATGCAACCACCCGATACCGAGCCAATCACCACCCCATCGCCGCGCAGGGCCAACATCGCCCCCGGCGGGCGCGGGGCGCTGCCCCAGGTCTGCACCACGCTGTACAACACCACGCGTTGACCGGCGCGGCGCCACTCGAGCACGCTGCGCAGGACATTCAGATCCACACTGTCCATCAAGACTCCTGCAAGCGTTGCAGCGGAAATACCCGCCAGGCTAATGGGTTTTAGAGCGAGCAGTGCGGTGCGAGTTTCATCCGCACAGCCCGGCTCAAACGATCCGTTAGCGGCGCTATCAAAAAGGATGAAGTAGCCGCGCACTGTAAATCAAAAAAACCAAAAAGTGACCCGCCAGAAACGCAAACGCCCCGAACAGGTCGGGGCGTTTGCAAGGCTTTCGGTGTGTTTTACACCGTCGGCATTTTACTTGACGGCTGGAGCAGGGCCTTCGGCCACGCCCAGGTCATCTTCCGGACGGGTGTCGGAGATACCGGTACCGCCAGACGCCAACTCGCGTTGCAGCTTGTCGGTGTCCAGTTCGTTGACCCACTTGGCCACAACGATGGTGGCAACAGCGTTACCCACCAGGTTGGTCAGCGCGCGGGCTTCGGACATGAAGCGGTCGATACCCAGGATCAGCGCCAGACCGGCAACCGGCAGGTGGCCAACGGCCGACAGGGTGGCCGCCAGCACGATGAAGCCCGAACCGGTCACGCCGGCAGCGCCTTTGGAGGACAGCAGCAGCACCAGCAGCAGCGTGATCTGGTGGGTGATGTCCATGTGCGTGTCGGTCGCCTGAGCGATGAACACTGCAGCCATGGTCAGGTAGATCGAGGTACCGTCAAGGTTGAAGGAGTAGCCGGTAGGAATCACCAGGCCCACTACGGATTTCTTCGCGCCCAGACGCTCCATCTTGATCAGCATGCGTGGCAGTGCGGATTCGGAGGAGGAAGTACCCAGTACGATCAACAGTTCTTCACGGATGTAGCGAACCAGCTTCAGCACGCTGAAACCGTGCGCGCGGCAGATGGCGCCCAGCACCACGACCACGAACAGGACGCAGGTGATGTAGAAGCAGATCATCAACTGACCGAGCTGCACCAGGGAACCTACACCGTAGGCGCCGATAGTGAAGGCCATGGCGCCGAAAGCACCGAGTGGGGCGAGCTTCATGATCATGTTGATGATGTTGAACATCACGTGGGCGAAGCGATCGATGAAGTCCAGCACCGGCTTGCCGTAGGCACCCAGGCGATGCAGGGCGAAACCGAAGATCACCGAGAACATCAATACTTGCAGAATATCGCCGGTGGCGAAGGCGCCAACGATGGTATTCGGGATGACGTTCAGCAGGAAGCCAACGATGCTCTGGTCTGCACCGGCAGTCACGTAGGCAGCGACTTTGGAAGCATCCAGGGTAGCCACGTCGATGTGCATGCCGGCGCCCGGTTGCACAACGTTGACCACGACCAGGCCGATCAGCAGGGCGATGGTGGAAACAACTTCGAAGTACAGCAGCGCGTAGCCACCGGTTTTGCCGACCGATTTCATGCTTTGCATGCCAGCGATGCCGCTGACGACGGTGCAGAAGATGATCGGGGCGATGACCATTTTGATCAGCTTGATAAAGCCGTCACCCAGTGGCTTGAGGGCCACGCCAGTCTGCGGGTAAAAGTGACCGAGCAAAATACCGATAACGATTGCAACGATCACCTGGAAATACAGGGATTTGTAGAGTGGCTGACGAGTCGTCATTGCAAAGTTCCTCAATCGTCCCGTGGGGCAAAGATCCGCCATTGCCCACGACACTTGAATTGCGAACCCTCCTGCACTGGAGGGATTTGTTGTTTGCGAGATCCTTGAAAGCTGGCCTGCGCTGTAGTCTTTATCGCAAATGCCGTGCCACTTCCCTGAAAAACCCTGAAGGCCTTTAGACATCAGGCCTTAGGGCTCACGGGCGGCCTGCAACGCGCCGAATGAGGTGGCGGAATTCCGCCGACTCACCCGGTCCCGTCCTACAATTTGGCGGATATCCGCCTTGTTGGCCCTCCCGGTGGTGACTAACAACCGCCACTCCATGCACGAGGCCCTCACATGCGTGAACGCACCATCGCCAGCCACTACGTACGAGCTGCCTTCGGCGGAGCGCAGCACCTGCACATCAGCGCGCAAACCCTGCGTCGGCACTTGCGTGAGGAAGGCGCCAGCTTTCAGGCGCTCAAGGATGAGTTGCGGCGAGATATCGCCATCTATCATTTGGGGCGGGCGGATTTGTCGTTGCAGGAGATTGCCGAGCAGCTGAGGTTTATCTGGGCGGGCCTCATCGCGGGCAAGCCTGAACTGCGATGAGGCCAGAAACCAGCAATAGAGATCAAACCGCCGGAAAATGAATCTTGAACGCCGCCCCGCCCAACGGCGAATCACCCAGGGTCAGGCGCGCGCTGTAGCTTTCGATAATATCCTTGACCACCGCCAGCCCGATCCCCTGCCCCGGATGCTGACGGTCGAGCCGCTCGCCCCGTTGCAGAATCCGCGCACGCTGGTCGGACGGCACTCCGGGGCCGTCGTCTTCAATGCACAACTCAGTGCCTTCAAGGTTTTCCATCAGGCTGACGCGCACTTCGCTCAGGCACAGGCGGTAGGCGTTTTCCAGCAGGTTGCCGAGCATTTCCAGCAAGGCGCCTTTCTCGATGGGCAGATCGCAGTCCGGCGGCAAGTCGAACGTCACCGTGACGCGCTTATCGCGATACACCTTGTCCAGCGTGTCGCACAGGCTTTGCAACACCGGCTCCAGGCGCACCTGATGGCGCACCAGGCCGCTTTTACGCAGGCTCGCGCGCTGCAACTGATAGCCGATTTGCTGGCTCATCCGCTCGATCTGCGATTGCAACACCCAGGCCTGACCGCGATCTTCCGGGCGCTGGGCCATGTCTTCGCTCACGCCCTGCAACACTGCCAGTGGAGTTTTCAGGCTGTGGGCCAGGTCGTCGAGGGAGTCGCGGTAGCGCGCCCGTTGCTCGCGCTCGCTGTGCAGCAAACGGTTAAGCGAACCCGTGAGGCGCAACAATTCACGCGGATGTTCCTCGGAAAGGCTTTCGCGGGTGCCGCCCTCAATCTGGTCAAGCTCCTGACTCAGGCGCCGCAGGGCTTGCAGGCCCCAAGTCAGGCCCAGCCACAGAAGGGTCAGCAAGACGAGCAAGGCTGCGCCGAAGCCCAGATAGAGGTTTTCCTGCAGGCCTTCGAGGGTCAGCTGGTATTCCCGCACCGGTTGCAGGGCAACGATGCTGAACGCCGCGCTCTTGCCGCCGAGCAGCTTGACCTCGACGTCATACACGAAGAATTCCTGGCCACTGGCCTCGCGGATGCGCGCAAATTCATTGCCGCGCCCGTCATAGCGCGGTTTGTAGTTGATGTTTTCTTCCTGGGTCGCCCGCGAACGCCACACCAGATGGCCTTCGCGATCATAGATATAGCCGAGCAGCCGGCTATCGGTGAGGTTGAAACGCTCATCCGGCAATTGCGCAGGCATCAGCAGGCGGTTGTTCTCAACCCGCGCGGCGGAAATCAGTGTGGTGACGTCCGACGCCAGGCGCTGCTCGATGGAATCCTGCAGCGCCAGGCTGAACGCGCCTTGCATGGCGGGCAACAAGCCCAGCATAAACAGCACGGCCAGAGTGGTGGCCGCGAGCATCAAGCGCACACGTAACGAGCGAATCAACGGCAGCGCTCATTGAACAGGTAACCCAGGCCGCGCACGGTGTCGATCGGTTTGAACCCGGCCGGGCCTTCGAGCTTGCGACGCAGACGCCCGACCAGCACTTCGATGACGTTCGGATCTCGCTCGTCGTCATCGGGGTAGAGCTGTTCCATCAAGCGATCCTTGGCGACCACTTGCTGATGGTGACGCATCAGGTATTCGAGAATCCGGTACTCGTAAGCGGTCAATGCCAGCGGTTGCTCGTCCAGGGACGCCTGCTTGCGATTGAGGTCCAGCAGCAGAGGCCCGGCGACGATGGTCGACTGGGTAAACCCGCTGGAACGACGCAGCAAGGCGTTCATGCGCGCTTCCAGCTCTTCGAACTGGAACGGCTTGACCACATAGTCGTCGGCGCCGGCGGCCAGGCCTTCAACCTTGTCCTGCCAGTTGCCGCGCGCGGTGAGGATCAGAATCGGAAAGGTCTTGGCCTGGGTGCGCAATTGGCGAATCAGGTCCAGACCGCCCATGCCGGGCAGGCCCAGGTCGATGATCGCCAGGTCATGGTTGAATTGGCCGGTCTGGTACAGGGCTTCTTCGGCATTGGCCACGGCTTCGACCACGTGCCCGCTGTCTGTCAGGCGGGTCAGCAGGTGATGACGCAACAGCGCCTCATCTTCAACCACCAGCAATTTCATAAGGCTCTCCAAGGCAATTCAACTGTCCGACTGGGGGATATCATAGCGGCCCTGCAGGTCTTGCGGGCGCAATTTAATGCCATTGTAGTGGCCCGTCAGGTGTTCGTAGCCGGCGCGGTACGCCGGTTGCGGGGCAGTAGACCCGAGCAACTTGCCCCACGGTGCGGCCCTGCCAGTGACGTCTTCGAAGCTGACACGCTGGATCAGGGTGCTGGATTTCTTGGTTTTCTCGCCGCCAAACCCCGCAAATGCGCCGTCGGACGCTTGAGCGCCGGCCGTGGCACCCAGCATGGTTAACGCCAACATCAGCTTTTTGATCGCAGTCATGGTGCTTGCCTCTACACGTTTTGGCTGTAGAGCCAGACTACGCAGGCGCCCCTGAACTACCCCTGAACAGGCTCTGAACCGTGCCTGAACCGATGCGGGCTATCCACTGGCGCGCCAACTGACGCAAAATACCGCGCATGACGCCTCTACCCGCTTGCTGCACCCCACTCGATGCCCATTGGCCGCTGCCCGAACCCTTGCCGGGCACGGTATTTCTGAGCACGCGCTTTGACCCCGCCTTGTTGAACGCGGGTGATTTCCAGCGCAGCGCCGTGCCGCCACCGGCCAGCATCCAGCGCTCGGTGGCCAAGCGTCAGACCGAGTTTTTGGCAGGTCGCCTGTGCGCACGCGCGGCGCTGCAACAGCTTGATCATCTGGATTGCGTGCCGGCGATTGGCGAAGACCGTGCGCCGGTGTGGCCCGGGCACATCAGTGGCTCCATCACCCATAGCACCGGGCACGCGGCGGCGATTGTCGGGCACAAGGCGCAATGGCGCGGGCTGGGGATGGACCTTGAGAACGTGCTGACCCTGGAGCGGGCGGAACGTTTGGCGGGCGAAATCTTGACGGCAGATGAACTGCAGCGCATGGCGTCAGTGCCGCGCGAGCAGATCGCTTTGTTGGTGACGCTGACGTTTTCGGTCAAGGAAAGCCTGTTCAAGGCGCTGTATCCGATTGTGCTGAAGCGCTTCTACTTTGAGCATGCCGAGTTGGTGGAATGGTCCGAGTCGGGGCGTGTGCGGCTGCGATTGCTGACGGATTTGTCTGCCGAGTGGTGCTATGGCAAGGAACTGGAGGGGCAGTTTGCGGTGGATGGGGAGCAGTTGTTGAGCCTGGTGGCTGTCGGCGCTTGATCTACCGCTATCGCAGCACAGGTATCTACACAACTCGAGCTAGACGCTTAAACACCAGTAGGTAGAGCTTTCGTGGCGAGCGGGCTTGTCCACAGAGAGATTCGCCAGCCTCTAAAAGTTGTGTAGATACCTCTGGCTATCGCAGGCAAGCCAGCTCCCACATTTGATCGGGTTTGCACATTCAAATTGTGAGGGCTGGCGGTATCAGGGTTTATCCTGATCTCTTGGCCAGCTGAGGCTGAAGCATGCCCCGCCGAGGTTATTGCTCTTGCCGATCAATGCTCGCCCGCCGTGCCAGTAGATAATCCGCCGCACAATCGACAACCCCAGCCCATGCCCGCCGGAAGCGCGCGTACGGCTGTCGTCCAGGCGCAGAAACGGCGTAAAAATGCGCTCCCACGCGCTTTCCGGCACTCCGGGCCCGTCGTCTTCCACATCAATACGGCAACGCACCTGGCCCACCTGATAACTGATCAGCACCTGGCCGTGGGCATGGCGCATGGCATTGCTCACCAGATTTTGCAGGGCGCGGTGCAGGTAGCGCGGTTCAGCATCCACCCAGGCATCGTCCCAATGCACCGATGACAGGCAAATACCCCGCGTGACCTTTACCTGCGGGCGCAGCGGCGACAATTCGCCGATCACCTGATCAAGCAGCGCGCTGAGGTCCACACGCTGGAAATTCAGCTCCGGCGCGCCCTGCTCAAGGCGCGCGTAGGTGAGCATTTCATCCACCAGCCCGTCGAGGTCCTGGATATCGCTGTCCATGCCTTCCAGGTATTTACGCCGAGCCTGGGGCGTGGCGGCGTCGCCGACCATCTCCAGGCCGAACCGCAGGCGCGCCACCGGGGTGCGCAGTTCATGGGACACCGCGCGCACCAGTTCGCGCTGGATCGCCAGCAACTGCTGCAAGTGCTCGGCCATGCCGTTAAAGGCAGCCGCCAGACGCCCTATGGAATCAGCGCCACGGGCCGGCACGCGCACTTCCAGGTTGCCTTGGGCGATGCGTGTGGCCGCCGCTTCGAGGCCTTTAAGGCGTCGCTCAAGCTGACGCACCAATAAATAGACGATCAAGCCGATCAGGGTCAGGCTGATCAACGCGATCAGAATCAGCCACTGCGGCGGGTACGGGTTCATTTGGTACAGCGGGCCGATTTCCAGGACCCACGGCGTGCCGACCATGCCGGCAAACACGCGGATCGAATCGCCGCCCTTGCCCAGGGCCATCACCGTATCGCCTTCCGATACGCGACGGCGCTGGTCTTCATCCATGTCCGCCTGATCAAGGGTCATCAGGTGCATATCAAAGCCAAACCCCTTGGCTTCCTTTATGTCAGCCAGCCGCTGCGGCTGCTCGGCCACCGGGAAACGCACCAGTTCATCGGCCAGCAGGTAAATCGTCGCGCGGGCCAGTTGTTCGCTGATCTGCTGCACTTCACCGGTCAGTACCAACGGTTCCTTGTCGCTGACCAGGCGCAACACGCGGGCAGCGTGAGGCCCGGTCTGTTCCACCAGCACCTGGCCGCGTTGCAAGCGATTGCGTTGGCCGAGGTCCAGTTGGGCATCGGTCAGCGTGCGCAATTCCAGCGGAATGCCCAGCAAGCGCTCCCACACCGCCAGGGCGCGCTGGCGCTCGATAGCGCTCATCGGCTGCAGGTTGTCGCCCATCAGCGCGAAGGTGCCGTGGGCCAGGCGTTCACGGTATTGGCCGCTGCGCACTTCATTGAGCAGGTGCAGGGCCAGCACGCCCAACAGCGCCACCAATATCAGGGCCGCGCACATGCCGCCGTAGATGCGCAGGAATATCGAGTTCACAGCGGCATGTCGGCGCAGGCTTCGGGGACGAACAGGTAGCCTTTGCTGCGAATGGTCTTGATGAGGCGTGGATGGATCGGATCGTCGCCGATTTTCGGGCGAATGCGCGAGATGCGTACATCGATAGAGCGGTCCTGGCCGTCGTACCCAAAACCGCGCAGGGCGATGAAGATTTCTTCGCGAGACAGAATGCGCCCGGCGTTGGCGACCAGCAGCCACAACAGGTCGAATTCGGCGCTGGTCAGTTCAATGCTGCCCTCGTGCAGCCAGGCTTCGCGCAAGGCGTTGTCCACCACCAATGGCCCGAATTGCAGGCGGCGCTGGTTCTCCACCGTCGCAGGTTCGGCCGGTTCGCTGCGCCGCAGCAAGGCCTGAATGCGCGCCAGCAGCAAGCGCGGGCGCACGGGTTTGCACACGTAGTCGTCGGCGCCCATGTCCAGGCCCAGCACCTGGTCCATGTCGTCAGTGCGCGCGGTAAGCATGAGGATCACGCCGTCGTAGCGTTCGCGCACCTTGCGGCAGATGCTCAAGCCGTCTTCGCCGGGCAGCATAAGGTCGAGGATCACCAGGTCCGGCTGCTCGGCGATGATGCGCGCCGCCGCCAGGGCGCCGTCGCTTTCCACTGATACTCGCAGGCCGTTGCTTTCCAGGTAATCACGGGTCAACTCGGCCAATCGCTCGTCGTCCTCGACGATCAATATTTGCCAGGCTTCTTGCTCCACGGGTGGTCCTCGTTGTTATAAGAAAATCTTCAGGACTTCGATATTTCAACTGTGGGAGCGGGCTTGCCCGCGATGGCGGTGGGTCAGTTAACAGATGAACTGGCTGATCCACCGCCTTCGCGAGCAAGCCCGCTCCCACATTTTTGATCTTCACCCGCCATACCCTTTTTGTCATGATTTGAGGGCATATAAGAGGTCGATTGTAGCCATGCGCCAGCCCTCTGGCACAAGCGTGGAAATCGATTCGGTGATCGCGTTTTTTTGTGGTAGGGTTCGCGCCCTCAAAATTCCAGCCAGCGGTTTTCAACTTGGAATATCCGGTGACAAACGGCGTAATCCAGCAGCACTGCGGCCTACACAGGCGTTCCACGTTTCATACACATTTTACCCACAGCGTTATCCACAGGTAGTGCGTTGCTAAGCCCCCCAAAACGCATTATCTTGTACCTCGGCGCTAAAAAAACCCTACATGTAGGGTTTTGAGCGAAAAGACCCAACACATTTCAGACAAGAAACTCAAGCCATTTCTTGCGCCTGTTCGGTCTAATCCCAGCATTTTTTGAAAGCCCAAACCGCTCTAGCGGATGGCAACCGTTTTCAAGCCCAAGGGCGCAAAACGGTACGGGTGTTGCAGTGCTTGTATCAGGTAACTGTCACCCATCAGGAATACGGCGAAGGGCATTTTTGCCCCCACACCGAAGACTTCGGCATGGAAGCGGCGCGATGAGCTCCCTTCCTCCTGTCCCGAAGTTGTTATGCCAGGCCCCTGGCCTGCTGTAAGTGCTTCAGGACGGAACGGTGGGCACCGTGATGGTGCCCAAATAAATATAGAATGTGGAGACAACCCCCCATGCAAACCGACACAACTCGCGAGAACCCGCAGGGCTCCGTGCCGCAGGCCGCTGATTCGAACCTGGATCTGTCCGCCACCGCACCTGGCCAATTGCGCGTGATCAAGCGTAACGGCACTGTCGTTCCTTACACCGACGACAAAATCACCGTCGCTATCACCAAAGCGTTTCTTGCAGTTGAAGGCGGCACCGCTGCTGCCTCGTCGCGCATCCACGACACCGTTGCCCGCCTGACCGAACAAGTCTCCGCGACCTTCAAGCGTCGCATGCCTTCGGGCGGCACCATCCACATCGAAGAAATCCAGGACCAGGTTGAACTGGCCCTGATGCGTGCCGGCGAGCAGAAAGTGGCCCGCGACTACGTGATCTACCGCGACTCGCGCGCCAAGGAACGTGCCGTGCGCGCCCCGGCCGACGAAGCCGCCGTTCAAGCTCACCCCTCGATCCGCATCACCCTGGCCGACGGTACGTTTGCACCGCTGGACCTGGGCCGCCTGAACACCATCATCACCGAGGCCTGCGAAGGCCTGGAAGAAGTCGATGGTGACCTGATCCAGCGCGAAACCCTGAAGAACCTGTACGACGGCGTGGCCCTGACCGACGTCAATACCGCCCTGGTAATGACCGCCCGTACCCTGGTTGAACGTGAGCCGAACTACTCGTTCGTGACCGCGCGCCTGCTGATGGACACCCTGCGTGCCGAAGGCCTGGGCTTCCTGGGCGTCGCCGACAGCGCGACCCACCACGAAATGGCTGACCTGTACGCCAAGGCACTGCCGGCCTACATCGCCAAGGGTATCGAATTCGAATTGCTGAACCCGATCCTGGCCACCTTTGACCTGGAAAAGCTCGGCAAGGCGATCAACCACGAGCGCGACCAGCAGTTCACTTACCTGGGCCTGCAAACCCTGTACGACCGTTACTTCATCCACAAGGACGGTATCCGTTTCGAACTGCCGCAAGTGTTCTTCATGCGCGTGGCCATGGGCCTGGCAATCGAAGAGAAGCACAAGGAAGACCGTGCGATCGAGTTCTACAACCTGTTGTCGTCCTTCGACTACATGTCGTCGACCCCGACCCTGTTCAACGCCGGTACCCTGCGTCCACAGCTGTCGAGCTGCTACCTGACCACCGTGCCGGATGACCTGTCGGGCATCTACCACGCGATCCACGACAACGCCATGTTGTCCAAATTCGCCGGTGGCCTGGGCAACGACTGGACGCCGGTGCGTGCACTGGGTTCGTACATCAAGGGCACCAACGGCAAGTCGCAAGGCGTTGTTCCGTTCCTGAAAGTGGTGAACGACACCGCTGTCGCCGTTAACCAGGGTGGCAAGCGCAAAGGCGCTGTGTGTGCCTACCTGGAAACCTGGCACATGGACATTGAAGAGTTCATCGAGCTGCGCAAGAACACCGGTGATGACCGTCGTCGTACCCACGACATGAACACCGCCAACTGGATCCCTGACCTGTTCATGAAGCGCGTCTTCGATGACGGCCAGTGGACCCTGTTCTCGCCATCCGAAGTGCCGGACCTGCATGACCTGACCGGCAAGGCCTTCGAAGAGCGTTACGAGTACTACGAAGCGCTGTCTCAATACCCGGGCAAGATCAAGCTGTTCAAGACCATCCAGGCCAAAGACCTGTGGCGCAAAATGCTCTCCATGCTGTTTGAAACCGGCCACCCATGGCTGACCTTCAAAGACCCGTGCAACCTGCGCAGCCCGCAGCAGCACGTGGGCGTGGTTCACAGCTCGAACCTGTGCACCGAGATCACCTTGAACACCAACAAGGACGAGATCGCCGTTTGCAACCTGGGCTCGATCAACCTGCCGAACCACATCGTCAACGGCAAGCTGGACACCGCCAAGCTGGAACGCACCGTGAACACCGCCGTGCGCATGCTCGATAACGTGATCGACATCAACTACTACTCGGTGCCACAGGCGCAGAACTCCAACTTCAAGCACCGTCCGGTTGGCCTGGGCATCATGGGCTTCCAGGACGCTTTGTACCTGCAACACATTCCTTACGGTTCGGATGCTGCGGTCGAGTTCGCCGACAAGTCGATGGAAGCGGTTAGCTACTACGCTATCCAGGCTTCCTGCGACCTGGCCGACGAGCGCGGCGCCTACGAGACGTTCCAGGGTTCGCTGTGGTCCAAAGGCATCCTGCCGCTGGATTCGCAACAGATCCTGATCGAGCAACGTGGCCAGAAGTACATCGACGTTGACCTGAACGAATCCCTGGACTGGGCGCCGGTACGTGCCCGTGTGCAGAAAGGCATTCGTAACTCCAACATCATGGCCATCGCACCGACCGCCACCATCGCCAACATCACCGGCGTGTCGCAGTCGATCGAACCGACCTATCAGAACCTGTATGTGAAATCGAACCTGTCGGGCGAATTCACCGTGATCAACCCGTACCTGGTTCGCGACCTCAAGGCTCGCGGCCTGTGGGACTCGGTCATGATCAACGACCTGAAGTACTACGACGGTTCCGTGCAGCAGATCGAACGCATTCCGCAAGAACTCAAAGAGCTCTACGCAACTGCCTTCGAAGTGGACACCAAGTGGATCGTTGACGCCGCCAGCCGTCGTCAGAAGTGGATCGACCAGGCTCAGTCGCTGAACCTCTACATCGCCGGCGCTTCGGGCAAGAAGCTGGACGTGACCTACCGCATGGCGTGGTACCGTGGCCTGAAAACCACTTACTACCTCCGTGCCCTGGCTGCGACCAGCACCGAGAAATCGACCATCAACACCGGCAAGCTGAACGCTGTTTCCAGCGGCGGCAACCACGGTGATGATTCGGTTCTCGCTGCACCTGCCGGCCCGGCCCCAGTGCCAAAGGCTTGCGCGATTGACGAGCCGGATTGCGAAGCTTGCCAATAAGCTGAGCCGGTCCCGGGCTTGAACGCCCGGAATTAAAAACCCGATAAACCCTGGATGCAGTTGGGTTTATCGGGTTTTTTGTTTGGCGGCGCCGTGTCACACAGGTTTGCCTGGGCGAACGCGAACGCGCATCCAGGCCCACCCAGCGATCAAACCAGGGCAAATGCGTGAGCGTTACCCGGTGGTTGCCCCCCGCGTTTACCCCACACCTCCTCACGCCCGTTAATCACTGCCAGGGAATGACCCACGAACTTTCCGTCCGGGGTTGTTATGCCGTGGGTGACAACACCGATCTGCCCAGCCGCCAACGCCGATGCGCTGGAATGTCGAATATGGTCGCGCAGGCCCAGGCGCATCAGGCCCTCTTGACCGTCCTCACCGTCATTGAGGCTGTCTAACGCAGCGGCAAAATTTCTGCCGGCATACCCGTCGTTGTTTTCCATTTGCGCACGCTTGGCACTTGCAGCAAACAGGAAGTTGGCATCGGTCATCATGGCGGCGTCATCCCCCTTGAAGCGAGCCTGTTCCGCCGCCTGCTTCAATTCGCCTTTGTTCAGATGAAGCTGGAACCCGTCCCGCATCTGCACGGTATAACCATCGCCCGTGGCTCGTACGTCTTTGAAAATATCCGTAGGCTTTTGGCCGAACTTCATCATGGCCGCTTTTATCGCTGACACAGTGACGCAATTGCCGTCCGGGCCCTGCTGGAAGCCGCTCCAGATATTGCCGGCCTCGTTGCCCGTGCCCGGTTTCTTACCGGGCTCACTTTTGTCTGGCTTGTAGTCAAAGTAGCCAGCCCCGAGGGTGAGCGGCTTGTGACTCATGTTTTGCCTGCTCGGCTGGGGGCGGCGGTGTACATGATGACTAGGACTACCCCCACCCGCCTGGCCAGGAGGCGTCGGCGCAGGGTTATCGGCGTCCGGGAACAACGCCTTCATGAACTCACTGACAAACTTCTGAAACTGGATGTAGGCGTTCAGCGTTTCAATCAGCGTGTTCAGGACGTTCTTGAATGAGCCATCACCGAGTTTCTGCCGATGTTCATTCAACTGGTTGCGCAAATGCTGGGCTGTTTGAGTGCTGGACGTTTGCGTTGCTTCAAACAGCTGATTAAGCAGTTGCTTGACCGGCGCAACATCTGCACCGGGCGCGGCATGGGCCGGCTCCGTTCGCGCAGCGTGCGGCGCAAAATGTGCGTGCCCGTTGCCCAGTCCTGAAACCCCTGAATTCGACATGTTCAGCCCTCCCCATTGATTGGCGAGCCACGGTGGCTCTGACACGTTCAGTGGTGAAGTGGCTGTAGGCAGTTCCATACCTCGCATGTCAGCTGGCGACAGTGCGCAACGCGCGTACTTTTCCCGCAGGCAAAAAAAACCCCTCATGCGAGGGGCTTCTTATAGAGCAACCAACCATCACGTCATCTGAATGATGGTCTGCATGATGGTGCTCTGGGTGGAAATGGTCTTGGCGTTCGCCTGGTAGTTGCTCTGGGCCTTGATCAGGTCGACCAGCTCGTTGGTCAGGTTGACGTTGGAGTTCTCCAGGGAGTTGGACACGATCGAACCCAGCGTGCCGGCTTGCGGGGCGTCATAACCCGGCTGGCCCGACGCGAAGGTTTCTTTCCAGGCCGTGCCGCCCGCAGGCTGCAGGCCTTGCTCGTTGTTGAAGCTGGCCAGGGAGATCTGACCGATGGCCTTGCTCTGCTGGTTGCTGAACGTGGCGAACAACACGCCGTTGCCATCGATGTTCAGGCCGGTGATCTGGCCGGTGGCATAACCGTCGGTGACAGGCGGGTTGCGGTAGGTAGCCGAGTTGTACTGGGTAATGTTGGCCATGTTGATCGCGATACCGGTCGGGTTGGCCGTCGCGCCGTTCGGCTTCCATACGCCATCGGTCACGGTGCCTGGGGTCCAGTCGGCAATGGTCAGCGTGGTGCTGGACGTGCCGCCAGTGACAATCCCCGTGAGCTTGCCGGAGCCGTCAAAGCTCAAGGTCGACGCGACTGGCGGCGTGGAGCCGGTGCCTGTGGCGGCTGTACCGTCAGGGTTGCGGCCCTCAATCAGGGTGTAGGATTTCCAGGTATTGGAATCGGTTTTTACCAGGTACTGCACCATCGGGTGGGCGTTACCCTGGCTGTCGTACAAAGTGGTGTTGTATTGGGTGGTGAAGGTGGTGGAGTCGGTTGGATCAAACGGCTTTGCTGTCTGATCGATTACCGGCGACGACGAGTTCAGGTTACTGGTGGAATCCACTTTGGTGGACGCCTTGGGCGGCAGGTTCGACAGGTTCAGTTGCAGGTCGGTCAACTGGCCCTTGACGATATTACCGTCAGCATCGGCGCCATAGCCTTGCAGGCGCGAGGTGCCTGTGTTGTTGGTGATGTAGCCGTCTTTGTCCGAACGGAACGCACCACTGCGGGTGTACTCCAGCGAACCGTCACTGCCCTTCTGTACGAAGAAACCGCCGCCCTGGATGGCCAGGTCCAGGATACCGCCGGTGTTGTTGACGTCACCCTGGGTGAACTGCTGGGACACTGCCGCCAGGTTCACACCGCTGCCGACACTGTTCTGACCGGTGCCGAGCCTGGACGCCGCGTAGATGTCCGAGAATTCCGCACGGGACGACTTGAAACCCGTGGTCGCAACGTTGGCAATGTTGTTGCCGGTCACGTCCAGTTGTTTGTTGGCCGCATAGAGGCCGCTAAGGCCGATGTTAAAAGACATGTTTCTCTCCTTCTGCCGTAGTTAGCCGGCTCTATGTACCGATAGTCTGAATTTGCGACTGCTTGATGCTGGTGCCGCCGGCCAGGTTGAGCAGCATTTCGCCGCCGGTCTGGCTCAACGTGACACTGACGACTGTCGCCGGCAGAGACGTGGCGAGGGCTACTGAATCGCCCGCATCATTCTTGGTGGTGGCCGTGAAGGTGTAGGTGCCGGCTGGCGCCACCTCACCACTGCTGTTCTTGCCGTCCCAGATAAAGCTGGCGTTACCCGCGCTCTGCTCGCCCATATCGACGGTGCGCACGGTGTTGCCATCCTTGTCAGTGATCTTGACGGAGACGTTGCCCACCGCCGATGGCACTGTCACGGTGCCGGTCATGCTCTTGCTGGTGTCAACCACGGTCTTGTCGGTCTGCGTGATCACCGAACGACCGACCAACGACGACGCTTGCAGGGCTTGCGAAGACGTCGCGTTGGTGGAGATGGCCTTTACGGTATCGTTGAGGTTATTGATGCCCTCAAGGCTACTGAACTGGGCCAACTGGGCCACGAATGCACCGTTGTCCTGAGGCGACAGCGGGTCCTGGTTTTTCAACTGGGTCACCAGCAGTTGCAAGAACGCATCCTTGCCCATCGCCTGGTTGCCAGTGGCGGCATCAGCAATGGTCGATACGTTGGCCGTACTGTCTTTGACCTTGGTGTTGAAAAGGTTCTGGACCGCGGTGTTGGTAGAAGTGGTATCAACAATGGCCATTATTTGGCGCCCCTTATCACTGACCCAGGGTCAGGACCTTCTGCATCATGGTTTTGGCGGTGTTCATCATTTCCGCGTTTGTCTGGAACGAGCGGCTGGCGGAGATCATGTCAGCCATTTCCTCAACCACGTTGACGTTGGGGTAATACACGTAGCCCTTTTCGTTCGCCGCCGGGTGGTTGGGCTCGTAGCGGGCTTCGAGGTTGCTCTGGTCTTCAACCACACCAAGCACCTGCACGCCCTGGCCTGCGGCGTCCTGATTCTGGAACAGCGAATCGCTGCCGCCGCTCTGGCCGCCCTGGAACATGGTGGCAAACACCGGGTGCCGAGCGCGGTACGTCTGGTCAATGCTCGAAGACACGGTCTCGGCGTTGGCGATGTTACTGGCGACGGTGTTCAAGCGCGTGGTCTGCGCGCTCATGCCACTGCCGGCAATATTGAAAACACTGGCTAGGGACATGATTTATTCTCCGCGCAGGGCTGACATCAGCCCTTTGAATTTGCTGTTGAGCAGGGTAAAGCTGGCCTGGAAGTTCACCGAGTTCTCGGCGTAGGCCGATTGCTCCAGCTGGGCGTCGACGGTGTTCTGGTCGATCGATGGCTGCATCGGGGTGCGATACATCAGCGACTCGTCACCACTGCTCAGGCCCTGCGCTTCGATATGACGGTTGTTGGTCATGTTCAAGGCGAAGGTGCCGTTTTTGGTCTTGTCCTGCTGTGCGGCAAGCACGGCAGAGAAGTCCAGATCCCGAGCCTTGTAGTTCGGGGTGTCGGCGTTGGCAATGTTGTTGGCCAGTACTTCAGCACGCTGGGCGCGAAAGCCCAGTGCTTGTTCGTGGATACCGAGCGCTTTATCGAAGCTGATGCTCATGGCGGAAACCTTTAGGCTGACCTGCTTTTCGTAACAAGGTCATAGCAAGGCGCATGCCAGTTTTGCGAAGCCCCCTAACTCAAGGGTTTGCGGGGAGTTCGGCGGTGGCAATGCCAGAAAAGCGGCAATGCGCTTCCGCGTGGCGCCAGTAAAGCGGCAACGGTGATTGCCGCTTTACCGCAAAGGCCTGAGGAGGCTCAGGACGATGACCGCTCGTCCGCGCTGTCAATTCTGACAGTTGCGACGAGTACGCAACTGGATGCCTATTGGGCAGACATCCCCACGCGCCAGGTAGAGGCTAATCATGATCACCGTCCAACCTCTGAGATTTGCAAAACAAGACTCGGCAACGCCCACCCCTAACTTCAACACGAGCCAGGAGCCGGGCGACTTTGTAGAACTGACGTCGAACACTCCCCTCCTGAAGGAGGACTTTGTAGTGGCGGTCATGAGCAGCACCGTAACAGGCGTCACGGGTGGCCAGTTCAACCAAAGCTTTGAAGTGGGCGCAGACAGCCCCTCACTCCAACTGTTTATCCCAAAAAAGCATGTTGTGGCCAACTCGGACAAGGCAGTGCAACTGCAACTGCGCATCACGCGCCAAAAGGTGAGTTCCTCGGCGCCGAATGCAATTGTCACTATTAATAAGGGCGTCGTTGTGGTGCCGACACCTGGCACATCATGGGATTTCAGCAATGGCTTTCAAGGCTGGGTGCCCCAGGGTAGGTACATCGGCGGGGCGGTGAAGATCGACAACGGACGCGTGCTTGCTGAGTTGACCAACAGCCCGCCGGGCGGCTCCCATATCATTACCCGCTCGGTGGACGTGGTCGCTGGACGCACGTACCGTTGCGCCTATCAGGCGAGCACAGACCTGACCGTCGCCGACGGCTCACGCCTGCATATGACGATAAATGGCTTACGTATCGGTCCCATTGCAGCGGTCAACCCAGGCTTCACCATATTTGGCACAGGGGAATACGTCGCATCCAACACAGAGACTGTGAAGATGGGTATTTTCATTGAGGGAGTAACCGGCCGGATTCATCGCCTGTTCCTGGACAATATCCTGATCGAAGAAAAGCCCTGAGCATGGCTGACGAAGCAACGCAGATTACTGACACGCAAAAAAAACGGGAGCCCCCTGCGGAGCTCCCGTTTTCAGTTCAAGCGACTATCACTTGGCCTGGTAAATAATACCCGGGCTGCATTGCACCATCTGGTAGTGATCCGGCAGCCCATTCAATGCTTCGGAAGCACCGAGAAACAGGTAGCCGCCACGTTTGAGCGTGCCGTGAATACGCAGCAGGATGTCTTTCTTCACTTCGGCCGAGAAGTAAATCAGCACGTTGCGGCAGAACACCATGTCGAACTTGCCGAGGCTGGCGTAGCTGTCGAGCAGGTTGAACGAGCGAAATTCCACCCGGTTCTTGATCGGCGCCTTGATTGCCCAGCGCCCTGCCCCTTTTGGGTCGAAGAAGCGTTGCAGGCGTTCAGGAGACAAACCGCGGCCCAGGGCCAGGCTGTCGTACTCGCCGGTTTTGCAATTGGTGAGCATGGTCCCGGAAAGGTCGGTGGCGACAATTTGCGCACCCGCCTTCAACTGGCCCATATTGGTCCGTTCGAACTCGTCGATAGACATCGAGATCGAATACGGCTCCTGCCCCGACGAACAGGCCGCCGACCAGATACGCAGGCGCTGGCCCGGCGCGGCCTTGATCGCCTCGGGCAGCACTTTGTTCTTGAGCACTTCGAATGGGTAGGTATCACGAAACCACAAGGTTTCGTTGGTGGTCATGGCATCGACCACCATTTCCTTTAGCCCGCTGCGCGGCTGGCCCTGGATACGCTGCACCAACTCGCCCAGAGACTTGATACCCTGCTGTTCCATCATTTTGTTGAGACGGCTGGATACTAGGTACTGCTTGTTTTCCCCAAGCAATATGCCACAGGCTTTTTCGAGGAAGACCCGGAACTGTTCGAAATCCAAATTACCCGTAGACAAAGATACCGCCTCTTAAATCGTGTGACCGCCAGGGGAAACGCCCCTAGCCGTGATCTGCTGCTTTGATCCGGTCGACTACCCGGGATGCCAGGTCATCAGGACGGAATTTGGCCAGGAAGTCGTCAGCACCGACCTTCTTGACCATTGCCTGATTGAATACACCCGACAACGAAGTATGCAGGATGATATGCAATTTTTGCATGCGTGGATCGTTGCGTATTTCAGCCGTGAGCGTGTAGCCATCCATTTCCGGCATCTCGATGTCGGAAATCATCATCAGAAATTCCTCTTCCGGCTTCTTGCCTTCGTCTACCAGCTTGCGCAGGTAATCCAGGGCTTGGCGACCGTCATTGAGGGCCACCACGTCAACGCCGACGGTTTGCAGACAACGGGTCACCTGCTTGCGCGCCACCGAAGAATCATCCACCGTCAGTACCCGCAGCGAGATCGCCTTGTGCGCCGTATCGGCATCGACCACGCCCACCGAGATGGTTTCCGAAGTAGGCGCCACTTCAGCGAGGATTTTCTCCACGTCGATGATTTCCACCAACTGGTTATCGACCCGCGTCACCGCCGTGAGGTAGTGATCGCGCCCGGTGCCCTTGGGCGGCGGATGGATCTCTTCCCAATTCATGTTGACGATGCGTTCTACCGAGCGCACCAGGAAACCCTGGGTCTTGGTGTTGTACTCGGTGATGATCACAAACGGGTTCTGGCGGTCCTGCAGACCTGCGGCGCCGGTGGCCAGGGCCAAGTCAAGAATCGGGATGGTCGCGCCGCGAATGTTCGCCACGCCGCACACCACGGGGCTGGATTTGGGCATGATGGTGAGCTTGGGACACTGCAACACTTCTCGCACCTTGAATACGTTGATGCCATACAGCTGTTTGCCGTCCAAACGAAACAGCAGCAACTCCAGGCGGTTCTGCCCTACCAGCTGTGTGCGCTGGTTTACTGAATCCATTAC
Organism: Pseudomonas sp. AMR01; assembly: GCF_041946035.1. Lineage (NCBI taxonomy): Bacteria > Pseudomonadati > Pseudomonadota > Gammaproteobacteria > Pseudomonadales > Pseudomonadaceae > Pseudomonas > Pseudomonas sp. AMR01. Next base: position 147,172 of record NZ_JAUTYR010000012.1, read on the forward strand.
ACCTGCCATGCCCAGACTCCTACGCTAAAACCTTTGGGGGTACGACGCATACCCAACACTAAACGGCACGAGCTTTGCTATTTATTGGCTATGGATATTAAAACGACAGTTTCCCGACGCCTTCATTTCCCGAGGTACCGCAGTTTTTTCTGCGTCTCGATGGCATTGCTTGCCTTGGACCTGGGCGCCACGGCCCGAGCAGACAACGTCACCTTGCCTGATCTCCTTATCGGCGTCACCCAAGGCTTTCTTGAGTTCACTGTAGAAGATTATCTGGCAAGCACACAGACGCCTGGGCGATATGAAATCCAGGTCAACCAATTAGACCCGCGCTTGCGCATGCCCATGTGCGACAAGGAATTGACAGCGTCGCTGGAAAGCCCCGCGCAGCCCATCGGCCGCGTTACCGTAAAAGTACGCTGCGAAGGCGCGTCCCCATGGACCGTATTCGTGCCGGCGCAGGTCAAGCTGTTCCGCGATGTGGTGGTGGTGACACGCCCCTTGAAACGTACCGGCATCATTGGCTTCGAGGATGTGGCCCTGCGTGAACGCGACATCAGCCTGATCAACCAGGGTTATCTCACCTCAATGGACCAGGCGATCGGGCAGAAACTTACCCGACCAATGGTCACCGACCAAGTCATTACCCTGGTCCATCTGGAACAGGCCGAGGTGATACGCAAGGGCGATCAAGTAGTGATTTCCGCCAGCAGCGGCGGGTTGAGCGTAAAGATGCCGGGTGAAGCACTGTCCAATGGCGGCATGAGCGAACAGATCAGGGTGAAAAATCTCAACTCCAACCGTGTGATCAAGGCGCAAGTGACTGCACCGGGTCAGGTTGAGGTCGCGTTATAGTTTAGTGGCAGAGGACGCTGGCTTTTTCTACACTGTGCGCCAGACGTCCGCACGTGCAGATTTATTGTAATTCGAGCCTAAAGTTTGTCCGGGTATGGCCGAAAACATGGCAAGCGTCCATATACCCAGAGGTTTTTTATCATGGTCATTGATTTCAGTCGTTTGAATAACTCCCCGGCTTTGTCCGGCAACGCCCGCACTAGCGGGGCCAAGGACGGCGTAGACGCCAAGTCTCAGCCAGCTGCTGCAGCCAAGCCAGAACAGGCCAGCGCCAGTCAGAGTGGAGAATCCGTTCACCTGAGCAATGAGGCTCAACAGTTGCAGAAGGTCACTGACTCGCTGCGCGACCAACCGGTTGTCAACAAAGCCCGTGTGGCCGAGTTGAAACAGGCCGTCGCCGATGGCAGCTATAAAGTCGACAGCAACCGTGTAGCCAGCAAGCTCCTTAACTTCGAAGCCGAGCGCTAGGCAAAGGCCTGCGCAGGGCTTTTGGACGCTTAAAACCCAAGGCCAGCCATGCACCACGACGAACATTTGCTTCAACTGATCATTGATGATCTGGCGCCGACGCAACAGTTGCTCGAGCTGCTTAAAGAAGAATCCCTGGCCCTCTATGGTCGGGACATGCGCTTGCTGGAAGAAATCCTGGCGCGCAAACAGTCGCTGATCGTGTTGCTGGAACAGCACGGCAGAAAGCGCAGTGAGATTCTCATCAGCCTCGGGCTGCCGGCCGATCACGCTGGCCTCGCTCAACTGGCCAGCCACTCCTCGGTCGGCGATCAATTGCTGACTCAAAGCACTGCACTCAATTCTTTGCTCGCACAGTGCCAGGAAGCCAACCTGCTTAACGGCCAGTCGATCCAGCTGCAGCAAGCCACGACCGCCAACCAGTTACGTATACTCCACGGCGGAGAGCCTCCGGCTCTTTATAACGCCCAAGGCTCCACTTCACGCCTGGTCAAGCCAAGCACCCGCAGCCAAGCCTGACGCCGGTTTACCGCGCACCTATCCAAGGCGCGCCACATACTGGCAAAATGCCGGTTCTTGCGTGTAGTCGTATTTTGTCTGGAGATGGAAGAACCGTGTTCAACGCCCCTAATGCGGAAGATGCCCCGCAGCCACCCAAAGTACTCTCCACACCTCTGGAAATCGCCGGCACATTGCGGATGCTGCAAGAAAGCCATGATCCCTTGATCATCACTTTCCACGAACGCAGCCAGCGCTTTCAAAGCTACTTGGTGGACGTTGACCGGGACAGCAAGACGCTGGTACTGGACGAAATGGTCCCGCGTGACGGTGAACGCCACCTTGAGAGTGGCGAACCGTTCCGTATCGAAGGCTTCCATGATGGCGTGCGAATCGCCTGGGAAAGCAACGGCACCTTGACCATCAGCGAAAAAGACGGCCACCGAATCTACACCGGCAGCATGCCCGACGAGGTGGTTTACCATCAGCGTCGCAATGCCTTTCGCGCAGCGCTTAAGCTGGCGCAACTGGTCGGCATCGAAATGGGTGGCGAGAAGCTCAAGGCACCGGTCAGCGGCAAGCTGCTGGATATTTCCGCCACCGGCTGCAAATTGCGTTTTGAAGGCGACATCTCCGAGCGCCTGCAACTGGGCCAGATCTACGACCGTTTCATCGCGGCCCTGCCCTTCGGCAGCATGACCACCTCCGTCGAACTGCGTCACCTGCACTTCGAAGACAAGATCAACACGACGTTTGCCGGCGTGCGCTTCCACAACATGAGCGGCCTGGTGCAGCGCCAAGTGGAACGCTTTGTGTACCAGTTGCAACGTGACGCGCGGCGCTTTGACAAGGACGACGATTTTTAAGCTTTAAAGACAGCGTCAAAAAAAACGGGCAGACCCTGATGGGGTCTGCCCGTTTTTGCATTCAGGGGCGCGCCCTGCTCAAGTCGTGAGGATGTTCGTCTGGCCCCAGAGGCTCGGGCGGCCCTTCGAAAGGTGGCTCATCATCTGCCGGTGACGGCGGATCGGTTTCAGGCGCCGGGTCCGGGACAGGATCCAGCATCTGCTCCTGCACGACCGCCTCGTCGACGCGCGGGTCGAGGCAAGCCACCAATGGCGAGCTGGACATGCTGTCGGGCATCGCCACGTGGTGCAAGGGCGCATCGTCCACCTGGTGCAGGTTGGTTACCGCTTTCGGCCGGATACGCCACACAAGAATGGCCGCACACAGGCTGAAAAACGCGTACAGCATATGGCTGCCAAACAGCTTCATCGCCACACCCGCCAACAGCGGGCCGATGCTCGCACCCACGCCGTACGTCACCAGCAGCATGGCTGTGAGCGACACCCGGCGATCACCTTCCACATGATCGTTGGAAAATGCGACCGCCAATGGGTACAGGCAGAACTGCACCAGCGAACACAGGAAGCCGGCCACGAACAGCACTTCCAACGGCACGTGGGTCATGATCGCCAAGGGCAATGCAGCCACCGCCAGGCACAAGGCAAAACAACGAATCAACAGGGCACGGTCATAACGGTCCGACAGCCAGCCCAAAGGCCACTGCACCAGCAAACCGGCAAAAATACAGCAGCCCATGAACAGGCCGACCTGCTCAGTAGTCAGCCCTTGTTGGGATGCATACAACGGCGCCAAGCCGTAGAACGAGCCGACGATCACACCAGCGCCCAACACGGTGCTCAACGACTGCGGCACGCGCTTTATAAAGAAGCGCGGCTCCATCGGCGCAGGGTGCAAAGGTGCCGGGTGAATACGTTGGGTCATCGCCACCGGCACCAGGCACAGGGCGAAGCACAATGCGACCAGCATCAGCAGTTCAAGGCCCAGCTCGGGGTGCATCACCAGGATCAGTTGACCCAGCACCAGCCCCAGGTAAGACGCAATCATGTAGCCGCTGAACACCACACCACGCTGCTTGGCTTCCGCCTGCTCATTGAGCCAGCTCTCGATGACCATGTACTGGCACATCATCCCCAGGCCGACGATTATCCGCAGCACGATCCAGGCTGGCAGCCAGTTGATCAGCCCATGGCCCAACACCGCCGCACCGACGATCCCGGCGCAGGTGGCGTAAGCCCGGATATGCCCGACCCGGGCAATCAGGCGATGCCCGATCTTGCCGCCCAGCACCAGGCCAAAGTAGTTGGCCGCCATCAGCGCACCCACCCACAGGCTGTCGACATGGTCGGCTGCGAGGCGCAAAGCCAGGTAGGTACTCAGCAGGCCAGAGCCGATCAGCATCATCAAGGAGGCGAAATAAAGGGCTCGAAAAGGTTTCCAGATTTGGCGCATCGGCGTTCCGAGCGGCTCCTTGCAGTGAGAGACAGGGCTATCAAATGATAGTCCCGGGTTGCCGGTTCCGGACAGGCGGTACGCACTGTTTCCGGGGGAATATTTTGCTTACGTGCTCAGACGCTGTCTGGCCACCTGCGAGGTACACCGATTGAGATAAAAACCTCCGCCCCTGCTGAGAACCTCGATCACCGGCAAGGTTCGACCGATGTTTAAAAGACAGGCACAAAAAAGCCCCGCCGGAACATCCTGAGCGGGGCTTTGGATCTGGTGTCCCAGGGCCGGTTCGAACGGCCAACCTTCCCCTTAGGAGGGGGATGCTCTATCCAATTGAGCTACTGGGACAAATGACAGCCGTGGCGCCAAGGGCGCGGCGACAGACGGCGTGCATGTTAACGGCCAGGGTCGGTTTTGTCATGTCGTCCGTTGGCTTTTTGAGTGTAGGCCGATCCTTGTTTGAGCGACCCCTGCCGCGCACCGCAAATACGGGGGATTGCGGCTATCGTGCAAATTGCACTCCCCCAAAATGCCAGCATTGCAAATTGCAACCTTTCAGGGCGTTGAAGTAGGCTTAACCTATTGATTTTATTGGAAAAACAGATTGGCACGAGACCTGCAATACTTCTCCTACTAAACCACACAAGCCACGGCGTTAAGCGGAGAACATAACCATGAACAGTGCCCTTTTGTTAGCGCTTAACGCTATTGCCCTGGCGGCACTTGTCACGTTTCATTTCCAATCGACCGGCAGTGATGATCCCGCGCAGATCAGCCAGGCGGTGCCGCACCATTTGCAGCAACGTCCGCAATTGGCGGTGATGACGCCGAACGCTCAATCGCCGGTACGCCTGACTCAAGGCGCGCAAACTGCGCCTGCTTCTGAACACTGGGTGTTCTAAGGAATTGCTCATGTCCAAATCCGCCTGTTTCTTTTTATGCCTGACTATTGCCACAGGCATCGCAGGGATGAACACCAGTGCGCAAGCCGGGCAAACCACAGCATTTGTGGTTTCAGGCATCTCTGCCAGCCTTCTGCTGCTGACGCTCATCATGGGTCGCCGCATTAAATTCGACCCGGTTTTACGCTGAACCCCCTCCTCCCCGCCCTACCTTACGTCGCCTCGCACTCGTAAATCGGCAAATTGCCACTAGTCTAAAGATTGAGGGCAAAAGGCCACATTGCGCTACGATGTGCGGCCATTTACCCCGTTGCGCCTGGATTTGCCCGAACATCACGTTCGGGTGATTGCTTGTAAAAAAATTTCAAACCAGTCCGCAAAAATGCAAATGAGTGCTGGCATAAAGCCTTTAGGCAGTTCAATATTTGTCACAGAATTGACGCCAAGTAACTGTCAAATCTGAGGCATGATGCGTCCTCTTTGCAATTAGGGTTGAACTTTGGTCGTGAGCCTTGTCTTAACACTCATCCTTGCGGCCAATTCCAAAAACCGCTCCCCTGAACTAACCGGTTAAATATATGCGCCCATTGAAACAGGCAATTTATTCCAGCCGTACGGCTGACAAGTTCGTCGTACGTCTGCCAGACGGAATGCGGGAACGCATTGCCGAGGTGGCTCGCAATCATCATCGCAGCATGAACTCCGAAATCATCGCGCGCCTGGAGCAGAGCCTCATTCAGGAAGGTGCGTTGGGCGAAGAGTTAAGCATGCGCCTGGACAGCCCTGAGCTGTCGCTGCACGAACGCGAACTGCTGCAGCGTTTTCGTCAGCTCTCCCACCGTCAGCAAAATGCCCTTGTCTCGCTTATCGCGCACGACGTAGAGGCGGCCGCAGAAGCCAATTGATCTGCAACTGAAAGCCGAAGCCAGCCATGTGCTGGCTTTTTTTTGCGTGGAATTTAACAGTTGCCCAGGACGGGCGGGTGTGGGAGCGGGCTTGCCCGCTCCCACCTGGTCAGAGCAGGAAGATGGTTGCCAGACCCAGGAAGATGAAGAAGCCGCCGCTGTCAGTCATGGCGGTAATCATCACACTGGCGCCCATCGCCGGGTCGCGACCAAGGCGCGCCAGGGTCATGGGGATCAACACCCCCATCAGCGCCGCGAGTAACAGGTTAAGGGTCATGGCGGCTGTCATCACCACCCCCAGCGACCAACTGCCATAGAGCAAATAGGCGACCACACCGATTACCCCGCCCCAGACCACGCCATTGATCAGCGCGACCGCCAGCTCCTTGCGCATGAGTCGCGAAGAATTGGCGGTACTGACCTGATCGAGCGCCATGGCACGCACAATCATGGTGATCGTCTGGTTACCGGAGTTGCCACCGATACCGGCCACAATCGGCATCAATGCCGCGAGCGCCACCAGCTTCTCGATCGAGCCCTCAAATAGCCCGATGACCCGCGACGCGATGAACGCGGTAATCAGGTTGACGGCCAGCCAGGCCCAACGGTTACGCAATGAGCGCCATACCGAAGCAAAGATATCTTCCTCTTCACGCAGACCGGCCATGTTGAGGACTTCGGTTTCACTCTCCTCACGAATCAGGTCGACCATTTCATCAATGGTCAAACGGCCAATAAGCTTGCCGTTCTTGTCGACCACCGGCGCCGAGATCAAGTCATAACGCTCGAACGCCTGGGCGGCGTCATAGGCATCTTCGTCCGGATGGAAGCTCACCGTGTCGCTGGCCATCAGGTCCGCAACGCGCTTGTCCGGATCGTTGACCAGCAAACGCTTGATCGGCAACACGCCCTTAAGAATGCCTTCATAGTCGACAACAAACAGCTTGTCGGTGTGCCCAGGCAGCTCTTTGAGGCGACGCAGGTAACGCAATACCACTTCCAGGCTGACGTCTTCGCGAATGGTGACCATCTCGAAGTCCATCAGTGCGCCGACCTGATCCTCGTCATAGGACAGTGCGGAGCGCACACGCTCACGCTGCTGGCTATCGAGGGCCTCCATCAGCTCATGGACAACATCGCGGGGCAGCTCAGGGGCCAGGTCAGCCAGTTCGTCGGCGTCCATCTCCCGGGCGGCAGCCAAGAGCTCGTGATCGTCCATGTCGGCGATCAAGGTTTCTCGGACCGAGTCGGATACTTCGAGGAGAATATCGCCGTCGCGGTCAGCCTTGACCAACTGCCAAAGGGTCAGTCGATCGTCCAGTGGCAAGGCTTCAAGAATGTAAGCGACGTCGGCGGAGTGCAGGTCATCAAGCTTGCGCTGCAACTCGACGAGGTTTTGCCGGTGAACCAGGTTTTCGACGCGGTCGTGGTTCGGACCTTCCTGGCGATGCGTGAGGTCTTCGACCACGCGCTGGCGCTGCAGCAGCTCGATGACTTGAGCCAGACGATCCTGCAGGCTTTCTTGTGTTTTCTTTACTTCTACTTCGGTCATAGGCGAACTCCACTCCCAGCAGCGGGTACGCCGGAAGGATCAATCAGTCAATTCATGATTGGAAAAACGGGGTACTAAGTAACTACTGGGTAAGTCCATGGAGGTATTCCACAAGCCCCGGCGGGGCTGACGGGCGCAATGATACACGCTGCGTGCGCTTTTAACGCTAAAAAACTGGAAAGAACAAGCGCTTGCGAGCCAAAGCTGAGCAGTGGCTGCCTCTATGAACTGCGACGACGCAGCCGATGAGGAAAACACATCGAGTCAAGGAATAAGCCGAAATCCTACACAAACCCCAGACGGCAAAAAGCCCGCACTAGGCGGGCTTTTTGTTTGTATGGTGCACTCGACAGGATTCGAACCTGTGACCGCTCGGTTCGTAGCCGAGTACTCTATCCAGCTGAGCTACGAGTGCAGAGTGTGTTTTTAGACCAGATCACAACTGGTTGAAGCCGAATCACCTGCATTGCTGCAACTGACTCTTAAATGGTGCACTCGACAGGATTCGAACCTGTGACCGCTCGGTTCGTAGCCGAGTACTCTATCCAGCTGAGCTACGAGTG
>NZ_JAUTYR010000091.1:0-1054 GCF_041946035.1 Pseudomonas sp. AMR01
TGCTCGCGAATGCGGTGGGTCAGTTGATGAATTTGGTGGCTGATACACCGCATTCGCGAGCAAGCCCGCTCCCACAGTAAATCTCCATTTGGTCAGGAAGACCGCATCTGCTCGCGGACGTGCAACACGCCTTGGCCAGGTGCACACGCGCTGCATCGCGCCACAGGCCACGATGGCTGCGTACGCTGTCAGATGACGCCCACGCTTGTTGTAATGCCCTTCTACACGCGCTGGTCGGACCGGTCCGACCGCCGTTATCTGTCTTTAATCTGATTTTTTGCAGATTGGATCCCCCTGCTTTTGCCAGGCTGTACTAGCATACGAGTCGCGGGAGCATTATCACTGTAGGTTATTCACATACGTCACCTTTTTAAATCCCGTAGCTATAAGGCTGAATTCCTACACTCGAAACTCATGGACGAATTGATGAACTCACACCTGTTCCCACATATAGGCAAGGTCATCGCAAGCACCGGCAGTCGCCATTTCCCACGCATGCTGCATGACCTGATCCTCACTCAATTGGCAGTGGACGCCACGCATATCACCCAACTGCGGGTCAATCCCGAAGGCAATACCCGTCGCAAGATCAGCCCGGTCTACACCGATTCGGTGGTGGCCCTGGGCGAAGAGCAACCCGCCGCACAATTGCACCTCACGCGCCGCAAGGACGATGTGCGCTACGTGCTGTCGGTGTACCGCTCGCACCAGTCCGAAAGCTTTTCGCCGCAGGAACGCAGCATGCTGCAGGAATTCTCCACCCTGCTGCTGCCGATGGTAGAAAAGCACATCGCCGCGATTCAGCCGTGCCCCCCGAACAGCGCGCCGGCAGTCCCGGAAAACCAGGGCATCGAAACCCTGCGCAGGCGTATTGAAGAACGCCTGGTGCAGTCGGGGCTGACCTTGTCCAACCGCGAACTGGAAGTGTGTGTCGGGCTGCTGGCCGGGCGGACTGCGCCGGAGTTGGCGGAACAACTGACGCTGAAGGTCAACACCATTGAAAGCTATTTGAAGCGCGCGGCGATCAAGCTGGGGATCAGCGGGCGGCATTCGT
>NZ_JAUTYR010000092.1:0-1025 GCF_041946035.1 Pseudomonas sp. AMR01
GGGTAAGTCAGAGTTCTCTAAGGTGTTGGGCATCTCCGAACGGGAGGCAACCTTAGCCTACGGTGAGTATCATCGGGATGTTGAGCGACAGATCGCACTGGTGAACTCAACAGGGGAGATAACTACCTCCCTAGAACATCATGAGCACATAAAATCTTTCTTCAGGTGTGAATCGGCGTGCGAAATTGACCCACTTGGGTGGGTTATGAGCGTGCAAAATTGACCCACCTGCCACGTTAGCATCCGCGCTGAATAGCGCGGAGGAATGAGCAGGTGATATTGATGGAAAGTGTATCGAAGATCCGTCGTTGGATATTGGTTGAGGTGTCCGTCGTCATATAAAATGGGACATCAGAGCGGCTTAAACATTGGAGGCTCTGGTTCGGTTGCGTGATTGATTATGCTGCTTGTTTTTGATGTTGCAAGCGGCGGCTTTGGATCGTCATTTTCTTGATCTTTTCCCTTTCTCTGATGATGGCTTTGTCACGTCCAAAATAGACGTCAGCGGGTGTGACGTTGCTTAGGCTCTCGTGGTAGCGCTGGTTGTTGTAATAGTCGACGAAGGCCCCGATCTGGCGTTCAAGATCGCCGGGCAGGTAGTAGTTTTCTAGTAGAACCCGGTTCTTCATGGTCTGATGCCAGCGCTCGATTTTGCCCTGGGTTTGCGGATGGAACGGCGCACCGCGAACGTGATCCATTTTCTGGTCCCCCAGCCATTTGGCCAGGTCGCCGGATATGTAGCACGACCCGTTGTCGCTGAGCAGGCGCGGCTTGTGTCGGACCACGGCTTGGTCGCAGCCAGACGCCGTAAGAGCCAGCTCAATGGTGTCTGTCACGTCCTCGGCCCGCATGGTCGTGCAGAGCTTCCAGGCAATGATATACCGGCTGTAATCGTCCAGGATCGTGCTGAGGTAATACCAGCCCCACCCGATGATCTTGAAGTAGGTGAAGTCGGTCTGCCACATCTGATTGATCGCCGTGGTTTTGTCCGAGAACTCATCGGCAGCCTTGATCACCACATACTC
>NZ_JAUTYR010000013.1:0-138375 GCF_041946035.1 Pseudomonas sp. AMR01
AGTGGTGGGGCGAAGACCTTTTGGTTACTTTTGGGGCGTTTGCCAAAAGTGACCCGCTGTAAGAGCGGAACCAATTTCAGCCGTTACCCCAGCAATGGATATGCACTCAACCAATCCAACAAAAACCTCAAACCGTAGCAGCCAAAGCCGGCACCACCCCCAACCCATCCTTCATATTCTTAGCATCCCGCACAAAACACCGCGACGCCTGAAACAAAAACAACATCGTCAAAAACAACGCCACGGGAATCAAATACATGGCGTCATGCAACCCCACCGCCTTATAAGCCTCAGTCATCTGCAACGCCCCATCGGCATACATCGCCGAATGCGCAAAATGATCAGACAACCCTCCCACCACCACCGGCCCCATCCCCCCGCCCAACAAATACAACCCGGCAAAAAACAGCGCCATCGCCGTGGCCCGCAGGCGCGGTTCAACCACGTCCTGAATCGCCGTGTACACGCAGGTGTAAAAGTTATAGGCAAACAACCAGCCCACACTGAACAGCGCCACAAACACCCCAATCTCAATACGCCCGGCATGCAACGCCCACGCGGTAGTCACGGTAGAGATGATCAAGCTGAACGCCGCAAACAGCAGCCGCCCATTCGCAACCCGTTGATGAATCTTGTCGGCAACCCAGCCACCCAGGGTCAAGCCCACCAAACCGGTCACGCCAACGATTACCCCCGTGGCCACCGCCGCCTCCTGCAATGGCAACAGGAAATAACGCTGCAACATCGGCACCAGAAACGAATTGCACGCATAGGTCGCAAAGTTGAAACACAGCCCCGCCAGCACCAGCCACAGAAAAGTCGGTACCGCGAGCACGCGGCGAATCGGGCGGTCGACGCGTTCCTGGGAGACTTGCACGGTTTCCGCCGCGCCGCGCTTGGGTTCCTTGATGTAGAACATGAACACCGCCAGGATCATTCCCGGCACGGCGGCGATAAAGAACGGCGCGCGCCAGCTGTCGAACGCTTTGACCATCCAACCGATGGTAAAGAACGCCAGCAGCAGGCCCAACGGCAGCCCCAGCATGAAAATGCCCATGGCGCGGGCACGGCGGTGCGCCGGAAACAGATCACCGATCAGCGAATTGGCCGCCGGCGCGTAGCTGGCTTCTCCGATGCCGATGCCCATGCGCACCAGCAAAAACGTCCAGAAACTGCCGACCATGCCGTTGACCGCCGTCAACCCGCTCCAGGCGAACAGGCCCCAGCCCATCAATTTGCTGCGCGAACCGGTATCGGCCAGGCGCCCGAGCGGCAGCCCGGCGATGGCGTAGACGAGGGTGAAGGCGGTGCCGATGATGCCGAGCTGGAAGTCGCTCAGGTGCCATTCCATGCGGATGGGTTCGATGATGATCGCGGGAATGGTGCGGTCGAAGAAATTGAACAGGTTGGCGAGGAACAGCAGGAACAGAATGCGCCAGGCATTCGCCGCTTGGGTCGAGTTCTGCATGGGTCCGTCTCTTTTATTGTTATGAGAGCTGCGATGCCCGATGCATCCTGCCCGGTGTCTGCAACATAGTCAGGCGGGCAGCGCTTGTCTGTAATGATTCGTAAAGCTGATAGGGCGTAATTTCACCCGTCGCAACGGGACTTTCCCCACAAAAATATAACTGCGCGCCCCTCTTCCCAATGGCCATGGCGCGGATAGAATGGCGAGCCCTCCCGTAGCACACCCTCTTACTTTTCTTATCGATGACGCCCATGTCCGAAGCCAGTCCGTGTCTGAGTTGCGGTGCCTGCTGTTCACACTTTCGCGTGTCTTTCTTTTGGGGCGAGTGCGCCTCGTCGGGGGGCACGGTGCCCGATGACTTGGTGGTGCAAATCAACCCTACGCGCGTGGCGATGATAGGAACTGACCAGAAACCTACGCGTTGCTGCAGCCTTGAAGGAGAAGTGGGCAAAGGCACGCGTTGCTCGATCTATGAGCTGCGAGCCAGCCCGTGCCGCGAGTTTGATGCGTCCTGGAGCCAGGGCATGCAGAACGTCGAATGCGATACGGCGCGCGCCGCTTTTGGCTTGGCGCCGCTCGATGCGCCCTTCGAATTCGACCTGCCGATCAGCGCTTAGCATCAAACGCTATTGCAGGCATGCCAAAATCATTCAGAGCAAAGTGCCATGATCCGTTGCAAATCCTGCGAGGCTTCTATACTCGATGTCATAAGCCGTTGCTGCAGGCAATGGATCAATGACTTAGACGGGACACGCTATGGAATGGCTTGGTCTGCATTTTTTTACCGCCCTTCCGGACACCGGGTATTTATTACTCAATTGCAGCCATAACCCCTTTCTGGTGCTGCTGGCGTATCTGGTCGCCTGCGCGGCGGGTTTCGGCACGCTGGATATGGCCGAACGCGTCGGCCACGTAGAAGATCCTACCGCCCGCCGCCATTGGCGCTGGCTCGGCGCCGGGTGCCTGGCCGGGGGCATCTGGTCGACCCACTTCATCAGCATGCTGGCCTTCCAGGCGCCTATCGTCATTCATTACGAATTGGTCATGACGTTCGCCTCGCTGCTGATTGCACTGATTGCGTCGTTGTTTGCCATGCAGACCCTCAGTCATGCCCACCTGCGCTTTCATCAATACCTGCTCGCCTCAATCTGGATGGGTTTAGGCATTGCGCTGATGCACTACGTCGGCATGTCGGCCATGCGTTCCCAGGCGCAGGTGTATTTCGAGACGGGCCTGTTCATGGCGTCGGTGGGCATTGCCATCGGCGCCAGCCTCACGGCGTTGCTGCTGTCGTGCTACCTGCGCAACGACGTTGGCGTGTTTCATCAACTGCTCAAATATGCCGCCAGCCTGGTGCTCGGCGCCGGCATCCTGAGCATGCATTTCACCGGCATGGCCGCCATGCAAATGCTGGTGCCCAAGGGCGCCGACCTTTCCCTGTCGCAGAACAACAATCCCATTCAACTCGGCCTTTCTGTCGCGGTGATTACCTTGCTGGTGATCGGCAGCAGCATCAGCGCCGCCCTGGCGGACAAAAAGCTGCAGCACAAGGAACGCGACTTGCGCCGGGTCAACGCCCTGCTCAGCGAACTGGATCAGGCCCGCGCCTCGCTGCAACAGGTGGCCCACTACGACGCGCTCACCAGCCTGCTTAACCGCCGTGGCTTTAACCAGCTCTTCGCAGAAAAAGTCGCCGAAAAAACAGCCTGCAAGGGCATGATGGCGGTGATCTTCCTGGATATCGACCACTTCAAGCGCATCAATGACAGCCTTGGGCATGATGCCGGCGACCAGTTACTCACGGTGCTGGCCGGGCATATCAAGGGCTCGGTTCGCAGCCATGATGACGTGGTCGCACGCTTTGGCGGCGATGAGTTCTGCATTCTGATCAACATCCACCATCGTGATGAAGCGCGGCACATGGCCCAGCGCATCATGCAGAAGATGAAAGAACCCATCGAGCTGGCGGGTCGTCGCATGGTAATGACCACCAGTATCGGCATCAGCTTGTTTCCTGAAGACGGCGTGACCTGCGAAGAACTGCTTAAAACGGCAGATCTGGCGCTGTACCAGTCCAAAGACACCGGGCGTAACACCCTGAATTTCTTCAGTTCCAACCTGAAAACCCGTGCCTCTCTTGAGCTGCAACTGGAAGAGGAACTGCGGGCCGCACTGCGTGGCCGCAACGAGTTGGTGCTGTTTTATCAACCGATCTTCGACATGAAACTCGGCAAAGTCACACGCCTGGAAGCCTTGGTGCGCTGGCAGCACCCGCGGCACGGCTTACTGCCACCGGACCGGTTTATCGGCATCGCCGAAAGTAACGGGTTGATTGCCGACCTGGACCACTGGGTTTTACGTCAGGCCTGTCACGACTTGAGCCTGTTGTCTGACCGGGGCTACACGGAATTGACCATGGCCGTGAACTGTTCGGCCCTCAACTTGGCGCGTGATGAGCTGGCGGATGAGATCGAAGCTGCCCTGCGTTCCGCCGCCATTGCGGCCAACCGCCTTGAACTGGAAGTCACTGAAAATGCGCTGATGGGCAATATCGGCAGCACCCTGGCGCTGTTGCGGCAAATCCGTTCGCTGGGGGTGTCGCTGGCGATTGATGATTTCGGCACCGGGTATTCGTCGCTCGCCTATCTCAAGCGCCTGCCGCTTAACACGCTGAAGATTGATCGATCGTTTATTCAGGACATCCCCAAGTCGTCGGCCGATATCGAGATCGTCCAGGCGATAATCGGCATGGCCCACACCCTGCACCTGCACGTGGTCACCGAAGGCGTAGAAACCCAGGCGCAGTTCGACCTGCTGCTTAAACACGGCTGCGACTTCATCCAGGGCTACCTGTTAAGCCCGGCGGTGCCTGTCAACGAGATCATCGGTGTGATCCAGGGCATTCAGATTCGCAACCCGCTCTATTCTTCCAGCGGGGAAGACAACAAAGATGCTGCGACCTCGCCGAAAGAGCCTGCGCCCGCCCGGATGGGGCCGCCTTCCACGGTCAGGCCAATTCGCTGACCCAGGTCCCACAGAAAAGCTCACCTGTGTATGAAGGTGGTGAAGCCCTACTCGGTAAAAACTGTGGGAGCGGGCTTGCTCGCGAAGGCGGTGGGTCAGTGATGAATTTGGTGGCTGATACACCGCATTCGCGAGCAAGCCCGGTCCCACAGTTGGAACATCTATATACACACCAAGAAACACTTCCCCAAGCATTCCACCCCGAGGAAAACTGTTCCCGTGACGCTTACGTCACCCTCACCTGTGACCTTTCTCCACGGCAAGATGCCATCACCGCCCAACCAGTTACTCCACTACCCACATAAACCTGCAAAAAACCCGCACCTTTTCAGTGCGCTCTAATCTCGCGCCGCCCTTTCCTGGATCAAAATCCAAGGCGAAACAACCACCGCCCACAAGCTCGGATCCCGCTCAACCAAGTCCAATGCCCGCGTCGCAGACACCTCGCCAAGGCTCCCCGAAGCCAGCCACCCAGCGACTTTCTCGCGGTTATCCGCAGCCATTCCCTCGGCCGCTTCGATCAAATCCAGCCCGGCATCGACCCACAATAGGGCACCCTTGGCAAAGAACGGTTCAAGCTCCTTCCACGAAATTTCGGCGGTTTCACCGAGCAGCTTGGCATAGAGGGTGCTAGGTTCTTGCGTCATGGGAATTCACCTTGGGAAAAAATCGGCGCAATCATAACGTCGTGGCCCTCGCGGAAAAACCCAGTTGCAAATGAGTCACCGAACGAAAGTGTCAGGAAAGCCAAGGATTGCCCGAAACTCTGGCATCACCCCGCCGCAATTCTGTCTTTTTCTTTCATTTAAGCGACACCCTCGGGTTTTGCCCCCAGCAGCCAGCTTTTCAAGCGATCAACCGGCGCTCTACACTGTACCGGTACAGTTGCCAGAGCACTGCCGGGGGGATAGCCGAATTATCTGATCCGGTTCTGTAGCTCACAAGGCCGCTAGAACTATAAAAAATACAACAGCAAGAGTGGAGCACTATGAATAAGGCTACTAAGCAGATTTCCAAACTGTTTGCCGCTATGGTCCTGGCTGGGGTTGCCGGCCATTCGTTCGCAGCCGACACCATCAAGATCGGTATCGCCGGCCCTAAAACAGGCCCGGTGACGCAATACGGCGATATGCAATTCATGGGTGCCAAGCAGGCAATCGCCGACATCAACGCCAAGGGCGGCGTCGACGGTAAAATGCTCGAAGCCAAGGAATACGACGACGCTTGCGATCCAAAACAAGCGGTTGCCGTAGCCAACAAAGTGGTTAACGACGGCGTCAAGTTTGTAGTCGGTCACCTCTGCTCCAGCTCCACTCAGCCAGCGTCGGATATTTATGAAGACGAAGGCGTGATCATGATCACCCCGGCGGCAACCAGCCCGGAAATCACCGCGCGTGGCTACAAGCTGATCTTCCGCACCATTGGTCTGGACAGCGCCCAGGGCCCAGCGGCCGGCAACTACATCGCCGACTTCGTCAAACCGAAAGTGGTTGCGGTTATCCACGACAAACAGCAATACGGTGAAGGCATCGCCACCGCCGTTAAACAGACCCTTGAGAAGAAAGGCGTGAAGGTTGCGCTGTTCGAAGGCATCAACGCTGGCGACAAAGACTTCGCCTCGCTGATTCAGAAGCTCAAGCAAGCCAACGTCGACTTCGTTTACTACGGCGGCTACCACCCTGAGTTGGGCCTGATCCTGCGCCAAGCCAAGGAAAAAGGCGTAGACGCCAAGTTCATGGGCCCGGAAGGCGTCGGTAACGACTCCATCTCGCAAATTGCCCAGGGCGCTTCCGAAGGCCTGCTGGTCACCCTGCCGAAGTCTTTCGACACCGACCCTGCCAACAAGGCAATCGTTGAAGAGTTCGCCAAGAACAAGCAGGACCCAACCGGTCCGTTCGTGTTCCCGGCCTACTCGGCTGTTGAAGTCATCGCTGGCGGTATCGCTGCCGCGAAGTCCGAAGACACCGCCAAAGTGGCTGCTGCTATTCACGCAGGTACGTTCAAGACCCCTACCGGCGACCTGAGCTTTGACGCCAAGGGCGACCTGAAGGACTTCAAGTTCGTGGTCTACGAATGGCACTTCGGCAAACCAAAAACCGAAGCTTCCCCTCAGTAAGCCAGGCATTACTGGTCCAACAAGCCCACTGTGAGAGCAGTGGGCTTTGTTTTACGAGGTTTATGGGCCTGTCCCCCGCGATCCGGGCGCTGGCTCACCTGAAAATCTTAAAACCGTCACCAGCGGTTCGCTGGCAAACGCTTCGTGCAACCTGATCACAGAGCAGGGCACCGAGCCGGAAATGACTCCACCAGTGAAATGCGTATCGGGTTTTTAGGAGCGCTGTAATGCCTGAGATCTATCATTTTCTCCAAACGCTGGTTAACGGCATGACCGTTGGCAGCACCTATGCCTTGATAGCCATTGGCTACACGATGGTTTACGGCATCATTGGAATGATTAACTTCGCCCATGGCGAGGTGTACATGATTGGCTCCTACGTGGCCTTCATCGCCCTTGCCGGGCTGGCCATGCTGGGTATCCATTCCCTGCCGCTGTTGATGACCGCTGCGTTCCTGGCGTCGATCGTCGTAACCAGTGCCTACGGCTACAGTATCGAGCGGGTTGCCTACCGCCCGTTGCGTGGCAGCAACCGTTTGATCCCGCTGATTTCGGCTATCGGCATGTCGATTTTCCTGCAGAACACCGTATTGCTGTCCCAGGACTCCAAGGATAAGTCCATTCCCAACCTGATCCCGGGGAGCTTCTCCTTCGGCCCAGGTGGCGCACAAGAAGTGCTGATTTCGTACATGCAGGTCCTGGTTTTCGTCGTCACCCTGGCGGCCATGGTGGGCCTGACACTGTTCATCTCCCGCTCCCGTCTGGGGCGCGCCTGCCGGGCTTGCGCCGAAGACATCAAAATGGCCAACCTGCTGGGCATCAACACCAACAACATCATCGCCCTGACCTTCGTGATCGGTGCCGCACTGGCCGCCGTCGCGGCGGTGCTGCTGAGCATGCAATACGGCGTGATCAACCCCAACGCCGGTTTCCTGGTAGGCCTGAAGGCCTTTACCGCAGCAGTCTTGGGCGGCATCGGCAGTATTCCGGGCGCGATGCTCGGCGGGCTGGTGCTGGGTGTGGCTGAAGCCTTTGGCGCCGATGTGTTCGGCGACCAATACAAGGACGTCGTGGCGTTCGGCTTGTTGGTTCTGGTGTTGTTGTTCCGTCCGACCGGCATTCTGGGCCGTCCGGAGGTTGAGAAAGTATGAGCAGATATCTTAAATCGGCGTTTTTCAGCGCCTTGCTGGTATGGGCCGTGGCCTTTCCGGTTCTCGGCCTCAAGCTGAGCATTGTCGGCATTAACCTGGAAGTGCATGGCACTGGTCCCGTGACCCTGACCATCATCGCCCTGTGTTCGGTGTTGATGTTCCTGCGCGTGCTGTTCACCCAGCAGGTCGGTGCCCTGTTCAAAGGCAACCGTGGCCCGCTGGTGTCACCCAAGGTCAGCCAATTCCTGACCCTGCCGCGCACCCAGCGCTACATCATCATCGGCCTGGTCGTGGCGGCGCTGATCTGGCCGTTCTTCGGCTCGCGCGGCGCGGTCGACATCGCCACCCTGATCCTGATCTACGTGTTGCTGGGCCTGGGCCTGAACATCGTGGTGGGCCTGGCCGGCTTGCTCGACCTGGGTTACGTGGGCTTCTACGCCGTGGGTGCCTACACCTACGCGCTGCTCTCGCATTACCTGGGCTGGGGCTTCTGGATCTGCCTGCCACTGGCCGGCATGGCGGCGGCCACATTTGGCTTCCTGCTGGGCTTTCCGGTGCTGCGCTTGCGCGGTGACTATTTGGCGATCGTGACCCTGGGCTTCGGTGAAATCATCCGGCTGTTCCTGCGTAACCTCACCGACATTACCGGCGGCCCCAACGGCATCAGCAGCATTCCCAAGCCAACGTTCTTCGGGCTCTCGTTCGACCGCACCGCGGCTGAAGGCATGCAGACCTTCCACGAATACTTCGGGATCGACTACAACCCCGTGAGCAAAGTGGTGTTCCTGTACCTGGTGGCGTTGTTGCTGGCGCTGGCGGCCTTGTTCGTGATCAACCGTTTGCTGCGCATGCCGATCGGCCGTGCGTGGGAAGCGCTGCGCGAAGATGAAATCGCCTGCCGTGCATTGGGTATGAACCCTACCATCATCAAACTTTCAGCCTTCACCCTCGGGGCAACCTTCGCCGGTTTCGCTGGCAGTTTCTTTGCCGCTCGCCAAGGTTTGGTGACCCCGGAGTCGTTCACCTTTATCGAGTCGGCGATCATCCTCGCCATCGTGGTACTGGGTGGCATGGGCTCGCAGCTGGGTGTGATTCTGGCCGCAATCGTGATGATCCTGCTGCCGGAAATGATGCGTGAGTTCAGCGAATACCGCATGTTGATGTTCGGCGCCATGATGGTGCTGATGATGATCTGGCGCCCTCAAGGCCTGCTGCCCATGCAACGTCCACACATGGAGCTGCGCAAATGAGCCGCGAGATCCTGAAAGTCGAAAATCTGAGCATGCGCTTCGGCGGTTTGCTCGCGGTCAACGGCGTGGCCCTGACCGTGAAAGAGAAACAGGTCGTGGCGCTGATAGGCCCCAACGGCGCCGGCAAGACCACGGTGTTCAACTGCCTCACCGGTTTCTACAAGCCCAGCGGTGGCAGCATCCTGCTGGACGGCCAGCCGATCCAGGGCCTGGCCGGCCACGAAATCGCCCGCAAGGGCGTGGTGCGGACCTTCCAGAACGTGCGGTTGTTCAAGGACATGACGGCGGTTGAAAACCTGCTGATTGCCCAGCACCGTCACCTGAACACCAACTTCTTCGCCGGCCTGTTCAAAACCCCGTCGTTCCGCAAAAGCGAGCGCGAGGCCATGGAATACGCGGAATATTGGCTGGACAAGGTCAACCTGACCGAATTCGCCAACCGCCCCGCCGGCACTCTGGCCTATGGTCAGCAACGTCGTCTGGAAATCGCCCGCTGCATGATGACCCGTCCGCGGATCCTCATGCTCGACGAACCGGCCGCCGGCCTGAACCCCAAGGAAACCGAAGACCTCAAGGCGTTGATCAGCGTATTGCGTGAGGAAAACAACGCCACGGTGCTGTTGATCGAACACGACATGAAACTGGTCATGAGTATTTCCGACCACATCGTGGTGATCAACCAGGGCACGCCGCTGGCAGATGGGACGCCGGAGCAGATCCGCGATAATCCTGAAGTGATCAAAGCCTATTTGGGGGAAGCGTAAAATGCTGCAATTCGAAAACGTTTCCACTTTCTACGGCAAGATCCAGGCCTTGCACAGCGTCAACGTGGAAGTGCGCCAGGGTGAAATTGTCACGCTGATCGGCGCTAACGGTGCAGGCAAGTCGACCTTGTTGATGACTTTGTGCGGCTCGCCGCAAGCCCATAGCGGCAGCATCCGCTATATGGGTGAAGAACTGGTGGGCCAGCAGTCGTCGGAAATCATGCGCAAGAGCATTGCCGTGGTCCCGGAAGGCCGTCGGGTTTTTTCCCGCCTGACCGTGGAAGAGAACCTCGCCATGGGCGGGTTCTTCACCGACAAGGGCGACTACCAGGAGCAGATGGACAAGGTGTTGCACCTGTTCCCTCGGCTCAAGGAACGCTTCAGCCAGCGCGGCGGCACCATGTCCGGCGGCGAGCAGCAAATGCTCGCCATCGGCCGGGCGCTGATGAGCAAGCCCAAGCTGTTGCTGCTGGACGAACCTTCCCTGGGCCTGGCGCCGATCATCATCCAGCAGATCTTCGACATCATCGAACAGCTGCGCAAGGACGGTGTGACGGTGTTCCTGGTGGAGCAGAACGCCAACCAGGCGCTGAAAATCGCCGACCGCGCCTACGTGCTGGAAAACGGCCGGGTGGTGATGCAGGGCACCGGTGAGCAATTACTCACCGATCCGAAGGTGCGTGAGGCGTATCTCGGCGGGTAACACTGCCCCATCTGAAAACGGCCTTTACAGGCCGTTTTTTTTGGCTGACTTTCAGGCCTCGCTCACTCCGCAGTCCGTTTCCTACAAAAACATAAGAATTTTCAATCTGTTTGTAACGTACGAATCCCGGCACGCTCTAGTAGGTCAAGAAGGCGCAATTGCTTTCCTGATTCAACATTCCTACTACTGGAGAAACACCATGAAAAACGCTACCCGTTCCCTGTCTGCCGCTACCCTGATCCTGGCCCTCGGTTCCGCTTTGAGCTTGTCCGCCATCACCACGGCCCATGCTGCCGACGCAAAAATGGACAAATGCTTCGGCATCGCTGAAGCCGCCAAGAACGATTGCGCCGCAGGCGCCGGCACCTCCTGCGCCGGCACCTCGAAAACTAAAGACCAGGCCAACGCCTGGAAACTGGTCCCTGCCGGCACCTGCGGCAAAACCCCCAGCACCACCTCGCCGACCGGTTTCGGTCAGGAAGCTGCCTTCACCGCCAAGTCCTGAAACCCTGCGCAACCTGAGTACTGATGATGACGCTTTCACCCCAACACACGGTCTCGCCAGCTCAGGTACCCGGCCTCCCCTACAGGGCCGGGCTGGGGCTGAAGAACGAGCACTTCCTCGAAGTGCTCGATACCTCGCCCGACATTGGTTTTTTTGAAGTGCACGCCGAAAACTACATGGTCGCCGGCGGCCCGTTTCATCACTACCTGGGTTTGATCCGCGAGCGGTACCCACTGTCGTTGCACGGCGTGGGTCTGTCTATCGGCGGCGAAGGCCCGTTGAACCGTGAGCACCTGGCACGGTTGGCCACGCTGATCGAACGCTATCAACCCCAGTCTTTTTCCGAACACCTGGCCTGGTCCAGCCACGGCCCGGTGTTTCTTAATGACTTGCTGCCTCTGGCCTACGATGCCGCCACCCTGAACCGGGTGTGCGAACACATCGATCAGGTGCAAAGCACGCTCAAGCGGCCAATGCTGCTGGAGAATCCGTCGACTTACCTGCAGTTCCAGCACTCCACACTGGATGAAACAGACTTTGTCAGCGAGATCATCCGCCGCACCGGTTGCGGCCTGCTGCTGGACGTCAACAACGTTTATGTGTCGTGCATCAATCACCAGCGCAACCCGCTTTCCTACATCGATGCGCTGCCGTTGCGCGCGGTGGGTGAGATTCATCTGGCGGGCTTTGCCGAAGACACCGACAACCTGGGCGACCGCCTGCTGATTGATGACCACGGCGCACCCGTCGACAACGCGGTATGGCAGCTGTATGAACAGGTACTGACGCGCACCGGCCCGGTGGCTACGCTGATCGAACGGGATAATCAGGTGCCTGCGTTCAGCGTGCTGCAAGCCGAAGCCAAACACGCCGACTGGCATTTGCTGCAGGTCACCCCATGAGCGTTCAAGCCGCGTTTGCCAATGCCCTGCTCGCGCCCGACCAGGCCTGCCCCGAGGGCGTGTTCAGCAGCAACGGCGCCGACCCTGCCAGCCGTTTTGCGGTGTACCGCAATAACGTCCACAGCTCATTGATCAACGCACTCGCGGCGGCTTACCCGGTGACGTTGCAATTGGTCGGCGAGGCATTCTTCCGCGCAATGGCGGGCCTGTTTGTACAGGCGTCCCCGCCCACCAGCCCGTTGATGAGCAAGTACGGCAGTGCGTTTGCTGCCTTCATTCAAGACTTTGAGCCCGCTGCCAGCGTGCCCTACCTCGCTGATGTTGCACGCCTGGAACGACTGCGCGTAGGCGCCTATCACGCGGCGGATACACAGCTACTGGACCGGCAAACGGTTCTTCAAGCACTGCAAGGCCAGACGGACCTGGGGAAACTGCGCGTGCAGTTGCATCCGTCTGTTTCAGCCTTCAGTTCCGCCTATGCCGTTGTTGCCGTGTGGGCAGCGCACCAGGCCGAGGGCGCCATGGACAGCTTGAATCCCTGGCATGCCCAGGGCGCGCTGGTCTTGCGCCAAGGCTTGACCGTCAAGGTGTTCGCCATCGACAGCGGCTCGGTCGCCTTTATCAATAGCCTGAACAACGGCGCCGAACTGGAGATGGCGGTGGCTCTCGCCCTCGAAGCCTTCAGCGAATTCGACCTGAATCAATGCCTGACGCTGTTGATCAGCCACGACACACTCACTCATCTGCACCCAGAACAAAAGGAATCGCCATGAGCACCTCGCCTTCAAACCCTATCAATCGAGTCATCGAGCTGTTCGAGAAAATCCCCTACAGCCTGATCGCCTTTCTCGCACGGTTCTCCATTGCGGCGGTGTTCTGGAAGTCCGGGCAAACCAAGGTGGAAGGCTTTGCCATCGACCTGATCAATGGCACCTTTCAGCTCGGCGTGCCACGCCTGGCTGCCTCTACCGTGCCGCTGTTTCAGAGCGAATACCGAGTGCCGTTGCTCTCGCCCGAGGTGGCTGCGCACATGTCGGCGTTTGCCGAACACATCTTTCCCGCGCTGATCCTGGTGGGTTTTGCCACACGCTTCTCGGCCCTGGCGCTGATCGGGATGACCCTGACCATCCAGCTCTTCGTCTATCCGGACGCCTACCCAACCCACGGCACCTGGATCGCGATCTTGCTGCTGTTGGTGGCGAAAGGTCCGGGCCGCCTGTCCATCGACCACCTGATTGCACGTCGCTACCGTTAAAGACGGTCCAGGGCTTCGCCGCTGCGTTTGAACCAGTCAACCAAATAGTCAGCGAGCACTTGGGTGCGTCGCGGCAAGCCGCCCTGATAGGGGTGCACCAAGTACATCGGCATGCTCCGCGTCTGATAATCGCGCAGGAGCCAGCGCAATCTGCCGTCAGCCAATTCTGCAGGTAATGCATAGGACGGCAGACGCGCGATGCCGGCGCCCACCAGCGCGGCTTTTTTCAACAGGTTGTAATGGTTGGAGGCAAAGGTGCCGCTGACCCGCACCCGCAGCAGTTCATGTTGCTGGTGGTAAAGCCATTCCTCTCGCCCGCTGTAATGACTGTTGAGCAGGCAGGTGTGGGTGGCGAGATCGGCCGGGGTCAGTGGCTCACCGTATTCCTCAAGATAGGCCGGGCTGGCGCAGGTCATTTCGTGCCAGGCCAGCAGCGGCTTGGCCACCAGGCGCTCATTGTCGACAGCCCCCGAGCGCACCCCCAAATCAAAGCCGTCCCGTGCCAGATCGTGGCACCGGTTGTTCAGCTCCAGTTCGATCTGCACCTGCGGGTACCTTTTGTGAAACTCCAACAGCAGGCCATCAAAAAAGGTTTCGCCCAACGACACCGGGACCGTCATACGCACAGGCCCGGCCAGGTCGTCCTTGAGCCGCGCCAGTGCCTGACGAGCGCGGTCGACTTGTACTACGAGCGCCTGGGCCTGAGGCAACAACGCCGCACCGGCGGCGGTGAGGCTGAGCTTGCGCGTGGTGCGGTGCAGCAACACCACGCAATACTGCGCCTCCAATTGGCTGATGCGTTTGGACAGCTGGCCTTTGCTGCAACCCAATTGCTCGGCGGCCACGGTGAAACTGCCGGCTTCGATCAGTACGGCAAAGGCCGCCAGGTCATCCATCTCGCTCATGGATTGTTTCCATTTGAAAACCAAAGGTTGCCCATTAGCACGTTTATCCAGGTGAAAAGCCACCCTAGACTGAATCCTTACTTACCCCTTGGAGGAACAGTACGATGAAAATCCTATTGATTGGAGCCAGCGGCACGGTCGGTTCAGCGGTCAAGGCCGAACTGGCGCAGCGTCACGAAGTGATCAGCATCGGCCGCAGCAGTGGCGATTTCCAGGTGAACATCAGCGACAGCGCCTCGATCCGCGCACTGTTCGAACAGACCGGCAGGTTCGATGCACTGGTCTGCGCGGCAGGCAGCGTCAACTTTGTCGCATTGGGTGACATGAGCGAGGCCGACTTCGAACTGGGCCTGCGCGACAAGCTGATGGGCCAGGTCAACCTGCTGTTGATTGGCCGCGAATACGCCAACGACGGCGCGTCGTTCACCTTCACCAGCGGCATTCTCAACCGTGACCCGATCCGCACCGGCGCCTCGGCGGCCCTGGTCAATGGTGCACTGGACGCCTTTGTTAAAGCGGCGGCTATCGAATTGCCACGCGGCCTGCGGGTCAACTCGGTAAGCCCGACCGTCCTGCTCGAAGCCATGGACAGTTATGCGCCGTATTTCCGTGGCTACAAACCGGCGCCGGGTGCAGACGTGGCGCTGGCCTACGCGAAAAGCGTCGAGGGCCTGCAGACAGGCCAGACGTTTATCGTCGGCTGACTTTCACGTCTGTAAGAATTGCCTGAAGCTCGCAGGCGCACTTGTGATGCGGCGCCAGCCTGCGTAACGTGGCGGCACTTGTTTGGAGACCCGATAAATGCGTGCCGCCCGTACCTTAGTTCTATGTGCCTTGCTGCCCCTTTTCAGCGCTTGCCAGGTGTTCGAAAGCGAACCGGCCAAACCGTCTACCGTCGGGATGACCCGTATGCAGGGCGAATTGACGGCTGTCGGCGGCAAGCTGGTGTTCCAGCCTTGCAATGACAAACGCAACTACGTGGTCAACGACACCGGCGGCACCAGCGTCCTGCAAGAGGCCGCCTCTCTGGCCGGCCAGCAAGGCGCATTGTTTGCCGACTTGCGCGGCAAGTTCTCCGGGGTTGCCAGTGGCACTCAGGGCTCAGTGGACCTGCAACAGCTCTACCGCGTCGAGCGCTCCACCTCCGCCTGCAATGACCCGGACTTCAAACGCATGATCCTGCGCGCCAACGGCCATAAACCGGCCTGGGCGATGAACGTTACCGCCAAAGGCATGGTGCTGGAACGCGAGGGCCAGCCACCTCTGGCAGTGCCCTACGTCGAAGAGCAAATCGGTGACGGCCGCTTCAACCTGATGACCGAAGCCAACAACCAGCACGTCGAACTGTGGGTTGCTCCGCAGCGTTGCGTCGACCCGGTCAGCGGCAGCCTGCAACACATGACCGCCGAGTTGCGCGTCAACGGCCAGGTCCAGCGTGGTTGCGCCGCATTTGGCGGTTCGCGCGACGACTGATTACGCCCTGCGCTGTTTTAACATGACGGAAAACCGCCTTTGGGGCTTATAATCGCCGGTTTGCAAAACAGCCGGCCTCTTTGTCCGCCGCCTACCGGATCCTGTCATGTTACGAATCACCGAACTCAAGCTGCCCATCGACCATCCCGAAGAAGACCTGCGGCCTGCCATCGTGCAGCGCCTGGGCGTCGCCAGTGATGACCTGCTCGATTTCACCCTGTTCAAGCGCAGCTACGACGCCCGCAAAAAATCGTCAGAGCTGTGCTTCATCTACACCGTCGACCTGAACGTGAAGGGCGAAGCTGCCCTGCTGCTCAAGTTTGCCGACGACCGCAACATCAACCCGGCGCCGGACGTCAGCTACAAAGTCGTCGGCCATGCGCCAGAAGGCTTGGTTGAACGGCCGATCGTGGTGGGTTTTGGCCCGTGCGGGATTTTCGCCGGGCTGCTGCTCGCGCAAATGGGTTTCAAGCCGATCATCCTTGAGCGCGGTCGCGAAGTGCGCCAGCGCACCAAGGACACCTGGGCCTTGTGGCGCAAAAACGTGCTCAACCCAGAGTCCAACGTGCAATTCGGTGAAGGCGGCGCCGGGACTTTTTCCGACGGCAAGCTCTACAGCCAGATCAAGGACCCGAAATTCCACGGTCGCAAAGTGCTGCACGAGTTCGTCAAAGCCGGCGCCCCGGAAGAAATCCTGTATGTCAGCAAGCCGCATATCGGCACCTTCCGCCTGACCGGTGTGGTGGAACACATGCGCCAGCAAATCATCGCCCTCGGCGGTGAAGTGCGCTTCGAACAGCGCGTGACCGACGTGCTGATCGAGGACGGCCAGTTGAACGGTGTGGTCGTGGATGGCGGCGAGCAGATCCTCTCCAGGCACGTGATCCTCGCCCTCGGCCACAGCGCCCGCGACACGTTCCGCATGCTCCATGGCCGTGGCGTGTACATGGAAGCCAAGCCGTTTTCCGTGGGTTTTCGCATCGAACATCCACAGTCGCTGATCGACGCCGCGCGGCTGGGCAAATACGCCGGGCACCCGAAACTCGGCGCCGCCGACTACAAACTGGTGCACCACGCCAAGAACGGCCGTTCGGTCTACAGCTTCTGCATGTGCCCTGGCGGCACCGTGGTTGCCGCGACCTCCGAGCCTGGCCGTGTTGTCACCAATGGCATGAGCCAGTATTCGCGTAACGAGCGTAACGCCAACTCCGGCATCGTGGTCGGCATCACGCCCGAGGTGGATTATCCAGGCGGCCCGCTGGCCGGTATCGAGTTGCAGGAACGCCTGGAGTCCCACGCCTATATCCTCGGCGGCAGCAACTATGAGGCCCCGGCGCAATTGGTGGGTGATTTCATCGCGGGTAAACCGTCCACCGCCATCGGCAGTGTGGAGCCGTCCTACAAGCCGGGCGTGGCACTGGGCGATTTGGCCCTGGCGTTGCCGGAGTTTGCCATCGAAGCCATTCGTGAAGCACTGCCGGCGTTCGAGAAGCAGATCAAGGGCTACTCGCTGCACGATGCCGTGTTGACCGGTATCGAGACCCGCACATCGTCGCCGCTGCGAATTACCCGTGACGACTCGATGCAGAGTTTGAACGTGAAAGGCCTGTTCCCGGCGGGTGAAGGCGCAGGGTATGCCGGTGGGATTTTGTCGGCGGGTGTAGACGGGATTCGGATTGCCGAAGCGTTGGCGCGGGATATGTTGGGCCTGGAGGCCTGACAGCGAATCTGAAAACACCGCAATTTAAATGTGGGAGCGGGCTTGCTCGCGAAAGCGGAGTGTCAGTCGATGAATCTTTTGACTGACCCACCGCTTTCGCGAGCAAGCCCGCTCCCACATTTGGTTTTGCGTTGTGTCAGATGTTTGCGCGCAGGATCGATTCCGGCAACGGCTCGCCGCGTTCAACACTGGCCGCCACGGTCGCAATCAACCCTTCCAGCGCATACCCCTGCCCCGTCAGCCAGGCCTGATCATAGTAAGTCGTCGCATACCGCTCGCCGCCATCACACAGGATCGCCACGATCGACCCCGACTCCCCCGCCGCTTTCATCTGCTGGGCCGCCATCAGAGCGCCAATCAGGTTAGTCCCGCTGGAACCCCCGACCCGCCGCCCCAGGCGCTCGGCCAAGTAATGCATGGCCGCCAGCGACAAGGCATCCGGCACTTTGACCATGGCATCAATCACGTTCGGCAAAAACGACGCTTCCACCCGTGGCCGGCCGATACCTTCAATGCGCGAGCCGCAGTCCAGGCGCAGGCTGGCGTCGCCGGTTTGGTAGAAGTCGAAGAACACCGACTGCTCGGCGTCGGCACACAGCACACGGGTGCAATGCTGGCGATAGCGCACATAGCGCCCCAAGGTCGCGGTGGTGCCGCCGGTGCCGGGGCTGGAAATCAGCCAGCTCGGCTCGGGGTAATGCTCGAAGCGCATCTGCTGGAAAATCGACTCGGCGATGTTGTTGTTTGCCCGCCAGTCGGTAGCGCGTTCGGCGTAGGTGAACTGGTCCATGAAGTGCCCGCCACTTTCCGTCGCCAGGCGTTCGGACTCGGCGTAGATCTGCGTCGGATCTTTCACCAAGTGGCTCTTGCCACCGTAAAAGGCGATCTGGTCAATCTTCGCCTGAGACGTCGTGGCCGGCATGACCGCGATAAACGGCAGGCCCAGCAAACGTGCAAAGTAAGCCTCCGAAACCGCTGTTGAACCGCTGGACGCCTCGATCACCGGCGCCCCCGGCTTGAGCCAGCCATTACACAAGGCATACAGAAACAACGACCGCGCCAGCCGATGTTTCAGGCTGCCGGTAGGGTGGCTGGACTCATCCTTGAAATACAACTCGATACCCGGCAACCCCGGCAATGGCAAAGGGATCAGGTGCGTGTCGGCGCTACGCTGGAAGTCCGCTTCAATAATGCGAATGGCTTCGCGGGCCCAGGTACGGTGGTCGTTCATAAAGTGCGTCTCTGAAGATTTCAGCCCCGATTTTAGGGGGTTTCCTACGCTGCACACAGATACAGTGAGGTCGCAAATAGGCACACAATTGCTAGGCTTTGGCGCAACGCCCTCTCTGCCCATCGCTTATAACAAATAAGAATATAACTTTTGTTTTAACAACTAACGGTACGGGTTAGGGTACCCACCTATTGAACCTGGATTGGAGAGCGTCCCTTGCCTCTGCGTAGCACTTTCACCCGTTTCTTCCAGCTGGAAGCCGCCAGCGGTCTGTTGTTGATCGCCGCTGCCGCCTTGGCGCTGATCATCAACAACTCGCCGTTATCTCACCTTTACAGCGCCTTTCTTGACGTACCGGTGGTGGCTCAAATTGGCGCAGTCAAAATCGCCAAACCCGCCCTGCTATGGATCAACGACGGCCTGATGGCTTTGTTCTTCCTGCTGATCGGCCTTGAGGTCAAGCGCGAGCTGCTCGATGGCCATCTGTCCAAGCCCTCGCAAGTGGTATTGCCTGGCGCGGCAGCGATTGGCGGCATGGTGGTGCCGGCCCTGATCTATTGGGCGATCAACAAGGACTACCCTGCCGCACTGTCAGGCTGGGCCATTCCCATGGCCACCGACATCGCATTCGCGCTGGGCGTGCTGGCCCTGCTCGGCAAGCGCGTGCCGGTGTCGCTGAAACTGTTCCTGATGACCCTGGCGATCATTGACGACCTCGGCGCGATCATCGTGATTGCCGTGTTCTATTCCAGCGACCTGTCAGGCGCCGCCCTGGCCGGTGCGGGTGCGTGTTTCATTGCCTTGATCGCAATGAACCGACTGGGCGTCATCAAGCTTGGGCCGTACCTGATCATCGGCCTCATCCTGTGGGTGTGCGTGCTTAAAAGCGGTGTACACGCCACCCTGGCCGGCGTGACCCTGGCGTTCTGCATCCCGCTGCGCACCAAGAATGCCGAGCCATCGCCGTTGCTCACCCTCGAACACGCCCTGCACCCGTGGGTGGCCTACGGCATCCTGCCATTGTTTGCCTTTGCCAACGCCGGCGTGTCCCTGACCGGCGTCAGCCTCGACAGCTTCACCCACCACGTGCCCATGGGCATCGCCGCCGGCCTGCTGATCGGCAAGACCATCGGCGTGTTCGGCCTCACTTGGCTCGCCGTCAAAACCGGCCTGTCCGCACTGCCGAGCGGCGCCAATTGGGGCCAGGTGTTCGGTGTGGCAATCCTGTGCGGCATCGGCTTCACCATGAGCCTTTTTGTGGGCTCACTGGCCTTTGTACCGGGCGCCAGCGAGTTTGCCGGTGAAGACCGCATGGGCATTCTGACCGGGTCGATCCTGGCGGCGTGTATCGGGTATGCGGTGACAGCAATGGCGAGTCGCAAGAAAGCTTGAGTCCTCTTAAGCACCTCTAAAACCCCTTCCGGGCAACCGGTTGGGGTTTTTCTTTTTCCGCCGCTCAAGTTTCATGATTGCCCACCTAAAGACTTCCCCCCTCCCGCCGACTATCTGTTGTGGTGGCCTCACTCTCCCTGCCTGAGACACCCGCCCGAGCTTGCTTCCCAACGCGTTTTCATCCCGAGCGACAGCCCATGTTCCTGAGAAATATAAGAATCGCAGCCAGAGCCTTCATCGGCTTCGCTGCCATTGCGTCGCTGAGTGTGTTTCTCGGCCTGTTCGCGCTCAAGCAGATTGGTGAAGTCCAGTCACAGGCCACTGACATTCAGAACAACTGGATGCAGCGCGTGCGCCTGTTGGCGCTGGCGAATGCTTCACTTGATCGTTTTCGCCTGGGCGAAATGGCGCACATCCTGTCCTCAAGCGATGCAGATATGCAGACCTACGAGGACAAATCTGCCGGGCGCTTGAAGGCGGTTAAGGAGCAGATGGGTCAGTACGCAGCGCTCCTGCGTACCCCGGAGGAAAAATCACGCCTTGAGGTGTTCAACCAGAGCCTGGAAGGTTACGCGAAGAACCACTCCGAGATGCTTAAACGCTCGCGCTCGGGTGATAAGGCCGGCGCCCGCGACTTTCTCAACAGCATCCGGGAAAGTTATGAGCAGATGACCAAGAACTTCGACCAGTTGATCGACCTCGCCAACAAAGGCGCTGAGCAGGCTGGCCGGACGTCCGAAGACGCCTACCAACACGCGGTAAACGGTATCGCGATCGTCATCCTGCTGGTGAGTGCCGGCACCGTTCTGGTGGCGTGGCTGCTGACCCGCAGTATTACCGGGCCGATCATTGAAGCGGTGCACGTGGCCGAAACGATTGCCAAGGGCGACTTGACCCAGCCGATTAACCCGACGGGCAACGACGAAGCCACGCGTCTGCTCAGGGCGCAGGAAACCATGCGTAACAACTTGGTGCAGACCTTGCGGCAAATCACCGGATCGTCCAGCCAATTGGCCGCTGCGGCCGAAGAATTGAATGCCGTTACCGCTGAAGGTAGTCGGGATTTGCAACAGCAGCATGGAGAAATCGAGCAGGCGGCCACCGCGGTCACCGAGATGACCACCGCGATTGAAGAGGTTGCGCGCAATGCCGCCTCGACTTCCGACCTGTCCCAGGAGTCGCGCAGCATCGCATTGAAAGGCCAGCAACGGATGGTCGAAGCGTTGAATTCGATCCAGGCGTTGACCCGAGGGGTTGAAGTCAGCTCCGGGCAGGTCGGCGGCCTTGCCGAGCAGGCAAAAGGAATCGGCAAAGTGCTGGATGTAATCCGTACGATTGCCGAGCAAACCAACCTGTTGGCGCTCAATGCCGCCATTGAAGCCGCTCGCGCGGGTGAGGCAGGCCGGGGTTTTGCGGTGGTTGCCGACGAAGTTCGTGCCCTGGCCCATCGCACCGCACAATCGACTCAAGAAATCGAGCAGATGATCGGCAGCATTCAGGCCAACACCGCCAGCACCGTCAACACCATGCTCGACAGCAGCACCATGACTCGGCAAACCCTGGGGTTGGCCGAACTGGCTCAGCAAGCACTGGCGGATATTCTGGCGGCCAACGATGAAATCAATGACCGCAACCTGGTGATTACCACGGCGGCGGCTGAACAAGCCGACGTTGCCCGGGCGGTGGATCGCAATTTGCTGAACATTCAGCAGTTGTCGATTCAGTCTGCCGAAGGCTCGACCCAAACAACGATGGCTTCGCAATCACTGGCTGGCCTGGCGCATGAATTGAATACGATGGTGAAGCACTTTCAGGTTTGACGTGGCCGTGTAAAAACCCAAAAAGCCGCCCTACCAAGGTAATGCCAGTTAATTAAGGACGAGCACAGTAAGTGTGGCGAGGGAGCTTGCTCCCGTTGGGCTGCGAAGCGGCCCCAAAAACGGGAATGCTACGCAGCCCAGCGGGAGCAAGCTCCCTCGCCACATGTATTCACTGCGCGGTTTCACGTATGTCTCCCAAAACCAAAAAACCCCAACCAGTCACCTGGTTGGGGTTTTGTGTTTCAACAACTAACGCTTAACGCGTAACGCGGCTGGTACCGTTAACGGTCATGATGCGTACACGGTCGCCTACGCGGAAGATTTCGTTCTCTTCAACCGCCTGGACGTAAGCGCGCATGCTGCCGTCGTCTTCGCGAACGGTGATTTCCACGCCTTGGGTACGGGTCAGGCCTTCTTCGGTAGCCGAGCCCAGCAGGCCGCCGGCTACGGCGCCAATCACTGCGGTGACGATGCTGCCACGACCGCCGCCGATGGCGCTGCCGCCAACGCCGCCGATGACTGCGCCAGCAGCGCCGCCGATTGGGGTTTTGGTGCCTTCGATTTTCACCGGACGCAGGGATTCGATGGTGCCCATGCGAACAGTTTGTACACGACGCGCCTCGTCACGGGAGTACGAATCGCCGGTCAGACTCGAGGCGCAGCCACCCAACAGCAACGACAGGGTGGTAAAGCAGGCAACTAGTAATACGGACTTACGCATAGCATCAACTCCAAAGGACAGGTAATCATTAGACGCTGCGGCTTGGCGCCTGTCACGGCAAGCCAGGCAGAAAATTACTTTCATTCAGCCCTAGTACAGACTGCCATTACCAGAGAACTCGACGAACGGTAGCGCCCAGCTTGTTCCATAAAATGTCATGGACGCGCTGATCATTATAGTCGCGCAGCAGCACACGCCCGAAGTCTCTTGAACAGGGACTTCGGAGTGGCGGGCAACATTCAGGTGAGATGACGAAAGGTGAAGCTCAGGGTGCGAGGCGTTCGCGCGTCCACTCGCCCGCTAGCAGGCGATAGTTGAGGCGATCATGCAGGCGGCTGGCGCGGCCTTGCCAGAACTCGAGGCGCTCAGGCATCAGGCGATAACCGCCCCAATGCTCGGGGCAATCGGGTTGGGTATCGCTGAAGCGTTCTTCGGTTGCCTTGAGCAAATCGTGCAGTTCTTCGCGGTCACGGATGACTTTGCTCTGCGGAGACGCCCAAGCCCCGAGGCGGCTGCCCAGTGGCCGGACCTGATAATAAGCATCCGACTCTTCGGGTGTGACCTTGACCACCCGACCTTCGATGCGCACCTGGCGCTCAAGGGTCGGCCAGAAGAAGGTCATGGCCGCGAACGGCTGTGCGGCGAGCTGTTCGCCCTTGGCGCTCTGATAGTTGGTGAAGAAGGTAAAGCCCTGCGCATCCAGGCCTTTGAGCAGCAGGATACGACAGTGCGGGCGACCGTCGCTGTCGACAGTGGCCAGCGTCATGGCATTGGCTTCCACCGGTGGCTGCTCGGTTTTCACCGCGTCGCCAAACCACTGATGGAACAACGCAAACGGCTCGCCCGGGGCCTGGGCCTCGCTCAAACCGTCCCGAGTGTAGTCACGGCGCATATCGGCCAGTGCCTGGGTCATGCGGCTCTATCCTTCTGTTTCAACAGATCAGCTTTTTGCCTGGTCGTTTGCAGCCGGTGCGTCAGCCTTGGGTGCAGGCTTTTTCGCAGCAGGCTTGGCAGCGGCTTTTTTGGCAACGGGCTTGGCGGCGGCTTTCTTGGCCGGGGCCTTTTTCGCCGGAGCGGCTTTCTTTGCAGCCGGAGCCGGTACCGGTGCTGGCGCAGTCTGCACGGCAACCATTTCAGCAACCGGCGGTTTGCCCGAGTTGTACTTGTTCAGCAACGCCAGCATGGTGGTGCGCTGGGTGAACATGATTTCCATACGACGGTTCAGGGCGCGGCCCTGATTGCTGTCGTTGGCGGCACGCGGCATCAGGTCGCCCATGCCGCGCAGCATCAGACGATCCTGCTTCAAGCCGCTGAGGCTGAAAATCGAAGCGATCGATTGTGCGCGCTCTCGGGTCAGGGCCTGGCTCACCGGCTCGGCACCAGTGGTGTCGACGTGACCGAGTACCAGCACGGCAGTTTTCGGGTCGCCTTCAACGGCTTTGGCGACGCGAGTAAATGGACCCAGTGTCACCGGCAGCAGCATCGCCGGGCGCTTCGGGTTGTAGGAACCGTCTACCGGGGCAATCACAACCAGCACGTTTTCGCGACGTTCAAGTTGCAGGTTGCTGTCCTTGATGGCGGCGCGCAGGCGTGGCTCGTAATCGTCCAGCCAGGCTTGAGTGATTTTCGGGTCAGGCATCGCCACGTTGGTCACGTCGACCTTGGCCAGTGGTTTAGGCTTGCTTTCGAACGGCCACCACCATTTGGCTTCAGTGTCGGTCTTGGCCACGACAGGCGCGGCTTCCGGCGTGGCTGCCGGGGTCGCGGCCTGGAGGTCGGCTTTCAGGTCAGCTTTGGCATCAGCCGCCTTTTCGTCGGCGCTCTTGAAGGAGAACGGCCACCAGCTGGAACCGGTGTCCGCCTTGGCGACCGGAGCAGATGCGGCGGCGGGTGCAGGCGCTGGGGCAGCGGCCGCTGCAGCAACCGGAGCGGCTGGCTTGGCGTCGGTTGGGGTCACTGCGTCCTTGGTAGCAGCCTTGTCAGATCCAAATGCCCACCAATGACCGCCTTCGGCGTCATTTTGCGGAGTTTGTGCGCAGCCGGTGATAGTGAGGCACAGCGCCAGTGCCAAGGACTTGTTCGATAACATGAGGTATCCACAAAATGAGAAAAAATCAGGGGGCCTGTACGACCCGTTAAACAGACGCTTACAGAACATTAAAGTTACAAATTTCGTTCAGCGTCTTCTTATAGTTGCCTTTGTAACAAAAAAACGTGAAACAGCAAGCTCTTTACAGACAACCGGCCAATATTCCGACCAACTTCTGCGCACGCGGGTCCATAAGTACATAAGGCCCCAGTGTATTAGTCACAAAACCAAATGCTACATCATGTTCCGGGTCGGCAAATCCTACCGAACCACCGGCGCCGGGATGCCCAAACGCACGTGGGCCAAGGCCGAACGTGGCATTCGGCAATTGCGGCTGATCCAACATGCAGCCCAGGCCGAAACGGGTCTGGGTCAATAATGTTTTATCCGGCCCGATACTGTGTTCACGTGTCAATTGTTCGAGCATGTCGCTTTCCAGCAAACTACCGTCCAACAACCCGCTATAAAAACCCGCCAGGCTGCGCGCATTACCGTGACCATTTGCCGCTGGCTGCTGCATGCGCCGCCATTCAGGCTTATTAGTGCTGGTCAAAATAGCCGGCGGGTTGGCAAATGCTCGGGTAGTCATTGCCGCAGGTTCACGCATCATTACTTGCAATAAACGTTGTGCGGCCGCGTCGTCCGTAGTGCCTTTACTGCGGGCTACATGGGCAACGCGATAAAACTCTTCGTCCGCCAGGCCTACATGAAAGTCCAGGCCCAACGGCCGCGCGACCCGCGCCACAATGGACTCACCCGGCCCACGCCCGTCGGCGCGGCGCAGTAATTCACCGACCAGCCAGCCGTAGGTGATGGCTTCGTATCCATGGCCTTCGCCCGGCGTCCACCATGGAGCTTCGGCCGCCAGGGTATCGACCATCAACTGCCAGTCATACAACGCTTCGGTGGGCAGCATTTCGCGGATCGCCGGCAAGCCGGCTTGATGGCAAAGCAACTGGCGCAGAGTGATGGTTTCTTTGCCCGCTGCCGCGAACTCAGGCCAATAGTCAGCCACCGGCGCGTCGAGTTTCAACTTGCCTTCGGCGACCAATTGCAGGGCCGTGACGGCGGTAAAGGTCTTGGTGCAAGAAAACAGGTTGACGATGGTGTCGCTGTGCCAGGCTTCAGCCCCATCCTTGTCGGCCGTGCCGGCCCACAGATCGACGACGGTTTCACCGCCGATCTGAATGCACAGCCCGGCACCACGCTCCTGAGGATCATCGAACAAGGCGGCGAACGCTTCGCGTACCGCTTCGAACTGCAGCTCATAATGACCCTGAATCTGCACCTAAGTCCCCTCAAAAAACCGCATAAAAAGTAGTCGCCATTGTTCCAGCCATTGCGGGTTTTGTGAACCCGTCAAATATGAATCAATGGCCATTTCCGGAGTGCCCACCGGCATGTCCGGCGCCCTGGCCAGCGCCTTTGCCATCATGCCCGGCCTTGGCGCCTTCACTTTCTCGTACTGCACCGGCCGTCTTGGCCTTTTGCGCCTCATCTCCCAGTTGATCGACTGCCGCCAGGTTGCTTTTACGCACACTGTCAACAAAACCCTGGAAAGGTACGTCGGTGATGCCAACCAGGCCAAAGTGGCCGTTTTCGCCGTCCAGCAGACGGCCAGTCACCGGTTGGTCGAGGTACTGGAACCAATGAACGCCAACAATCGACGGCTCGGCCATGGCCTGCTTGAGAAAGTTGCTGTACGCCGCGCCGCGATCTTCTTCTCGGGCCAACTGCGTCACGCCGCCCCAGAACGGCCCACGGTCCGCCGAGCCGAAGTTGAACTCGGTAATCAGCACCGGTTTGTTCAGCGCACGCAGGGCGGCGAAGTCATAGCCGTCCTGAGGTTTTAGGGTGTACATGTTGAAACTCAGCACATCGCAATACTGCGCGCAGGACGCCACGGCTTCGGGAGTGCTGACGGCATAGCGGCCACCCAGCAGCAACTGGTTGGGCGCGTGCCATTTCAGCGAGTCGGAGATGGTCTTGAAGTAGGCATCGGCAAAGGTCTTCTGGAAGTATTTGAAGTCAGCTTCGATTTCCGGGTGCTCAGGGCTCGGCATCGGCGGCTCGAAACCCGGGTCTTCCATCAGTTCCCAGCCAGCCAAGTGAATGCCCCAGGCTTTCGACAGGCCGTCTTCGTTACGGTATTTGTCGCGCAATTGCTTGAGGAACGCACGCTTGGCCGGTACGTCGGTGGTCATGCGCAGCGTGCCGTAGGCCAGGGCGTAACGGGATTTTGGATCATCACCCGGCCCCGCCCAGGCCAATTCGTTGTCGGCAAAGAAGCCGATCAGCCACGGGTCATCCCGGTGATCGCGGGCCGCAATGGCCACGGCGCGTTCAGTGGCCATGGCGAAACGCGGGTCGAACGGGTCGGGCATGCCACCCCACCAGTCGGTGCCGGTACTGATGCTGGCGTAATCGCCGACGATAGACAGCGGCAAGGTGTACGGCACGCGGTCGGCGGTGGCCAACCCCTCGTCGCTCCAGTTGCCCACGGTGTTGAAGCCCCAGGCTTGGAGGCGGTCAAGGGTGTGGGTCACCCAGCGCTTCTGGTCGAAACCTTCGCCGCCGTAGGTGCGCTGCAGGTTGGCGCCGTAAAAGTCGTACCAACGCCCCACGCTGAAGCCTCGGCCCTGATCGGCGCCATTCCCGCCACGGTTGTCGCCACGGCCGTAGTACTTGTCGAACGGCTCGCCCGCCTTTGGCAACGCGGCAAACATCCACTCACGCCCCGCCACATAGGTCTGGTTATTGTCAGGGGCCACGGTGTTCACGCCCAGGGAATAGAACGGATGCCCGTCCGGCGTCACCAGATACCAGCGACCGTCACGTTTCTCGGTGCGGAAAAAGCCGCTGGCCTCAAACGCAGGGCCTTTGTTCCAGCCGCCGTATTGATCCAGAGAAGACTTATCACGTTCAGCCAGCCAACCGCTGAGCTGCTGTTGCTCTTTGGCGGCGGCA
The DNA here is from genome assembly GCF_041946035.1 of Pseudomonas sp. AMR01. Classification (NCBI taxonomy): domain Bacteria; kingdom Pseudomonadati; phylum Pseudomonadota; class Gammaproteobacteria; order Pseudomonadales; family Pseudomonadaceae; genus Pseudomonas; species Pseudomonas sp. AMR01. The sequence goes on from NZ_JAUTYR010000013.1 coordinate 27,457, forward strand.
GCCTTGAGTTGCTCGTCGCTGCTGACTTTTTCCGGCCAGCGCGCGCGCGTGGACTGGCCATAGGCATCCACCAGTTCGCTGTAGGCAGCCTTCACGACCGGCTCAATATCCTGCACACCAAAGCGTTCCAACAGGATGCTTTGCGCGGCGTTAGGCTTGACCATCGACAGCGTCACCGACGCCACTTGGCTGCGGTCGATTTCGCCGGCGCTGCTGCCCAGTAACACACGCTGGCCGCCCACGGTGATCGGCATCGGCGGGCCAGCCTTCATGCCCTGGCTCAGCGGCGAGGTGGCCTGGAGCGGGATCAAAAGGGTCTGGACAGGCCCGGCCGGCAGGTCGATACGGCTGACCAGCGTCTTGCCGTCCGTGCTTTGCACCTTGACGTACAAGGTCAGCGCCCAGTCCATCGCACTTTGAATCCGCAGGCTCATGGCGCCCGACTGAGACCAATCCCAGGTGCCGGTTTGCGGGCTGAGCACCAGGCTCGGTTCCGCCGCCGGGTTGAACGTGATGCGGCGCAGCACCTCACCTTCGGCGGTTTGTTCGGCGTTGTATTGCGGCAGGCTGGCGTCCTGAGTCGCCACCTTGACCACATCGGCAGGCCGGACGAAGTTGAACAGTGTTTGTTGCCCGGTCGTCGCAGCCATCAAGGGCGCGGCAAACAACAGGGCAAAAAGGACGGGCAGCGTGCGAATCATACGAGCAAGGTTCTCCCAAACGGCCGATGAATGGCCTGATGACGTGAAGCGTTGGCAGTGAGATAGACCACGAAGTGGGCGAATTCGCCCACAGTGGCTTAAGAAATTTCGCGCCTGAAGGGCGGCAAGGCATTGAGGATAGCTTTGCCGTAGCGCTGAGTGACCAAACGGCGGTCAAGCAAGGTGATGGTGCCCCGGTCTTCTTCGGTACGCAGCAAGCGCCCGCAGGCCTGGACCAGCTTCAAGGACGCATCCGGCACCGAGATTTCCATAAACGGGTTACCGCCCCGCGCTTCGATCCACTCGGCCAGGGCCGCCTCGACCGGATCATCCGGCACCGAGAACGGGATCTTGGCGATCACCACGTGTTCGCAGTAGGCGCCGGGCAAATCCACACCTTCGGCAAAGCTCGCCAGCCCGAACAGCACGCTGGAATCACCGCCATCGACCCGCGCCTTGTGCTTGTTGAGGGTTTCCTGCTTGGAGAGGTTGCCCTGAATAAACACTTGCTTGCGCCAGTCGCGGTCGAGGCCGTCGAACACGTCCTGCATTTGTTTGCGCGAGGAGAACAGCACCAGTGTGCCGCGCGAGCCCTCCACCAAGGACGGCAGGTCGCGGATGATCGCTGCCGTGTGCGCTGGCGCGTCCCGTGGGTCGGCCTTGAGGTCCGGCACCCGCAGCACACCGGCGTCGGCGTGGTGGAACGGGCTCGGGACCACGGCAGTCACGGCTTTTTTTGGCAGGCCGGCGCGCATGCGGAAACGGTCGAAAGTGCCGAGGGCGGTCAGCGTGGCCGACGTCACCAGGCAGCCGTAGGCCACGTTCCACAGGTTACGACGAAGCATTTCTGCCGCAAGGATCGGGCTGGCGTTGACCTCGATATCAAACAGCGCACCGCTTTCCGACAGCGTCAGCCAACGTGCCATCGGCGGGTTGTCTTCCGGGTCTTCAACCGTAAACGCCGTCCACAATTCCCAGTTGCCCTGGGAGCGCGACAACAGGCTGCCGAACAGCGGGTACCATTCTTCGGCCTGGTTGCTGGCGATACCGATGTTGACCTCGCCGTCCATGCCTTCTTTAAGCAGGTCGGTGAGACGGGTGAACAGGTCCGTCAGGCGCGAAAAGGCTTTCTTTAGCTCAATGCCCATTTCGCGCATGTGCTCGGGGATCAACCCGCCGACGAAACGATGGCGCGGCCGCTCGCGGCCTTCCACGTCTTCGCCGGGTTTGAAGTCGGCAACCTGCTCACAGGCACTGAACATGAATTGCTGCTGGGTCTTGATCTCCCGCGCCAGCTCCGGCACTTGCTCGATCAGCTTGCCGAGGTCGCCGGGTAGCGGGTGTTGGGCCAGCAACTTGGTGAGGTTCTTCGCAGTGGTTTCCAGCCAGTCGGCCGTGGAGCGCAAGCGGGTGTAATGGGCAAAGTGGCCGATGGCTTTATCGGGCAGGTGGTGGCCTTCGTCGAACACATACAGGGTGTCGCGTGGGTCGGGCAGCACAGCGCCGCCGCCCAGCGCCAGGTCGGCCAGGACCATGTCGTGGTTGGTGACAATGACGTCAACCTTGCCCATGCCTTCGCGGGCCTTGTAGAAGGCGCACTGACCAAAGTTGGGGCAATGGCGGTTGGTGCACTGGCTGTGGTCGGTGGTCAGGCGCGCCCAGTCGGCATCTTCCAGGGCGGTGGGCCAGCTGTCGCGGTCGCCGTCCCATTTATTGCCGGCGAGCTTTTCAATCATGCTGGTAAACAGCTTCTGACTGACCTCATCGACTTCGATCTTGAAGCCTTCTTCTTCGAACAGCGATGCAGTGGCGGTTTGCGCGTGGCCTTCCTGCAACAACACGTCGAGTTTGGACAGGCACATGTAGCGGCCACGGCCCTTGGCCAGGGCGAACGTGAAGTTCAAGCCGCTGTTGCGCATCAGGTCGGGCAAGTCTTTGTAGACGATCTGCTCTTGCAGGGCCACGGTGGCGGTGGCAATCACCAGGCGTTTGCCGGCGGCCTTGGCCGTAGGAATGGCGGCGATGCTGTAGGCCACGGTTTTACCCGTACCGGTGCCGGCTTCAACCGCCACGATCGCGGGGTCGCCACTGCGCCGGCCTTCTTCGTCGGTGTCGATATCCCCGAGGACCTTGGCCACTTCGGCGATCATCAGGCGTTGGCCGTAGCGCGGTTTCAGGCTTTTGGCCTCGAGAAAACGCGAATAGGCGCCCTGGATCGTGGTTTTGAGTTCAGTGCTGATCATGGATAGTCGGGCGCTAAAAACGCTGGATAAATTTTCAGTGGTTCGGTTCGGCGGCTATCATACCCCGCTAATGAATCCCGCGCAGAACGGAGTACCGCAATGACCGTGTTTAGCCTCGTTTACACCCTGCATGTATTGGCCGCCCTGATCTGGGTCGGCGGCATGTTTTTCGCCTGGATGATCCTGCGCCCCGCCGCAGTGGCGGCACTTGAGGGCCCTGCCCGGCTTAAACTGTGGGCGAATGTGTTTCAACGTTTTTTCGTGTGGGTCTGGGTGGCGGTGCTGGTGTTGCCGATCAGCGGCGTCGGCCTTCTGCAGTTGCGTTTCAGCGGGTTTGAGACCGCGCCACGTTATGTGCAGGTGATGATGGGGTTGTATGTGGTGATGACGGCGCTGTTTATCCGTATCCAGGCGCTGAAACTCCCGGAATTACGCGCGGCGGTGGCGGCTGAGAACTGGCCGGCAGGTGCGGCGGTGCTGGGGCAGATTCGCAAGTTGGTGGGGATTAATCTGATCGTGGGGTTGTTGGTGGTTGCGATCGCTTCGGCTCGGCCGATGTTCTGAAGCGGCTGGGCTTAATGGGTTCAGAGCAGGCTTGTTGTGGTGAGCTGCCTTCTTGTGGCGAGCGGGCTTGCCCCGCGTTGGGCTGCGTAGCAGCCCCATCAAGATCACCGCGCATCGTCAGGTAATCCGATGTGGCTGGTTTTGGGGCTGCTACGCAGCCCAAAGCGGGGCAAGCCCGCTCGCCACAACAAGCCCGCTCGCCACAGCAAGCCGGCATGTCACAATAAGCGGGCTCGCCACAGGGAATCGCCTCACAGGCGCTGGATGGTCACAGTACCCGCAGGCCCCGCAGGCCCAGGCTGCCCTTCCAATCCGGCCCGGCCCTTTTCGCCGCCATCGGCGCGATACACCACACAGCCCTTGGACTTCCCGCCTTTACCCGGTTTGCCCGCCGTACCGGCCAAACCACCGGCGCCGCCATCGACCCACACCTTGATCTGCTCAGCCGGGAAGCTCTGCGGCAGCTCCACGCGCACTTGCGCACCCGCCGCGCCAGGCAGGCCGTCGCCGCCGTTATCACCATTCGCGCCACGCCCCGCCGAACCCCAGGTGCAACCCGGGTCAACGCCGTTGGCGCCATCCAGCCCTGAATAACCCTGGGCTCCGGCGCCGCCACGGGCATCCACCGACAGCTCTTCGGCGGTCAGGTCGTTGATCCGCAAGGTCAGGTCACGCCCAGCCTTGGCTGGACGCTCGTGGGTGCCGGGAGCGCCGCGTGAGGTGATCTGGCTGCCATGTTCCAGTTGCGCCTGGCGCACCTGCAATTGCAGCCCGGTATTGCCGGGAGCGATGGCGATACGCGCTTCGCGGCCAAGGTGCAGTTGGTCCACGCTGACCTGAGTGATGGTCGCCGGAATCAACAGCGTGCCGTAGTCCGCCACATCCAGGCGTTCCAGTTGCAACACGCTGGTGCTGCTCGGCAGGCGCATCAATGAGTTGGTTTCAACGCTGACGCTTTGCGCCAGAGCGATGGGGCTGACCAACAGGGCCAACAGAAAAACCTTACGCATGATTGGCCTCCTTGTTCGTTTCATTAACCGCTGCAGGCGCCGACAGGCTCCGCACATGGAACATACCCACCAGCAGGATCTGCAAGCGGTCACGCCAGGGGTGGGCACGGTGTTTCAGGCTGCTGTTGAACAACAGCAACTCTAAAATATGGGTGAGGAACAGCAGACTGCCGGCCAGACTGACCAACAGGTGGAACGGGTTGACCAGTGGCTGAAACAGATTCACCACCACCAAGACCCAAAACAGCAACGTTACAAACTTCCCGAGCCCCCAAAACACCTTCATGCCGCTTGCCCCTGACTATTATTCTTTGGGCGCACAGTACCGACTTCTGCAGGCGATTTGCCAGTGAAGGATGAAAAAACTTGATGAAGGGAGGCTTGCCTGCGGTTTCGGCGAGGATCGCCAGCGATGCTCCCGCATTTAGCGTCAGTGGTTGATCTGAATTTCCCCGCGGCGGTTCAACCCACATCAGCCGTTTTGTTGCCTGGCCAACGTTGCTGCAAGGCACGCGGCTGCTGGAGTAAAGACCGCTCTTTTCATCTGGGCCAGCACCCCGGATCCATTGAGGATCGCCGTAGCCGCAGGACTTTTCGCTGTCGCCCGCTCTAGGCCCGCAGGCTCAGCCGCGCTAGTCTCTACGGTCATGATGTGAGGATCTGCGATGAGCGCTGGTATTTCTTCCCGTACACCCCAGCAAGCCCTGGCGGCTTTGCTCGACCTGCACCAGCCAAAGCGTCTGCTGCTGTTGGGCGCCAGCCAGTTTCCGGCGCTGGAGGCGTTTCAAGCCGAACACCCGGACACCGTTGTCGCCATCGCCGCGCCCGGGCCAATGCCGGAAGCATTGGCAGCGCAGCGTTTTGACCTGGCGCTGGTGGTCGATTGCCTGGAGCACCTGTCAAAACCGCAGGGCCTGACCTTGCTCGGTGGCATCCGCAACCTGAATGCCAGCCGCATTGCAGTGCTGGCCGACCTGCACGTCTGTGGCTGGAAGGACACCGACTTCTTCTCCCTGGCCCTGCAAGCCAGCGAACGTTTCCAGCGTGATGATCAGGTGCTGACGCTGTTTACCTATGATCTGCTTGACTATAAACAAGTGCCGGATTGGCTTAACGCCCGCTTTTGGGCCAACCCGCAAAACTTCGGAAAGTATTGGTGGTAACCCGATGAGTACATCCATTTGCCCCTGCGGCAGTGGCAACCTGCTGGATGCCTGCTGCGGCCATTATCACTCCGGCCATCCGGCGCCCTGCGCCAGCGCACTGATGCGCTCGCGCTACAGCGCCTATGTGCTGGGCCTGGTGGACTATCTGGTGGCGACCACGCTGCCGGCGCAACAGGCCGGCCTGGACCGCGACGCCATCGGCGCCTGGAGTGCCCAGAGCACCTGGCTGGGGCTTGAAGTAGAAAGCAGCGAGGTGTTCGGCGGCCAGCCCGAACATGCCTTCGTCACCTTTACCGCGCGCTGGCACGACAGCACCGGCGAACACAGCCACCGTGAGCAGTCTTCTTTCGTACAGAACGATGGGCGCTGGTACTTCATGGACCCGACAGTTGAGGTGAAGGTCGGGCGCAATGATGTATGTTTGTGCGGCAGCGGGCAGAAGTTCAAGAAGTGCTGTTCCAGCTACCTCTAATGACAAGAAAGGAAAAACGCCATGCTTCGGATGTACCTCTTGATGCTGGCGTTGACCCTGGGCCTGACAGGTTGCGCCTCCTGGTTTGAAGACGATTCCCCGCCGCCCCATGTGTCGCTGGTGAAAGTTGAAGTGGTGCGCGCCAAGTTGCTCGAGCAAAAATTCAAACTGTACTTTCGCGTGGACAACCGCGACAACGCCGACCTGACCGTGCGCGGCCTGATCTATAAGGTCAGGCTGGGCAGTTTTGTGCTGACCGAAGGCGAGTCCAACGAATGGCTGACCGTGCCGCCGCGTGGCCACGCTTTTTTCCGGGTGTCGGTGCGCACCAACCTGTGGCCGCAGATACGCGACGTGGTGCAGATGCTGAAAAAACCCGACAAGCCTGTGCCGTATCGTCTGGAGGGCGAGTTGAAAACCGGATTATTCATCGGTAATGACGTGCAGGTGGCTCACAATGGCGAGATAATCCCCGGCGATTTTATTCCGGAGCGACATCGATGACTCAGCAACCCCATGTTCATGGTCCTGACTGTAACCACGATCATGATCACCATGATCATGACCACGGCCATGTCCACGGCCCGAACTGCGGCCACGCTCACCAGGAGCCGGTGCGCAACGCTCTGAAAGACGTTGGCCGCAACGACCCGTGCCCATGCGGCAGCGAGAAGAAATTCAAGAAGTGCCACGGGGCTTGATGCCCTGAAACAGCCAATGTGGGAGCTGGCTTGCCTGCTCCCACATTGGCTGTGTATTTCATCTCAGGATTTTCTCTGGAACAGCAGTTCCACCTCCAATCCCCCGCCTTCCCGATTCTTCAAACTCAGCCGCCCTTCGTGCGCCCGCGCAATGGTGTGCGCAATGCTCAGCCCCAATCCATACCCGCCGGTTTCCGAGTTGCGTGAGCCTTCCACCCGGTAAAAAGGCTCCATTACCTGTTCCAGCTGTTCCTGTGGAATGCCGGGCCCACGGTCGCTGATCACAATGACCAAACTGTCCGCCTGGTCCTCAACCCGCACGGCCACCTCACAGCCATAGCGCACCGCATTTTCCAGCAGGTTCTGCACACACCGCTTAAGGCTGCGTGCGTACCCCGGCAACGGCTGCCGCGCGCGGCCGATGATGCTCACGCGCTCACCCACATCCTCCAGATCCGCCTGCAAACTTTGCAGCAAGGCATTGATGTCGATGTTCTGCCGCGTCTCATTGATCTCACCACTGCTGACGAAATCCAGGGTGCTGGAGACCATGTGTTCCATCTCCTCCAGGTCGCTGCGAAAACGCTCCTTGGTGCGGTTGTCTTCGAGCATTTCGGTACGCAGGCGCAGGCGTGTGATCGGTGAGCGCAGGTCGTGGGAAATAGCCGCGAGAAACCGCGTTCGTTCGGCGATATTGGCAATCAGCCGTTGCTGCATCGCGTTAAATGCCTGGGCAGCGCGGCGTACTTCAGTCGGGCCATCCACCGACAGCGGCGGGTGCTGGATATCCCGGCCCAAGGCTTCGGCGGCTCTGGCCAATGCATTCAGCGGGCGAATCGCCAGGCGTACCGCCACCAGGGCGATCACCACCAGCACCAGCACCCGCAGCAAATAGATACGCATCACGTAATCAAACACCAGATCCAGCGGCGAGGTGCTGGTCCAGCCCTGCTCCTCACTGGCGTCCACCTGCAACCAGCGCCCATCGGGCAAGCGCAAATCGATCAAGAATTGACCCACCACCGGCCTGGAACCGAGCAAGGTCGAGAGGCCAGCGGTTTGCCCTTCGCCGTCCACCAGGGACAGGCGCACTAACCTCAGGGTCTGCGCATAACCGGTTTTCTCCGAAAGCACCTGCGTGATCAGCCGCTCGGTGGGCCGGTCACTGTCAGTCAGCGTGCTGGGCGTGCTGCTCGCCTGGTCGCTCACGGTCAGCTGAAAATGCGGTGTATTGAGCAGTTTGATCAGGTGATCGGCCTGCTGCGGATCGCTGTGCACCAGGCGGACCACGTCCGCCAGCCGGGTGGCGATCAGCCGTGCGGGAATTTCCAGTACCTGACCATGGCGTCGGTCATACCAAATACTGCTGGTCAGCGCCTGGGCCGCAAGCATGCCGCTGACCAGAATCAGCACCAGCCGCCCGAACAGCGAACGCGGCAGCAGTCTCAAGACCCAAGCACCACGTCTTCGGCGGTGAGCATATAGCCCTCGTTGCGCACGGTTTTGATCAAGCCCGCAGGCAGTTGCGAGCGTAGACGGCTGACGCACACGTCGATGGAGCGGTCGAACGGTGTGCTGTCTTTGTCGAACACATGGTTGAGCAGAAAGTCTCGGCTCAACGGGCGATTGGGGTGCTGCAACAACAGGCGCAGCACGCGGTAATCCGAGTTGCCGAGGCTGACCACCACGCCATGCGGCGTGAGTAATTGCCGCGCCCGTGTGTCGAGTTGCCAGCCAGCGAAGTGGATGCTCGGCGCCTCGTCCAGCCGCGCACGGTCGGGGAAGCTCTGCACGCGGCGCAACACCACCTTGATCCGCACCAGCAACTCGCGCGGGTCGAACGGTTTGGGCAGGTAATCGTCGGCGCCGATTTCCAGGCCGACGATGCGGTCGATCAGCGAGCCCTTGGCGGTGAGCATCACCACCGGCGTGTTGGAACTCACGCGCAGTTCGCGGCACAGGCTCAGGCCGTCTTCGCCGGGCAGCATCAGGTCGAGCACGATCAAATCGATGACATTCAGCGCCAGTCGACGGCGCATCTCCTTGCCGTCGCTGGCAGTGGACACCTGAAAACCGGCGTCGCTGAGGTAGTCGCAGAGCAGTTGGCGGATTTGCGGGTCGTCATCGACGATCAGCAAGTGGTCTTGTTTGGCCATGGGCGGTCAATCCGAAAACTCAAAACGCAGGATCTAGCCGAAGATTCAGCCAGCAGTGGGTGCAAATGTAATGGAATGTTGTGGGAAACCATAATCGCGCATCAGCGATACAAAACCGGGGTATGACGGGGGAAATCGCTCTTTAGACTACGGGCCTGAATGAGAGTAATTGTAATTTAGACTCGGACCACTGCTCATGTCATCGCGCATTTACGTGCCCCACGGCGTGGCCGCGCAATACAAGATGAACACGGCCACCACGCGCTATTACAGCCAGATCGGTTCTTGCCTCGACGGCTTCCAGCTCTACGGCATTCCAGGCGCCGGGCGCACCCTCACGGCCAGTGTCGATTATGAATGCTGATTTCCCCTTACCCGGAGTCCTTTCCATGCTCAAACCCCGCCACCTGCTCAAGCTCGGTGTGCTGTTTGCCGCCCTGCTTCTGGGCCACGCCGAAACCGCCGCCGCCCATGAAGTCACCGACGTGCTGGGCCGCAAGGTCGAGGTTAAGGACGACGTCAAACGCGTGGTGCTGGGCGAAGGCCGCCTGATTTCTGCATTCGCCCTGCTCGACAAAGACGCGCCGTTCCAGCGCATCGTCGGCTGGCAGAACGATTTGAAGCTGCTGGACCCGCACACTTACAACGCCTATGTGGCGAAATTTCCTACGGTCAAAGACATCCCGTTGATCGGGCAAGCGTCGGAACAAAGCGTCAGCGCCGAAGAAATTCTCTCGCTCAAACCTGACCTCGCGGTGTTCAGCATTTCCGGCCACGGCCCGACCGAACATAGCCCGGTGGCCGATGTGCTGGCCAAAGCCGGCATCCCGGTGCTGTTCGTCGACTTCCGCATCAACCCGGTGCAAGGCACCCACACCAGCATGCAGGCGCTGGGTCAAGCGTTGGGCCGTGAAACCCAGGCCAAGGCATTTCTGGATTTCTATGACCAGCACGTCAAGGCCATCACCGACGCCGTCGCCACGCTGCCAGCCGGCCCGCGACCGAGCGTGTTCCTGGAACTGCTGGCCGGTGCCTGGCAGGCCCCGGGGCACACCACTGGCAAAAGCGGCATGGGTGAAGTGATCAAGCTGGTCGGCGGGCGCAATATCGCCGCCGACGTGGTGCCGGGCGCGCTGGGGGATATCAGCGTCGAGTACGCGCTCAAGGCTGATCCGGATGTGTACGTGGCCACCGGCAACCACAAACCGGGGTTGATTCTGGGCGCAGGCGTGAGCATCGATGAAGCGCGTGAGGCGTTCGACCGGGTGCTGGCGCGTCCGGAATTTGCCAACCTTCGCGCGATCCGTGAAGGCAATTCCCACGGCCTGTGGCATGACTTCTACAACTCGCCGTACAACCTGCTGGCGATTGAAGCGCTGGCCAAATGGGTGCATCCGGCGCTGTTCGCCAAGCTCGATCCGCAGGCGACGATGGAGCAGATTAACAGTCAGTTCCTCGGTATGCCGCTGCAGGGTGCTTACTGGATTGACGCCAAAACCCCTGTAGAAACGCGGTAAAAAATTGTGGGAGGGGGCTTGCTCCCGATAGCGGAGTGTCAGGCAATAAATATTTGACTGACACTCCGCCATCGGGAGCAAGCCCCCTCCCACATTTTGATCTTCATCGATTTAAAGATTGTGTGAGCCCAATGACCACTCAAACCCTCGACCTCGCCAGCGCCACTCACGGCTATCGCCGTCTGCTCGCGCGGCGTGCCTGGCTGCTGGCGTTGCTCGGCGCCGCGCTGGTTTGCGCCATTCTGGTGGACCTCGCCAGCGGCCCGTCCGGCATGGGCCTGCTGGCTCTGCTCGACGGCATTCTGCACCCGTCACACCTGAGCGCCACCGACCAGGTGATTATCTGGAACGTGCGCCTGCCTTACGCGCTGATGGCGGTGCTGGTGGGTAGCGCACTGTCGCTGGCCGGGGCCGAGATGCAGGCGATTTTGAACAACCCGCTGGCCAGCCCGTTTACCCTCGGCGTGTCGTCGGCGGCCGCATTGGGCGCGTCACTGGTGATCGTATTTCCGGTAACCACGCTGTGGGTGTCGGCCAACACGGCAATCTCTCTCTCGGCGTTTATCTTCGCCGCCGCCTCGGTATTTCTGCTGCAGGCCATGTCGCGCCTGCGCGGTGCCGGGGTCGAAAGCCTGGTGTTGTTCGGCATTGCCTTGGTGTTCAGTTGCAACGCCGTAGTGGCCTTGTTGCAGCTGGTCGCCACTGAAGACGTGCTGCAACAATTGGTGTTTTGGACGCTGGGCAGCGTGACCCGAGCCAACTGGGACAAGCTCGGCATTCTCGCCTTCGTGGTTGCAGTGGTGATGCCATTTTCCTTCGCCGCTGCCCCGCGCCTGACCTTGCTGCGCATGGGTGAAGACCGCGCGCAAAGCTTCGGCGTAGATGTGAAGCGCCTGCGGTTTTTCTCGTTGCTGCGCATCAGCTTGTTATCGGCCACCGCCGTGGCGTTTGTGGGAACCATCGGCTTTATCGGCCTGGTGGGTCCGCATATCGCGCGGATTCTGGTGGGCGAAGACCAACGCTTCCTGTTGCCGGCCAGCGCCTTGACCGGCGCGTTGCTGCTGTCGCTGTCGTCAATCGCCAGCAAACTGATCATGCCCGGCGTGATCGTGCCGGTGGGCATCGTCACCGCCCTGGTAGGCGTGCCGATTTTCGTGGCGTTGGTGTTCAAGCGCGGGAGACAGTTATGAGTTTGGGCTTATCGGTTCACAACGCCAGCGTCAGCTATGGGCGGCGGCAGATTGTGCATGACCTGAGCATGCCCACCCTGCCCCACGGCAGCCTGACTGCTCTGATTGGCCCCAACGGCGCCGGCAAATCCACCCTGCTGCGTGCCGTGGCCGGGCTGGAAAAGATGACAGGCGTTGTGCGATTGGGGCACCTCGACCTGTCGGCCATGTCCATCGGCGAGCGTGCGCGGCGCGTCACTTACATGCCGCAAAACCTGCCGCCGGGGTTGAGCCTGAGTGTGATGGAAAGTGTGATCGCCGCCTTGCGCGTGGCAGATGTAGAAGGCATCCCGCTGTCCGGCGACGCCTGCCTGCGCGAAGCCTTCGAGGCGTTGCAGCGCATCGGCATCGCGCATTTGGCCGACCAGCTGTTAAGCACCTTGTCCGGCGGCCAACGCCAACTGGTCAGCCTCGCCCAACTCATCGCGCGCCGGCCACAGGTCATGTTGCTCGACGAGCCCACCAGCGCCCTGGACCTCAACTACCAGTTGAAAGTCATGGACTGCGTGCGCGGGCTGGTGCGCGAGCACAACCTGATCGCCGTGGTGGTGCTGCACGACATCAACCTCGCCGCGCGTTTTGCCGACCATATCGCCGTGCTGCGCGAAGGCCGCTTGTACGCCAGCGGTACGGCGGATGACGTGCTCGACCCGGCGCTGTTTGCCGAGGTGTATGGCGTGCAGGTGCGCATCGAGCGCTGCTCCCGGCAGTCGTTGCAGGTGCTGGTGGACGGTGCGGTGTGAATGGCATCTAAGGGTATACACAAATGTTTGATTGAATTTTCGTCGATGGAACATTACCTATACCTACAGGCATTCGCTCAAGCATCACCACTTTTGGAGAGCTTCATGATCGACTTGTATTACTGGACCACCCCCAACGGTCACAAAGTATCGCTGTTCCTGGAAGAAGCCGGCCTGCCCTACGAGGTGCACCCGATCAACATCGGCCAAGGCGACCAATTCAAGCCGGACTTCCTGAAGATCGCTCCCAACAACCGCATTCCGGCGATCGTCGATCACAACCCGACCGACGGCGGCGCGCCGATTTCGCTGTTCGAGTCTGGCGCCATCCTGCTGTACCTCGCGGAAAAAACCGGCCAGTTCATCCCCAAAGACCTGCGCGGTCGCCAGGAAGCCCTGCAATGGCTGTTCTGGCAAATGGGCGGGCTGGGCCCGATGGCGGGGCAAAATCACCACTTCAGCCAGTTCGCACCGGAGAAAATCCCCTACGCGATCAAGCGCTATGTGGAAGAAACCGCACGGTTGTATGGCGTGCTCGACCGCCGCCTGGCGGGCCGCCCGTTCGTGGCAGGCGAGGACTACAGCATTGCCGACATGGCCATTTACCCGTGGATTGTTTCCCACAAATGGCAGAGCCAGCGCCTGGAAGATTTCCCACACGTGCAGCGCTGGTTCAACAGCATCAAGGAACGGCCGGCGACTGTTCGGGCCTACGAACTGATACAAAAAGTAAACCCGCCCAAGGCCTGACCTTTGTAGGGGTGGCTTGTGTGGGAGCTGGCTTGCCTGCGATAGCATCACCTCGGTTTCACTGCAGACCGAGGTGCCTGCATCGCAGGCAAGCCAGCTCCCACACAAGCCAGCACACATTGATCGGCGCCCGGCTCAAAATTACCCAAACTCCTGCTTGCGTCGTTTCGCCGCGCTCACTAACGTAGCGCCTTTAATGACGCTACCCCCGCAGGAGCTTTGCCATGGCCTCGCCAGCCCTCTCACATTTTCTTCCCCGGTTCGGCGTTGCCGCGGCAGTGGCCAGTGCGTTAAGCCTGGCCGGTTGCCAGCTCCAGAGCACCCAGGACACCCTGACACCGGTCGCCGGTGTACAGCCGATCAAAGGCCTGGCACAGAATGTGTCGGTGCGCCGCAATGCCCAGGGCATGCCGTTGATCGAAAGCAACACCTTCCATGACGCGCTGTTCAGCCTCGGCTATGTGCACGCCAGCGACCGCATCACCCAAATGGTCACCTTGCGCCTGCTGGCCCAGGGCCGTCTGGCCGAAATGTCCGGGCCTGAAGTGCTCGACGTCGACCGCTTCATGCGCGCGGTCAACCTGAAAAAAAGCGCCGGCGAGCTGTATAACGCCTCGTCGCCGCGCCTCAAGCGCTTCTTTGAAGTGTATGCCCGGGGCGTCAACGCCTACCTGTTCCGCTACCGCGACAAACTGCCGCCAGACCTGGCCCAGACCGGCTACAAGCCCGAATACTGGAAGCCGGAAGATTCGGCGCTGTTGTTCTGCCTGCTGAATTTCAGTGAGTCGAGCAATTTGCAGGAAGAACTGTCATCGCTGGTGCTGGCGCAGAAAGTCGGCGTCGACAAACTCGCCTGGCTCACCCCAAGTGCGCCGGATGAGCCGATCCCGCTGGCTGAAACTGAAAAGCTCAAGGGCGTAAATTTCGGCCAGATCACCGGCCTCGCCGGGTTGGAAGCGGTTGGCCAGCAACTGAACAGCCTCAACGCACTGGCCGTCACCACGTCGAGCAACTGGGCCATCGGCCCGCAACGCGCCCGCAGCGGCAAAAGCCTGTTGGCCAGCGACCTGGCAGCTGCGCCGCAAGCGCCGTCGCCGTGGAACTACGTGCAGATTCGCGCCCCGAAATACCAGGCCGTCGGCGCCTCGATTGCCGGCTTGCCGACGCTGTTGTCTGGCTTCAACGGCAAAGTCGCGTGGAGCATGAGTTCGGTCAAGGGCGACACCCAGGACCTGTTCCTGGAAAAGGTCAAACGCCAGGGCAGCGCGCTGTACTACGAGAACAACGGAAAATGGCTACCGGCGCTGGTGCGGAACGAAACCTTCATCGTCAAAGGTCAGCGACCACTTCGCGAAGTGGTGTACGAAACCCGTCACGGCGCCCTGCTTAATAGCAGCCAGGCGCTGACCAGCGGTTTCGGCCTGGCCTTGCAAACCGCTGACTTTAAAGACGACAAGAGCCTGGACGCCTTCTTCGACCTGTCCCGCGCACAAAATGCCGGCAAGGCCTCGGATGCGACCCGCGAAATTCGCGCCATCGCGCTGAACATGATTTTCGCCGACGCCACCAATATCGGCTGGCAAGTCACCGGCCGTTTCCCCAACCGCCGTGAAGGCGAAGGCCTGCTGCCCTCGCCCGGCTGGGACGCGCGTTTTGACTGGGACGGTTACGCCGACGCGATGCTGCACCCGTATGACCAGGACCCGGCCCAAGGCTGGATCGGCACCGCCAACCAGCGCACCGCGCCGCGCGGCTACGGCATGCAATTGTCCAACTCCTGGGACGCACCGGAACGCAGCGAGC
This sequence comes from Pseudomonas sp. AMR01, assembly GCF_041946035.1. Lineage (NCBI taxonomy): Bacteria > Pseudomonadati > Pseudomonadota > Gammaproteobacteria > Pseudomonadales > Pseudomonadaceae > Pseudomonas > Pseudomonas sp. AMR01. Next base: position 42,512 of record NZ_JAUTYR010000013.1, read on the forward strand.
GCCTGGCGCAACTGGCAAATGCCGGCAAGCACGACAGCCGCAGCATGATCGCCATGCAGTACGACCAGACCACAACATTTGCCGCCAAACTCAAAACCATGTTCCAGGCGCCGGGCATGGCCCAGCCGCTGAAACAGGCGATTGATGCATTGCCGGCGCCAGAAGCGAGCAAGGCACGCGAGGCGCTGAACCGCCTGATGGCGTTTGATGGTCGCCTCGCACCGACTTCCGCCGATGCGGCGATCTACGAGCTGTTCCTGCAGGAAAGCACCAAGCAAATATTCCTCGACGAACTCGGCCCGGAAAACAGCGCGAGCTGGAAAGCGTTTATCAGCAACGCCAACCTGTCTTACTCCGCCAACGCCGACCACCTGCTGGGCCGTGAAGACAGCCCGTTCTGGGATGACGTGCGCACCGCGCAGAAAGAAGACAAACCAACCATCCTGGCCCGCAGCCTCGCCGCCGCGATCACGGCCGGCGACAGCCAGTTGGGCGCCGATCACAAGGCCTGGCAGTGGGGCAAGCTGCACACCACCACTTGGAAAAACACCAGCGGCCAGGTGATTCGTGGCCCGCTTGCCAGTGGCGGCGACCACAACACCTTGAACCCGGCGCCGTATAGCTGGGGGCAGAGCTTCGACACAACCCAAGTGCCGGCGCTGCGCATGATCGTCGACTTCAGCCAGACCGAACCGATGATGGGCCAGGGCGGCATCGGCCAATCCGGCAACCCGGCCAGCCCGAATTATGCCAATGGCATCGACCCGTCGCTCAAGGCGCAATACCTGAGCTTCCCGATGCAGCCGCAGAACTTCGACAAGGCGTACGGCAAAACGCGATTGACCCTGACCCCCGGCAAATAACCCGGTTCCTCCTGAAGGAACCGGATAAAAATGTGGGAGCGGGCTTGCTCGCGAATGCGGTAGATCAGTCACAACATCTTTGACTGACACTCCGCATTCGCGAGCAAGCCCGCTCCCACATTTGCCTTGCATGCATTCAGATAGAACTTCCAGCCCCGCCACCGCCTCCTAACTGATAAGCCCACTGCCCACGGCACGCCCATGGACCTTGTCATCGCCCGGCCCGAAGGCCTCTACTGCCCCGCCGGAGATTTCTACATCGACCCCTGGCGCCCGGTGGAACGCTCCGTCATCACCCACGCCCACGGCGACCACGCCCGCACCGGCAACACCCATTACCTGGCCGCCGCCCCCGGCGAAGGCATCCTGCGCTCGCGCCTGGGCCAGGACATCAACCTGCAAACCCTGGCCTATGGCGAACAACTGGTGCACCACGGCGTCACCCTGAGTTTTCATCCCGCCGGGCACGTGCTCGGTTCGGCTCAGGTGCGCCTGGAATACAAGGGCGAAGTCTGGGTCGCGTCCGGCGACTACAAGGTAGAGCCCGATGGCACCTGTGCGCCTTTCGAACCGGTGCGTTGCCACACCTTTATTACTGAATCGACCTTCGGCCTGCCGATCTACCGCTGGCAGCCACAAGCGCAGATTTTTGCCGGGATCAACGACTGGTGGCAGGGAAATATCGCCGCGGGGAAAGCCAGCGTGTTGTTCTGTTATTCCTTCGGCAAGGCCCAACGGATCCTGCATGGCATCGATGCCAGCATCGGCCCGATCCTTAGTCACGGCGCAGTCGAACCCTTAAACCGTGTGTACCGCGAAGCCGGAATCTACATTCCCGAAACCCTTTACGCCGGCGACTTCAAAAAGACCGACCCGTTGCTGCGCCAAGCCCTGATCATCGCCCCACCTTCGACCGGTGGCAGCACCTGGATAAAACGCTTTGGCGACTACAGCGATGCGTTCGCCAGCGGCTGGATGCGCCTGCGCGGCACCCGCCGGCGGCGCGGTGTGGACCGGGGTTTTGTACTCTCGGACCACGCCGACTGGCCCGGCCTGTTGTGGGCCATTGAACAAACCGGTGCCGAACGCGTGATGGTGACCCACGGCTCTGTCGGCGTGCTGGTGCGCCACCTGCGGGAAAAAGGCCTGGACGCCCAAGGCTTCACCACCGAATACGGCGATGACGAAGAAGAGGCCACCGCATGAAGGCCTTCGCCGAGTTGTACGCCAACCTTGACGCCACCACGTCCAGCAATGCCAAGCTCGCGGCGCTGCAAGCCTACTTTCTACAGGCGCCGCCGGAAGACGCGGCATGGGCGGTGTACTTTTTATCCGGCGGGCGGCCCCGGCAATTAGTGCCGACGCGCCTGCTCAGGGACATGGCCACCGAAGCCTCGGGTATCGAGCCGTGGCTGTTCGAAGAGAGCTATCAGTCCGTCGGCGATCTGGCTGAGACCATTTCCCTGCTACTTCCAGAATCGTCATACACCTCGCAAGACGGTTTGGCCGTGTGGCTGGAGGAAAAACTCCTGCCCCTGCGTGGTCTCCCGCCGCTGGAATTGGCAGACCGCTTGCCGGCGTTGTGGGCACAACTGGATCAACCGAGCCTGATGGTGTGCATCAAGTTGATCACCGGCAGTTTTCGCGTCGGTGTATCGAAATTGCTGGTCACCCGCGCGCTTGCCGCCATGGTCGATCTGGACAGCAAACGCGTGGCCCAGCGGCTGGTGGGCTACACCGATTTGTCCAACCGTCCTACACCTGAAGGCTATCTCAAGCTGATTGCACCCGAATCGTCCGACGAACATGCGCAACGTGGCGGGCAGCCTTATCCGTTTTTTCTCGCCCATGGGCTGTCGCAACCGGTGGAGCAATTCGACGCCCTGATCGGCTCGCCCGCCGACTGGCAGGTGGAATGGAAGTGGGATGGCATTCGCGCGCAATTGGTCAAACGCGAGGGCCGCTTGTGGATCTGGTCGCGCGGCGAGGAATTGATGACCGAACGTTTCCCCGAACTCCACAGCCTGGTCAGTGGCTTGCCCGACGGCACGGTCATCGATGGCGAAATCGTCGTGTGGAAGGACGCGGTGCAACCCTTCGCCCTGCTGCAACAGCGCATTGGCCGCAAAACCCTGAGCAAAAAAGTCCTCGACGATGCGCCGGTGGCCGTCCTTGCCTACGACTTGCTGGAGCATGAGGGCGACGACTGGCGCAGCCACACACAAGCCGAACGCCGCGCCGGGCTTGAGCAAGTGATTGCGCAGTGCAACAGCCCGGTGCTGCTGCCATCCCCCTTGCTGACGGGTGAAAGCTGGGCAGACTTGGCGGCACAACGCGAAGCCTCTCGCAGCCTCGGCGTAGAAGGCATGATGCTCAAGGCCCGCGACGGGCTCTATGGCGTGGGCCGCACCAAGGACATGGGCGTGTGGTGGAAGTGGAAAGTCGACCCGTTCAGCGTCGATGCGGTGTTGATCTACGCCCAGCGCGGCCATGGCCGGCGCGCCAGCTTGTACAGCGACTACACCTTTGCGGTGTGGGATGGGCCAGTCGGCAGTGAACGCACATTGGTGCCGTTCGCCAAGGCGTATTCCGGGCTGACTGACGAAGAGATGCGCAAGGTTGATGCGATTGTGCGCAAAACCACGGTGGAGAAATTCGGCCCGGTGAGCAGTGTCACGCCAAGCATGGTGTTTGAGCTGGGGTTTGAGGGGATTGCCTTGTCCAAGCGGCACAAGAGCGGGATTGCGGTGCGGTTTCCGCGGATGTTGCGGTGGCGCCAGGATAAGGCTGTTGAGGATGCGGATAATCTGGCCACTCTGCAGGATTTGCTGGCCTGATCAGATTCCTTGTGGGAGCGGGCTTGCTCGCGAATGCGGTGGGTCAGTTCCAGATAAATTGACTGACTCACCGCATTCGCGAGCAAGCCCGCTCCCACATTTTGATCTCCCTATGAACTGAAATAGTGCGCTGATTTTTCGATGCCCATTTTCGGGCATCTTCTACACTCAGAACTGCCTTATCCCACCTTTTAAAACGCTCATTCGGAACTATGGTGCAGAAATTGCTACTTGTGATCCGTCTGACACCGTTCAGTAACAGTCCTAAACGCGCCACAAGCGCTTATCTTGGTTTCCAGGGATTACATAATGAAAAAAGCATTGCTGACCCTTTCTGCACTGGCTCTGTGCATGGCTGCTGGCGTCGCTACAGCCAAGGAATACAAGGAATTGCGTTTTGGTGTCGATCCTTCCTACGCGCCGTTCGAATCCAAGGCCGCCGACGGCAGCCTGATAGGCTTCGATATCGACCTGGGCAATGCGATCTGCGCTGAGCTGAAAGTGAAGTGCAAGTGGGTCGAAAGCGACTTCGACGGCATGATTCCAGGCCTCAACGCCAACAAGTTTGATGGCGTGATTTCCTCGATGACCGTGACCGCAGCCCGTGAAAAGGCGATCGATTTCTCCAACGAGCTGTTTTCCGGCCCGACTTCCCTGGTGTTCAAAAAGGGCGCGAACTTCTCCACGCCTGAGTCTCTGAAGGGCAAATCGGTTGGCTATGAGCAAGGCACCATTCAGGAAGCCTACGCCAAGGCTGTGCTGGACAAAGCCGGTGTGACCACCAAGGCCTACGCCAACCAGGACCAGGTTTACGCTGACCTGACTTCCGGCCGTCTGGACGCTTCGGTACAGGACATGCTGCAAGCCGAACTGGGCTTTTTGAAGTCGCCAGCCGGTGCCGGCTATGAAGTCAGCGCGGCCATTGATGACCCACTGCTGCCGTCCAAAACTGCGGTCGGTATCAAAAAAGGTAACAAAGAGCTGAAGGCCTTGATCGATAAAGGTATCAAAGCGTTACACGATGATGGCACCTACGCCACCATCCAGAAGAAACACTTTGGCGATCTGAACCTGTACAGCGGTAAATAACACCCTGGCGCCCACCGGTTTGCGGTGGGCGCTTTTTTATCGCCATTAGGTCCTGAATTCATGTTTGAAGATCTTTTGCAAACCCTGGGGCTGGGCGCCTTCAGCTTGAAGGGGTTCGGCCCGCTGTTGCTGCAAGGTACGTGGATGACCGTGAAACTGTCGGTCGCCTCCCTTGCTGTCAGCGTCCTGCTCGGCCTGCTCGGCGCCAGCGCCAAACTGTCCAGCGTCAAACTGATCCGCATCCCCGCGCAGCTTTACACCACCTTGATTCGCGGCGTGCCCGACCTGGTGCTGATGCTGCTGATTTTCTACAGCCTGCAAATCTGGCTGACCGGCTTTACCGACTTTATGGAATGGGACTACATCGAGATTGACCCATTCAGTGCCGGGGTCATCACCCTGGGCTTCATTTACGGTGCGTATTTTACCGAGACGTTTCGCGGCGCGATTCTCGCCGTGCCGCGCGGCCAACTGGAAGCGGCGACCGCCTATGGCCTTAAACGCGGGCAGCGCTTTCGCTACGTGACCTTTCCACAGATGATGCGTTTTGCGCTGCCGGGCATCGGCAATAACTGGATGGTGATGCTCAAAGCCACTGCGCTGGTGTCGATCATCGGCTTGGCCGACCTGGTGAAAGCCGCCCAGGATGCGGGCAAAAGCACTTATCAGTTGTTCTACTTTTTGGTCATCGCCGCATTGATCTACCTGTTGATCACCAGCGCCTCCAACCTCGTCCTGCGCTGGCTTGAACGCCGCTACTCCGCTGGGTCCAGGGAGGCCGTGCGATGATCGAACTTCTGCAGCAATACTGGCGGCCCTTCCTTTATAGCGATGGCCAACACATCACCGGGCTGGCCATGACCCTGTGGCTGCTCAGCGCCTCGCTGGTGTTCGGCTTTCTGGTGTCGATTCCACTGTCCATTGCCCGCGTTTCGCGCAAGCGCTCGATACGCTGGCCGGTGCAGTTCTATACCTACCTGTTCCGTGGCACGCCGCTCTATATTCAATTGCTGATCTGCTACACCGGCATCTACAGCATCGCCGCGGTGCGCGCCCAGCCAATGCTGGATGCGTTTTTTCGCGATGCGATGAACTGCACCATCCTGGCCTTCGCCCTCAACACCTGCGCCTACACCACCGAGATTTTCGCCGGTGCGATCCGCAGCATGGCCCACGGTGAAGTCGAAGCCGCCAAGGCCTACGGCCTGACCGGGTGGAAGCTGTATGCCTACGTGATCATGCCTTCGGCCCTGCGCCGCTCGTTGCCCTACTACAGCAACGAAGTGATCCTGATGCTGCATTCGACCACCGTGGCGTTCACCGCGACGGTGCCGGACATTCTCAAAGTCGCGCGGGACGCCAACTCGGCGACCTACATGACCTTTCAATCATTCGGTATCGCTGCGCTGATCTACCTGACCGTGACCTTTGCCCTGGTCGGCCTGTTCCGCCTGGCGGAGCGCCGCTGGCTGGCCTTTCTCGGGCCGAGCCATTAAGGAGTTCGTATGCGTCATCAGGTGCATGAACTGATCGCGCCCGTGCCCGGCACGGCGCGGCAGATTCACAGTTTTCACTTCGGCCCGGAACTGGCCGAAGGCAAGATTTACATCCAGTCGTCGCTGCACGCCGATGAACTGCCGGGCATGCTGGTGGCCTGGCATTTGAAGGCGCGCCTGGCCCAACTGGCGGCTGCCGGTCGGCTGCGCAGTGAGATCGTGCTGGTGCCAATCGCCAACCCGGTCGGGCTGGAACAGGTGCTGATGGACACTCCGCTGGGCCGCTACGAGCTGGAAAGCGGGCAGAACTTCAACCGCCTGTTTGTCGACCTCAGTGATGAGGTGGGTAATCAGGTGGAAGGCTTGCTCGGGGATGATCCGCAGCACAACGTCGAATTGATCCGTACCGCGCTGGTCACCGCGCTGGCTGCGCACACCGCTGACACCCAGCTGCAATCCCAGCGCCTGGTGCTGCAACGCCTGGCCTGTGATGCCGACATGGTGCTCGACCTGCATTGTGATTTCGAAGCCGTGGCGCACCTGTACACCACGCCCGAGGCCTGGCCGCAGGTGGAACCGCTGGCGCGGTATATCGGCTCGGAGGCTAATTTGCTGGCCACCGATTCCGGCGGACAGTCCTTTGATGAGTGTTTCACGCTGGTGTGGTGGCAATTGCAGCAACGCTTTGCCGAGCGCTTCCCGATTCCCATGGGCAGCTTTTCGGTGACCGTCGAACTGCGTGGCCAGGGCGACGTCAACCACGGCCTCGCGGCGCTCGACTGCCAGGCGATCATCGATTACCTGATCCACTACGGCGCCATTGCCGGTGACATCGCGCCCATGCCCGCGCTGCCCTACCCGGCCACGCCGCTGGCGGGGGTTGAGCCTGTGACCACGCCGGTCGGCGGCCTGCTGGTGTTCAGCGCCCTGCCGGGTGAATACCTGAGCGCCGGGCAACTGATCGCCGAAATCATCGACCCCATTACTGACCGCGTAACGCCCGTGCATTGCCAGCATGCCGGCCTGCTGTACGCCCGTTCGCTGCGCCGCATGGCCACTGCCGGGATGGTCATCAGCCATGTCGCCGGCTTAGAGGCCTACCGCAGCGGCTACCTACTTTCGCCTTGAGGATGCACGCCCCATGTACAAATTGACCGTTGAAGGCCTGCATAAAAGCTATGGCGACAATGAGGTGCTCAAAGGTGTCTCGCTCAAGGCCAGGACCGGTGACGTGATCAGCCTGATCGGCGCCAGCGGCTCGGGCAAAAGTACCTTTTTGCGCTGCATCAATTTTCTGGAAACCCCCGACGACGGTGCCATGACCCTCGACGGCCAGCCGATTCGCATGGTCAGCGACCGCAATGGCATGCGCGTGGCCGACGACGCCGAGCTGCAACGCCTGCGCACACGGCTGGCGATGGTGTTCCAGCATTTCAACCTGTGGAGCCACATGAGCGTGCTGGAAAACATCACCATGGCCCCGCGCCGGGTGCTGGGTTGCAGCAAGAAAGACGCCGAAGACCGTGCCCGTCGCTACCTCGACAAAGTCGGCTTGCCGGCGCGCGTGGCCGACCAATACCCGGCATTTCTGTCCGGTGGCCAGCAGCAACGCGTGGCTATCGCCCGTGCCTTGGCCATGGAGCCGGAGGTGATGCTGTTCGATGAACCGACCTCGGCCCTCGACCCGGAACTGGTCGGCGAAGTGCTGAAGGTGATTCAGGGGCTGGCCGAGGAAGGCCGCACCATGATCATGGTCACCCACGAGATGAGCTTTGCGCGCAAGGTGTCGAGCCAGGTGCTGTTTCTGCATAAAGGGCTGGTTGAGGAGCAAGGCGCGCCTGAGGATGTGTTGGGCAATCCGAAGAGCGAGCGTTTGCAGCAATTCCTCAGTGGCAATTTGAAGTAAACCTTTGCGACGCCTGGAGGGTCTCTGAAATAGAGACTCCAGAGCGTCAGCTATCGAATGGCAAAACCCGTCGACTTCGCAAAAAAATGGTTTGCCGCCAAAGGCTGGAAGCCGTTCGCCTTCCAGAAAGAGGTGTGGGCAGCGGTCAAGGACGGTCAATCCGGCTTGCTGCATGCCAGTACCGGCGCGGGTAAAACCTATGCGCTGTGGTTCGCCGCCCTCAATCGTTTCGCCCTCACGCGCCCGCCCGCTACCGGCAAACGCAAACCGCCTGCCGAACCGCTGACGGTGTTGTGGATCACACCGATGCGTGCCTTGGCCGCAGACACCGCACGCGCCCTTGAAGCGCCGTTGGAGACGCTCCAGATTCCCTGGACTGTCGGCCTGCGCACCGGCGATACCAGTAGCAGCGAACGTGCGCGCCAGACCCGTCGCCAGCCCACCGCGCTAGTCACTACCCCCGAAAGCCTGACGCTGATGCTCGCGCGCGCCGACAGTGAGGTGAGTCTTGGGCACCTGCGCATGGTGGTCGTGGATGAGTGGCATGAACTGATTGGCAATAAACGCGGGGTGCAGTTGCAACTGGCGCTGGCGCGGCTGCGGCGTTGGCACCCGGAATTGATGGTGTGGGGGATTTCCGCGACGCTGGGTAATCAGGCCCACGCATTGGAGGTTTTGGTCCCACAAGGTGACGGGATCAACGTGCAGGGGCAAACCGCCAAACAGCTGCTGATCGACACCTTGCTGCCTGCGGTCACCGAGCGGTTTCCCTGGGCCGGGCATATTGGCTTAAAGATGTTGCCCCAGGTGGTCGCCGAGGTGGATTCCAGCAGCAGTTGCCTGGTGTTTACCAACACGCGGGCACAGTCGGAGATCTGGTATCAGGCGCTGTTGGAAGCGCGCACGGATTGGGCCGGGTTGATTGCCTTGCATCACGGCTCACTGTCGCGAGAAACCCGGGACTGGGTGGAGCGGGCGCTGAAAGACGGCCAGCTCAAGGCGGTGGTGTGCACGTCCAGCCTGGACCTCGGGGTGGACTTTTTGCCGGTGGAGCGCGTATTGCAGATCGGCTCGGCCAAAGGCGTGGCGCGCCTGATGCAGCGCGCCGGGCGCTCCGGGCACGCGCCCGGGCGCCCGTCACGGGTGACGCTGGTGCCGACCCACAGCCTGGAGTTGGTGGAAGCCGCCGCCGCTCAGGACGCCATTGCGCAACGGCGCATCGAGGCCCGCGAATCGCCCCACAAGCCGTTGGATGTGCTCGTACAGCATTTGGTGAGCATGGCCTTGGGCGGTGGGTTTACGCCTGACGCGTTGCTGTCGGAAGTGCGCGGCGCCTGGGCCTATAAAGACCTCACCGATGAAGACTGGGCCTGGGCGCTGGGGTTTGTGCGCCATGGCGGGCTGTCACTGACGGCGTATCCGGACTACCGCCGCGTGGAGCCGGACGAGCATGGCATCTGGCGTGTCCCGGATGCCCGCTTGGCGCGCCGTCATCGCATGAGCGTGGGCACCATCGTCAGCGATGCCAGCATCCATTTGAAATACTGGAGCAAGGGCGGCGGCGGCAAAAATCTGGGCAGCGTGGAGGAAGGCTTTATCGCTCGGCTCAAGCCGGGCGACGGTTTCCTGTTTGCCGGGCGTTTGCTGGAGCTGGTGCGCGTGGAGAACATGACCGCCTATGTGCGCCGCAGCACCGCAAAAAAGGCCGCCGTGCCACGCTGGAATGGCGGACGCATGCCGCTCTCCAACGAGCTGGCGCAGGCGGTGGTCGAGCGCTTCGATGCCGCCGCGCACGGGCGCTTTGAAGGCCCGGAGATGAGGGCTGTGCAGCCGCTGCTGCAGACCCAGTTACGCTGGTCGGGCTTGCCCACGCGCGAAAACTTGCTGGCGGAAGCCCTGAAGTCGCGGGAAGGCTGGCACCTGTTTCTATACCCTTTCGCCGGGCGCCAGGTGCATCTGGGGTTGGCGAGTTTGCTGGCGTGGCGGGTCAGCCAACAGCAACCGGTGACCTTTTCGATTGCGGTGAATGACTACGGCCTGGAGTTGTTGAGCGCCACGCCGGTGGATTGGCCGCTGCTGCTGAACGAAGCACTGCTGAGTCCGGATAATTTGCTGGAAGACGTTGCCGCCAGCCTGAACGCCGGGGAGCTGGCCCTGCGCCGCTTTCGCGAAATCGCGCGCATTGCCGGGCTGGTGTTTGCCGGCTATCCCGGGGCGCCGAAAAGTACGCGTCAGGTGCAGGCTTCCAGCGGTTTATTCTTTGAAGTGTTCAAGCAATATGACCCGCAGAATCTGTTACTGACCCAGGCCGGGGAAGAAGTCCTGCGCGACGAGTTGGATATTCGCAGGCTCGAAGAGACGTTGGGCCATCTGGCGGCATTGGTGTTGGACCTGCATGTGATCGAACGGCCGACGCCGCTGGCGTTCCCCTTGCTGGTGGAGCGGATGCGCGAAAGCATGAGTTCGGAAAAACTGTCGGAGCGCATTGCGCGGATGGTCAAGGATTTGGAAAAAGTCGCGGATAACGGGAAGCGCTGATGCACTGTGCAATGACACTTGAGGGTGAAGAGTTGTGGCTGCTGGCGGACAAAGCGGTGTATTGGCCCTCACGCAAATGCCTGCTGATTGCCGATGCGCATTTTGGCAAGGCGTCCGCGTATCGCAGCCTGGGGCAACCCGTCCCGCAAGGCACTACGACCGAGAACCTGCTGAAGCTGGATCGCCTACTGGGCGCATTTGAATGCGAGCAGATCATCTTTCTCGGGGATTTTCTGCATGGGCCAGGCTCTCACGCCAGCGGTACCCTGAGCGCGCTCAGAGGCTGGCGGGAACGCCATCCCGATCTGGCGATGACCCTGATTCGCGGCAATCACGACAAGCGTGCAGGCGACCCGCCGGATGACTTGCGGATCGAAGTGGTCACGGAACCGCTACTGGTGGGCCCCTTCGCACTGCAACACGAGCCCGATCCGCACGTCAGCCATCACGTGCTGGCAGGCCATGTGCACCCGGTGTACCGCCTGCGCGGCAAGGGGCGACAGAGCTTGCGCCTGGCGTGCTTCCAGATCGGCGCAAGGGTCAGCCTGCTACCGGCATTTGGAGCGTTTACCGGGGGATATCAGGTCGATCAGCACGAGGATCGGCAGATCTACGTGATCGGCGATCAAGAAGTATGGCCAGTCCGCTGAAGGACTGACCGTGTAGCCAACCCATGTGAATCAAGCGACAGGTGCGGGTGGCGGCTCATCTGGGATTGTCGGCACACCGGGCTCGATGGGCTCCGGAACGTCTTGGTCAGGTTGGCCGGGAATGCCGCCCGCCGCATAGGCAGGGTTGGCCATCAAGGACCAGGCCAGAACACCGATTTGGTTGGGTTCAAGCCGGGCGAGTTCAGCGCTGATTCGCGGGTCGATCTTCATAAGGTACTCCTCAAGCGTGGCTCGACGCGTTTTGCACGCGCCGAGGCAGTACACCCAATAGAGTCACTTCTCGCAGACAAATTCCCTTTGCGTGTAAGACCTTTCGATCAAGCGCGTGGGAGAGTGACGCCGCGCTGGCCCTGATACTTGCCCGCGCGGTCTTTATAAGACACTTCACAGGCCTCGTCGGACTGCAGGAACAGCATCTGTGCCACGCCTTCGTTGGCGTAAATTTTGGCAGGCAGCGTGGTGGTGTTGGAGAACTCCAGGGTTACGTGCCCTTCCCACTCAGGCTCAAGCGGCGTCACGTTAACGATGATGCCGCAGCGCGCGTAGGTGCTTTTACCCAGGCAGATGGTCAGCACGTCGCGGGGAATGCGGAAGAACTCAACAGTGCGCGCCAGGGCGAAGGAGTTCGGCGGGATGATGCACACGTCGCTTTTTACGTCGACGAAGCTTTTCTCGTCGAAGTTCTTTGGATCGACGATCGCCGAGTTGATATTGGTGAACACCTTGAATTCATCGGCGCAGCGCACGTCGTAGCCATAGCTGGACACACCGTACGAAATCACTCGTTCAGCACCTTCACCGCGGATTTGGCGCTCTACGAAGGGTTCGATCATGCCGTGTTCTTGCGCCATGCGGCGAATCCACTTGTCCGATTTGATGCTCATGGCGGTGTCCTGATAGCGAGGTGGAAAAAACTGTCTGGCATCTTACCGGGGCCGGCGTTGGGGTTCAAAGGGCGCGGGGGATTTCTTGATGAATGCGCCGTTCTCTATAGTGCAGAGCCAGCAGGAACGGGGCTCTGGTTGCATTTGGAGGCGACTGTAAATACCACCGCCAATCACGAATTTAGAGAAACCTTCGGAAATACCATTGGCACATCCGGCAAAAACGGTTAAGGTGACGTCACTGTGTTGCTTGTGTCACTGAGAATCTCTACACGATATGTTGAATTTCGATCCAACCATCTCCAAGAATTTTTCCTGCTCTTTGCACTCAGTCTCGGCCAGGGCTTTTCCTGAGTCGCAGTTAACTTTGTTCAAGGAGTTACACCATGTCTAATCGCCAAACTGGTACCGTTAAGTGGTTCAACGATGAAAAAGGCTTCGGCTTCATCACTCCACAATCCGGTGACGACCTGTTCGTTCACTTCAAAGCTATCCAATCCGACGGCTTCAAAAGCCTGAAAGAAGGCCAACAGGTCTCTTTCATCGCTACCCGCGGTCAGAAAGGCATGCAAGCTGAAGAAGTTCAAGTTATCTAACTTGTACTGACTTAGTCGAAAAAACCCCGCCCTTAAAAGCGGGGTTTTTTTATGCCTGGAATTTGGCTTTGCGCCAACGTAATACCGGGCACAAAAAAATGTGGAAACCTTACTTAATATGGGAGCTGGCTTGCCTGCGATAGCTTCACTCGGGTTTCAAGTTACACCGAGGTGATGCCATCGCAGGCAAGCCAGCTCCCACACAAGCTTGGCTTCCACATTTTCTTATGCGTCGTTACTGGAACAACGACTCACTCGACAGACCATTCTTCTCCAGGATCTCACGCAAGCGCTTGAGGCCCTCTACCTGGATCTGCCGCACTCGCTCACGGGTCAGGCCGATTTCCAGGCCTACGTCCTCCAGAGTGCTGCTCTCATGGCCGCGCAGGCCGAAGCGGCGAATCACCACCTCACGCTGCTTATCCGTGAGTTCCGACAGCCACTGATCAATGCTTTGGGAAAGATCATCGTCCTGCAACAGTTCGCAAGGATCCGTCGGGCGATCATCCGTAAGAGTGTCCAGCAGGGTTTTATCCGAATCCGGGCCCAGCGAGACGTCGACCGAAGACACGCGCTCGTTCAAGCCGAGCATGCGCTTGACCTCCCCTACCGGCTTTTCCAGCAGGTTGGCAATTTCTTCAGGCGAAGGCTCATGATCGAGTTTTTGAGTGAGCTCACGCGCCGCCCGCAGGTAGACGTTAAGCTCTTTGACCACATGGATCGGCAACCGAATCGTGCGGGTCTGATTCATGATCGCCCGTTCGATGGTCTGGCGAATCCACCAAGTGGCATAGGTAGAAAAACGAAAGCCACGCTCAGGGTCGAACTTCTCCACCGCCCGGATCAAGCCCAGGTTGCCTTCCTCGATCAGGTCCAACAGAGACAACCCGCGATTGACATAGCGTCGGGCGATTTTCACCACCAGGCGCAGGTTGCTTTCAATCATGCGTTTGCGCCCAGCCGGATCCCCTTTCTGCGACAAGCGCGCAAAATGGACTTCTTCTTCGGGGGTCAAAAGGGGGGAAAAGCCGATTTCATTGAGGTACAGCTGGGTCGCGTCGAGCGCCCGTGTGTAGTCAATGTACTTGTGTTGTTTTAATGCGGTGGAGTTCTTGGATTTGGTGCGAACTGAAGGTGCAGCAGCCCCCTCATTATTCGACATCGATTCCATATCGATGGATTCCTCCATAAGGAGAACCTCATCGTCGATGTCAAACTCCGGCGCTTCTTTACTGAGAGCCATTGTTATAGTCCTTTGGTGAGTTCGACCTCAAGCTCAAGCGACGCCTCTATCCTTGGCAACGCTGGAGCCTGTTCCTTCTACGCGAGGGAACAGGCTGTGCAACATATCAACGACGGGGTAAGAATTGCAGCGGATCTACAGGTTTCCCTTGGCGGCGAATCTCAAAATGCAGTTTCACCCGGTCTGTACCCGTTGACCCCATTTCGGCAATTGTCTGTCCGACTTTGACCTGCTGCCCCTCCCGAACCAACAGCCTACGGTTATGGCCGTAAGCACTGACGTAGGTATCACTGTGTTTGATGATGACCAGCTCGCCGTAGCCCCGCAAACCACTCCCGGCGTACACCACTGTCCCATCAGACGCAGCTAAAACAGGCTGTCCCAAATCTCCGGCGATATCAATGCCTTTATTCAAACTACCGTTTGAAGAGAATTTTCCAATTAACACCCCGTTCGAAGGCCATCCCCAACCGGTCGGCGCAGGCCCTGCAGGGGGCAGCGGCGCGGCTGCTGGCCTGCTCGCAACCGAAGGCGCTGCGGTGCCTGCAGGCCGAGTGGTAATGGTAGTTTTGCTCGAAGACGACGATGAAGATCCGGAGTTTGTCACAACTGTCACCGGTGCAGAACCGGTGCGCCCATCGAAGCGAATCGTCTGCCCCGGATGTATCGTATAGGGCACAGGAATATTGTTACGAGCTGCGAGCGCCTTGTAATCCCAGCCATAACGGAAGGCGATCGAGAACATCGTGTCGCCTTTGCGCACCACATATTGCCCGGTGGTGACTGTTGGTTTTTGCGGCACGGCGCTGGGGTTATTTCGGTCGACAACCCGAGCACCTTTGGACGGCGAGCTGGAGCAACCCACCAACAGGGAACTCAAGACAAGGCCAAGCACCAGTCGCTGAAAGCTCGTTTTACTCATACGCTGCGCAAGACCTGTGAGACTCACCCGCCGCTCCCTTTGTGGTGGCTGAACATGAACGCCTGTATCAGGCTTGAAATATGTCGCAAGTATAACTGGGCCTTGGCTTTTTACCGGCACACGACTGAAACGAAAAATTCATCATGTTTTAAACCGGTAGCCGATCATGTTGACTCAACTCACCCCGCCGTAAGACACATCCTCGCCAACAGAATTCACTGCGGGCGAATAAATGATCAGGCGAGTGGGCCGTTGAGCAACGGCACGAAGCGCACAGCGCCGAGCACGTGCCGAGAAAAGCCTTCTTCCTCGCGAATAATGAGCATCAATTGTTGCACTTCGCCGGAGCCGACCGGAATCACCAGCCGCCCGCCAGGCGCCAGTTGATCCAGAAGCGCTTGCGGTACGTCGGTCGCCACGGCCGTAACGATAATGCCGTTATAGGGTGCCAGCGCCGGCCAGCCTTCCCAACCATCGCCCCAGCGGAACACCACGTTGCGCAGGTTGAGTTCAACCAGACGCTCTTTGGCGCGGTCCTGCAGCACCTTGATGCGCTCCACCGAGAACACCCGCTCCACCAGCTGCGAAAGCACGGCGGTCTGGTAACCGGAACCGGTGCCGATCTCCAGCACCTTGTCCAACGGCCCCGCCGCCAACAGCAGCTCGCTCATGCGCGCGACCATATACGGCTGGGAGATCGTCTGGTTATGGCCGATGGGCAGCGCGGTGTCTTCATAGGCGCGGTGCGCCAGGGCTTCATCGACAAACAAATGCCGAGGTGTACGCCGAATGACTTCCAGCACCTGGGCGTTGGACAGGCCTTCTTCGTACAGGCGCTGGATCAAACGTTCGCGGGTACGCTGGGAGGTCATGCCGATGCCACGGCGCAGCATTTCGTCTTGTTCACGCCCCATCAACGCAGCCCCTCAAGCCAGCCATCGAGGCTACTGAAGGCATCACTGAAGGTGCGATCCAGTTGCAACGGGGTAATCGACACATAGCCTTGCATCACCGCATGAAAGTCCGTGCCGGGGCCGCCGTCTTCGGCGTCGCCCGCTGCGGCGATCCAATAACCTTCCCTGCCACGCGGATCGACCACCTTCAACGGCGCGGCGGCGCGGGCGCGATGGCCCAGGCGCGTCAGCTGAATGCCGCGAATATGGTCGAGGGGCAAGTTGGGAACATTAACGTTGAGCACCGTGCGTGGCGGCAAATCGAGGGAGCCATGAGCCTCCACCAGCTTGCGTGCGAAGTACGCCGCCGTCGCCAGGTTATCCAGTTGCCGCGAGGCGAAGGAAAAGGCGAACGAGGTACGACCGAGAAAGCGCCCTTCCAAAGCGGCTGCCACGGTGCCGGAATACAACACATCGTCGCCCAGGTTGGCGCCGAGGTTGATACCCGACACCACGATGTCCGGCTCCTTGTCCAACAGGCTATTAATAGCCAGGTGCACGCAATCGGTAGGCGTGCCGTTCACGCTGATAAAGCCGTTGGCCAGAACCTGCGGGTGCAACGGACGGTCGAGCGTCAGCGAACTGCTGGCGCCGCTCTTGTCCTGGTCCGGGGCGACCACCACGCACTCGGCATAATCTTCCAGCGCAGCATAGAGCGCAGCAAGGCCGGGGGCGGTCACCCCATCATCATTTGATATCAGAATACGCATGGGTTGTCCGTCTGCCCCACCGGCACCAGATCAACAAGTTCGCGCACCAAGACAGTGGCGAAGCATCCAGCCGGCAGGACGAATTCCAATTGCAGAATGTCAGGCGAGGGATAATGCCACGTCAACCCGCCAATGGGCAGTCGAAGAATGCGACGTTCCTGGCTCATGCCGGCATTCACCAGCCAATCGCGCAGGTCCGCTTCGCTGGCGGCGACGGCTTGCTCCAGCGCGTGGGTCGCGCCGCCAGCCGGCGAGTCACCCTCGCCCCACTGCGGCCCGGTGGGGTGCAGGTCCAGAATCGCCAGGCGCGGGTCGCTGCATTCAGCTTCCCCTGCGGGAAAAAAACTGCGGCTGTCGGTAAACGCCAGCAGGTCGCCGACTTGGGCGCGCTGCCAGGAACCGTCGGCCACGCGTGCCGCCAACACCTTGTTAAACAAAAAGCTGCGCGCCGTGGACAGCAGCCGTGAACGCACATTGCGCTGTTCCGGCAAGGCCTTGCGCGCCGCCCACTCGCGAGCGTCCACGACGTTGCCGCCGTTATGCCCGAAGCGCTGGGCGCCAAAATAGTTGGGAATGCCCTGCTTGGCGATCAACTGCAAGCGCTCGTCGATGGCGGCGGCGTCACCGGCAAACTGGGTCAGGCGCAAGGTGAAGCCATTGGCCGAATGCGCACCCCGTTGCAGCTTGCGCTTGTGGCGCGCGATCTTGAGGATTTTGAGGGTGTCGTTTTCCGCCCCGCTCATGTCCGGATCAGCCTTGCCGGGCAGTTGCACGCTGAACCATTGGCGGGTCAGCGCCTGACGGTCCTTGAGCCCGGCATAACTGACGGTGCGCAACGGCACGCCGGCTGCCTTGGCAATGCGCCGCGCGGCCTCTTCAGTGTTCAGGCCACGCTTTTCTACCCACAACCACAGGTGCTCACCGTCGCCGCTCAGCGGGATGTCGAGCACTTCGTCTACCTGAAAATCTTCCGCCGTGGCTTTCAGGACTGCGCTGCCCAAGGCCTCGCCATAGGCTCGTGGGCCAAGCAATTGCAGGTCATTCATACGCGCAGCAACAAGGCGACGGAGTGCACCGCGATGCCCTCTTCACGACCGGTAAACCCGAGCTTTTCGGTGGTGGTGGCTTTCACGTTGACTTGATCCAATTCAATTTGCAGGTCGGCGGCAATCAATGCGCGCATCGATTCGATATGCGGGGCCATTTTCGGTGCCTGGGCCACGATGGTGTTGTCGACATTGCCGACCTTCCAACCCTTGGCGTGGATCAGGCCAACCACGTGACGCAGCAAGACACGGCTGTCCGCGCCCTTGAAGGTGGGGTCGGTGTCCGGAAAATGCTTGCCGATATCACCCAACGCGGCAGCGCCGAGCAAGGCATCGCTCAAGGCGTGCAACACAACGTCGCCGTCGGAATGCGCCAGCAACCCATGGTGGTGCGAAATGCGCACGCCGCCCAGGGTAATGAAGTCGCCTTCGGCGAAACGGTGCACATCATAGCCGTGGCCAATACGCATAAAAAAACGCCCCGATTTAATTCAGGGCGTGATTCTACCTACTTTTGCCTCACATTAACCGAGCAAAGCACGACCATGGTGTCGCAAATGGTCTTCGATGAAGCTGGCGATAAAGAAGTAGCTGTGGTCATAGCCCGGCTGCAGGCGCAGTTCCAGCGGATGGCCCGCCGCCTTGGCCGCTTGTTGCAGGGCTTCGGGCTTGAGCTGCACGGCAAGGAAATCGTCGCGATCGCCCTGATCCACCAGCAACGGCAGCTTTTCCGAGGCCTCGCTTATCAGCACACAGGCATCCCATTCGCGCCATTTCGCGCGCTCTTCGCCCAGGTAGCGAGAGAAGGCTTTCTGGCCCCACGGGCAATCCATCGGGTTGTTGATCGGCGAAAACGCCGACACCGATTGGTAACGACCGGGGTTGCGCAAGGCACACACCAGCGCGCCATGGCCGCCCATGGAGTGGCCGCTGACCCCGCGCTTATCCGAAGCAGGGAAATGCGCTTCAACCAACGCCGGCAATTCCTGCACCACGTAGTCATGCATCCGATAGTGCTTGGCCCACGGCTCTTGCGTGGCATTCAGATAAAAGCCAGCGCCCAGGCCGAAGTCATAAGCGTTTTCCGGATCATCCGGCACACCCGGCCCGCGCGGGCTGGTGTCTGGCGCGACGATGATCAAGCCCAATTCGGCGGCGATGCGATGGGCACCGGCCTTCTGCATGAAGTTTTCATCGGTGCAGGTCAAACCTGACAACCAGTACAGCACCGGCAGCTTGCCGCCCAACTCCGCTTGCGGCGGCAGGTAGACGGCGAACGTCATGTCGCAACCCAGCACATCGGAATGATGTTTGTAGCGTTTATGCCAGCCGCCGAAGCTCTTCTGGCACGACAGGTTTTCCAGACTCATGGCCGACCTCAGAAGTGGATGACGGTACGAATGCTCTTGCTTTCATGCATCAGGTCAAACGCTTTGTTGATGTCTTCCAGACCCATGGTGTGGGTGATGAACGTGTCCAGCGGAATCTCGCCGGTCTTAGCCATTTCTACGTAGCTAGGCAGCTCGGTACGGCCGCGCACGCCGCCAAATGCCGAACCGCGCCAGACGCGACCGGTCACCAACTGGAAGGGACGCGTGGAAATTTCCTGACCGGCACCGGCCACACCGATGATCACCGACTCGCCCCAGCCTTTGTGGCAGCACTCAAGGGCGGCGCGCATCAGTTGCACGTTGCCGATGCACTCGAAGGAGAAGTCCACACCGCCGTCGGTGAGGTCGACAATCACGTCCTGGATCGGGCGATCGTAGTCTTTCGGATTGATGCAGTCGGTGGCGCCCAGTTGCTTGGCGATCTCGAACTTGGCGGGGTTGATGTCGACGGCGATGATGCGACCGGCCTTGGCCTTGACCGCGCCGATCACCGCCGACAAGCCGATGCCGCCCAAACCGAAGATGGCCACGGTGTCGCCTGGCTTGACCTTGGCGGTGTTGATCACCGCACCGATGCCAGTGGTGACGCCGCAACCCAGCAGGCAGACTTTTTCCAGCGGTGCGTCTTTAGGAATTTTGGCCACCGAAATTTCCGGCAACACGGTGTACTCGGAGAAAGTCGACGTACCCATGTAATGGAAAATCGGCTGGCCTTTGTAGGAGAAACGCGTGGTGCCATCGGGCATCAGGCCTTTGCCTTGGGTAGAACGGATGGCCTGGCACAGGTTGGTCTTGCCCGACAGGCAGAATTTGCACTTGCCGCATTCCGGGGTGTACAGCGGGATCACGTGGTCGCCGACGGCCACCGAGGTGACGCCCTCGCCGATCGCTTCAACCACCGCGCCGCCTTCATGGCCCAGGATCGACGGGAAGATGCCTTCCGGGTCTGCGCCCGAAAGAGTGTAGGCGTCGGTATGGCAGACGCCGGACGCGACTACCCGCAGCAGCACTTCGCCAGCCTTGGGCATGGCCACATCCACTTCGACGATCTCAAGGGGCTTTTTGGCTTCGAAGGCTACGGCGGCGCGGGACTTGATCATCCGGGTTTCTCCATGGAATTAAAAACTGAGGAGGTGAGTGTAAAACATGGCTGGCTGATTAATAATCCGGGCGAAAGCAAAACTTTATTGCTGTACGGGGATAATCGCCATGCTGGAAAACCGCTGGGAAGGCATTGACGAGTTTGTGGCGGTTGCCGAATGCAGCCAGTTCACGGCAGCGGCGGAACGGCTGGGCGTTTCTTCGTCGCATATCAGTCGGCAGGTGGCGCGCCTGGAGGAACGACTGCAAACGCGGTTGCTGTACCGCAGCACACGCAAAGTGACTCTGACCGAAGCCGGTCAGACGTTTCTGCAACACTGCCAACGTTTACAGGACGGTCGCGAAGAAGCGCTACGTGCGGTCGGCGACCTCGCCAGCGAACCCAAGGGCATGCTGCGCATGACCTGCGCGGTGGCGTACGGCGAACGGTTTATCGTGCCGTTGGTGACCCGCTTCATGGGTGTGTATCCGCAATTGCGCGTGGATATCGAGCTGAGCAATCGCCAGCTCGACCTGGTACACGAAGGCCTCGACCTGGCGATTCGTTTGGGTCGCCTGCAAGACTCGCGCATGGTCGCCAGTCGCCTGGCGCCTCGGCGTATGTATGTGTGCGCGTCACCGTCCTACCTCGAACGGTACGGTCGGCCACATAGTTTGTCGGAATTGAGTCGGCATAATTGCCTGATCGGCAGCTCGGATATCTGGCAACTGGCCCAGGACGGGCGCGAATTTTCCCAGCGGGTACAGGGAAACTGGCGCTGCAACAGTGGGCAGGCGGTGCTGGATGCCGCGTTGCAAGGGGTTGGGTTGTGCCAGCTGCCGGATTATTACGTGCTGGAACACTTGCACAGTGGCGTGCTGGTGTCATTGCTGGAGGCGCATCAGCCGCCGAATACGGCGGTGTGGGCGCTCTACCCGCAGCAGCGGCATTTGTCGCCGAAGGTGCGCAAGCTGGTGGATTTTTTGAAGGTGGGGTTGGCGGAGCGGCCGGAGTACAGCCGTTGATGATGGGGTGTTGGGGCTGGCCTCTTCGCGAGCAAGCCCGCTCCCACATTTGACCGAGTTCGTTTTGAAGAAATGCGATCAAATGTGGGAGCGGGCTTGCTCGCGAAGGAGTCGACTCGGTTTAACCGACTACCGCCGGTTAGCCCACCGCAACCGCAACCACTCCAAATCCTCAGGCCGGGTCACCTTGATATTGTCCGAACGCCCTTCAATCAATCGCGGCGCCTGACCGGACCACTCCATGGCCGAAGCCTCATCGGTAATCACCGCATCCGCCACCAGGCTATCGGCCAAAGCGCGGTGCAAAGCGCCGAGGCGGAACATCTGCGGCGTGTAAGCTTGCCAGATCAAACTGCGATCCACGGTCTCTACCACACGACCGTGCTTGTCGACGCGCTTGAGGGTGTCGCGAGCCGGCACGCCGAGCAAGCCGCCAACCGGATCATCCGCCAACTCAGCCAGCAGCTTGTCGAGGTCATCGCGACTCAGATTAGGTCGCGCCGCGTCGTGCACCAACACCCAGTCGTCATCGCTGGCGCCCAGGGCGTTGAGTTGCAGCAGTGCATTGAGTACCGAGCCGGAGCGTTCGTCACCGCCGTCCGCACGCACAATGCGTGGGTCGTTGGCGCACGCCAGGTTCGGCCAATAGGGATCATCGATTGCAAGACTGACCACCAAGCCTTTGAGCGAGGGATGGTCGAGAAAACAGCCGAGGCTGTGTTCGAGAATTGTGCGCCCGCCCAGTTGCAGATACTGCTTGGGACGGTCTGCGGCCATTCGGGCACCGACGCCCGCGGCAGGAATCACGGCCCAGAAGGCCGGCAGAGAATCGATCATTGGGCCAACTGGTAAAGGGTTTCGCCGTCCTTGACCATGCCCAACTCATGACGAGCCCGCTCTTCAACGGTCTCCGTACCTTTTTTCAGCTCAAGCACTTCTGCGTCGAGGACGCGATTACGCTCCAGCAGAATCTCGTTTTCGGCGTGCTGGTCGGCAATTTGCTGAGTCAGCTCTTTTACCTGCGCAAAGCTGCCATTACCGACCCATAGGCGGTACTGCAGGCCAGCCAGCAATAAGAGCAAGACGAGGAACAACCAATTGGGACTGCGCATCGAAATCCGGGTATCCAGTAAAAAAAGACAGCCATGCAAAACTTTTGAAGCAACTGATAGCACGAAGCCTGGAAAGACCAGGCTTGTGCTTGATAGCCATCAGATTAGCGTCGAAACACACACTGTCGTGTATTTTCCGACGCCATCCGCCGACTTTTTACCATGCTTTAACATCAAGTAGCGATCAGCCGCGAAACTCGCTGCGACCGTTGTACTTGGCTTTACCTGCCAGTTGCTCTTCGATACGCAGCAATTGGTTGTACTTGGAAACGCGGTCGGAACGGCACAGCGAACCGGTCTTGATCTGACCCGCCGAAGTGCCCACGGCCAGGTCGGCAATGGTCGAATCTTCGGTTTCGCCGGAGCGGTGGGAGATCACGGCGGTGTAACCCGCAGCCTTGGCCATCTGGATGGCTTCCAGGGTTTCGGTCAGCGTGCCGATCTGGTTGAACTTGATCAGGATCGAGTTGGCGATCTTTTTATCGATGCCTTCTTTCAGGATCTTGGTATTGGTCACGAACAAATCGTCGCCCACCAACTGGATTTTCTCGCCGATCTTGTCGGTCAGGACTTTCCAGCCAGCCCAGTCGGACTCATCCAGGCCATCTTCAACGGAGATGATCGGGTAGCGTTCGCACAAGCCTTTCAGGTAATCAGCAAACCCTTCGGAGGTGAACACGTGGCCTTCGCCGGACAGGTTGTATTTACCGTCCTCGTAGAACTCGCTCGCCGCGCAGTCCAGGGCCAGAGTCACGTCGGTGCCCAGCTTGTAACCTGCGTTGGCCACTGCTTCGGAGATCACTTTCAGTGCATCTTCGTTGGACGCCAGGTTCGGCGCGAAACCACCTTCGTCACCGACTGCAGTGCTCAGGCCACGGGCCTTCAGCACAGCTTTGAGGTGATGGAAAATCTCGGTGCCCATGCGCAGGCCTTCGGAGAAGGTCTTGGCGCCAACTGGCTGCACCATGAATTCCTGGATGTCGACGTTGTTATCGGCGTGCTCGCCACCGTTGATGATGTTCATCATCGGAACCGGCATCGAGTAAACACCCGGAGTGCCGTTCAGGTTGGCAATGTGCGCGTACAACGGCAGGTCCTGGTCCTGTGCTGCGGCCTTGGCGGCTGCCAGGGACACGGCGAGGATCGCGTTGGCGCCCAGGCTGCCTTTGTTTTCGGTGCCGTCGAGTTTGATCATCGCGTGGTCCAGGGCTTTCTGGTCCAGCGGGTCAGTGCCCAGCAACAGGTCGCGGATCGGGCCGTTGATGTTGGCCACCGCTTTGAGTACACCTTTGCCCAGGTAACGGCTCTTGTCGCCATCACGCAATTCCAGCGCTTCGCGGGAACCTGTGGAAGCACCGGACGGCGCGCAGGCGCTGCCGATGATGCCGTTATCGAGAAGCACGTCGGCTTCGACGGTAGGGTTGCCACGGGAGTCGAGAACTTCACGACCTTTGATGTCGACGATTTTTGCCATTGTTGTAAACACTCCAAAGTTGACGAAAACGACGCAGCTGAAGGAAATCTTTTGACCGACCGCAAGGGTGGAACAACGGGGCAGGCTTGCAGACGACAAGGCTCAGGCCCGCAGGCCTGAGCGTAAAGCGAGGGAAAGTCTACCGGAGAAACGCGGCTTACGCGGTCTCTACTGTCGGAAAACTCTTGACCAGTTCATCCAACTGCTTCAACTGGGCCAGGAAAGGCTCCAGCTTGTCCAGGCGCAGGGCGCAAGGGCCGTCGCATTTGGCGTTGTCCGGGTCCGGGTGAGCTTCCAGGAACAGGCCCGCCAGCGACTGGCTGATGCCAGCCTTGGCCAGGTCCAGCACCTGGGCACGACGCCCACCGGCGGAATCGGCGCGGCCACCGGGCATTTGCAGCGCGTGGGTCACGTCGAAGAACACCGGGTATTCAAACTGTTTCATGATGCCGAAACCGAGCATGTCCACCACGAGGTTGTTGTAGCCGAAGCTCGAACCGCGCTCGCAAAGGATCAACTGGTCGTTACCCGCTTCCACGCACTTGCTCAGGATGTGTTTCATTTCCTGAGGCGCGAGGAACTGGGCTTTCTTGATATTGATCACCGCGCCGGTCTTGGCCATCGCAACGACCAGGTCAGTCTGGCGCGACAGGAAGGCCGGCAACTGGATGATGTCGCACACCTCGGCGACCACGGCAGCCTGTTCAGGCTCGTGGACGTCGGTGATGATCGGCACGCCGAAAGCTTGCTTGATGTCCTGGAAGATCCGCATGCCTTCTTCAAGGCCAGGGCCGCGATAGGAGGTCACGGACGAGCGGTTGGCCTTGTCGAAGCTGGCCTTGAATACGTAAGGGATACCGAGTTTCTCGGTCACCTTGACGTACTCTTCACAGACCTGCATCGCCATGTCGCGGCTTTCCAGCACGTTCATGCCGCCGAACAGCACCATGGGCTTGTCGTTGGCAATCTCGATGTCGCCTACGCGAATGATCTTCTGGGCCATCAGGTTTACGCCTTCTTCTGATGTTGCGTCAGTGCTGCTTTAACGAAACCGGTGAACAACGGGTGACCGTCGCGCGGCGTCGAGGTGAACTCAGGGTGGAACTGGCAGGCCACGAACCACGGATGATCCGGCGCTTCGACCACTTCAACCAGCTTGCCGTCACCGGAGCGACCGGAGATTTTCAGGCCGGCTTCTTTGATCTGCGGCAGCAGGTTGTTGTTCACTTCATAGCGGTGACGGTGACGCTCGACGATCACGTCCTTGCCGTAGCAATCGTGAACCAGCGAACCCGGCTCCAGCAGGCAATCCTGCGCGCCAAGGCGCATGGTGCCGCCCAGGTCGGAGGTTTCAGTACGGGTTTCAACAGCGCCGGTGGCGTCTTCCCACTCGGTGATCAAGCCCACGACCGGGTGGCCGCTGGTGTGATCGAACTCGGTGGAGTTGGCGTCTTTCCAGCCCAGCACGTTACGCGAGAACTCGATAACCGCCACTTGCATGCCCAGGCAGATGCCCAGGTACGGCACCTTGTTTTCACGAGCGAACTGCACGGCAGTGATCTTGCCTTCCACGCCACGCAGGCCGAAACCGCCGGGGACGAGGATCGCATCAACACCTTCAAGCAAGGCCGTGCCCTGGTTTTCGATGTCTTCGGAATCGATGTAGCGCAGGTTAACCTTGGTGCGGTTGCTGATACCGGCGTGGCTCATCGCTTCGATCAGCGACTTGTACGCGTCCAACAGCTCCATGTACTTGCCGACCATGGCGATGGTGACTTCGTGCTCAGGGTTGAGCTTGGCGTCAACCACCGCTTCCCACTCAGACAGGTCCGCGCCGGTGCACTGCAGGCCGAAACGCTCGACCACAAAATCATCCAGGCCTTGCGCATGCAGGATGCCCGGGATCTTGTAGATGGTGTCGGCGTCTTCCAGCGCGATCACCGCACGTTCTTCAACGTTGGTGAATTGCGCGATCTTGCGACGCGAAGAAATGTCGATCGGGTGATCGGAGCGGCATACCAGCACGTCCGGCTGCAGGCCGATGGAACGCAGTTCCTTGACCGAGTGCTGGGTAGGCTTGGTTTTGGTTTCGCCGGCGGTGGCGATGTACGGCACCAGCGTGAGGTGCATCAGCATCGCGCGCTTGGCGCCGACTTCGAAACGCAACTGGCGGATGGCTTCGAGGAACGGTTGGGATTCGATGTCACCCACGGTGCCACCGATCTCGACCATCGCCACGTCGGCATCGCCTGCACCCTTGATGATGCGGCGCTTGATTTCGTCGGTGATGTGCGGGATCACCTGGATGGTTGCACCCAGATAGTCACCACGGCGCTCTTTGCGCAACACGTGCTCGTAGACACGGCCGGTGGTGAAGTTGTTGTTCTGAGTCATGGTCGTGCGGATGAACCGCTCGTAGTGGCCCAGGTCCAGGTCGGTCTCGGCGCCGTCGTGTGTGACGAACACTTCACCGTGCTGGAACGGGCTCATGGTGCCCGGGTCAACGTTGATGTACGGGTCCAGCTTGAGCATGGTGACCTTAAGTCCCCGCGCCTCCAGGATGGCCGCCAATGAAGCGGAGGCAATGCCTTTCCCCAATGAAGAAACAACACCGCCCGTGACGAATATGTAGCGCGTCATGAAAAACCCTAGAAGTCTGCGTTAAAGCGGTCCGAGCCGCCGGGGAAAGCGAAGGAAGGCCGAAGCCCCCGATCACCTGCATTAATCACAGTGCACCTTTCAAAAAAACCGCCGCGTTGTGACAGACCAGCAATGAAACACCGGTACGTTGATCGCTACACATTTTTTGGAATCGCCCAGCAAAGACTGCTTGGTAATCGGCAACTACTGCGATTCAGGCGAATCCACAGAAGTTGTATCAAGAAGGGAGCGTAGTCTACCGGAAAGGCTCTATCAGCTCAAACCTTGATCGCAGGTCTGTGGCATCCACTGTAATTGCCAGCCATCCGACGAACCGGGCCATAACCCCGCAAGGGTTGGCACAGCCAGCAATTGCTCGCCCTGATACAGCAGCGGCAATCTGCCACGGACGAACCCCGGCAAACCACTTTCATTAAGCAGACGCTTCAAGTCACGTCGACCGCGACCTGGCACTTCCATGATTTCGCCGCCCTGGCGATAGCGCACCTCCAACGGGCCTCCTGGCGCACTGCCGATAAATTTCAGTTGGCCATTGCCAGGTAACTCTAGCGGGATTTGCGGGTGCGGCCAGCTCACCGACACGTCGGAAAATTCCGACCACGCGGTAGATAACCACCAGATACGCTCACCACAGCGGTGCAAATCACCGTCGGCAAGACGCCAGAGGGGCTGTGCGTCACTTTTCGCATCGCGCAGGGTATGCCAGCTGGCCCAGTGGTCGCTGTCGGGTAAGCGCGTGAGAGGCGTCAGCCAGTGACGCAGGGCGTTGCGCTGGCGGGCATCGGAAAGTTCGCGCAATGAAGCCAGCGCCAGGCTCGGTAAGGGCAGCCACGGAAACGGCGACGGCTCATCGGCTGCCATAAGATCCATCTGCGCCAATTCATCCAACAGGCTTTGCGCCTCGCTCAGGTGCTCGGCGCAGCGAGCCAGGCTTGAGGCTGCATGCGGCCAGCGCTCCGTCAGGGTTGGAAACACTGTGTGGCGCAGATAATTGCGCGAAAACCGCTGATCGGCGTTGGACGGGTCTTCAATCCACTTGAGCTGGTGCTCGTGGGCGTAGGCTTCCAACTCCCCCCTCGCTACATCCAATAAAGGCCGTACCAGATAACCAGCTGCCAACGGGCGATGCGGCGGCATTGCCGCCAAGCCTCGCACCCCGGCCCCACGCAGCAGGCGGAATAACAGGGTTTCAGCTTGATCGTCGCGGTGCTGGGCAGTGAGCAGCACTTCCCCTGCCCCGGTCACCTCTATAAATGCCTGGTAACGCGCATTACGAGCGGCCCGCTCAAGACTGGCACCGGCTTGTACCTGTACGCGCATGACACGCAGGGGTACGCCCAGGCTGTCGCATATCGACTGGCAATGGCTTGGCCAGGCGTCAGCAGCAGCTTGCAGGCCATGGTGGACATGGATTGCGCTCAGGGTCGGGAGAGTTTCGGTTTCTGGCAGGGAAGCCAGGAGATGGAGCAGGACAGTGGAATCCAGTCCGCCGGAGAAAGCGATATGCCACGCCGGTGCATTTTGCCAGGGACCCAGGGCTTGCAGCAGTTTGGTGGTCAGAGTTCGTTTCATCACACATTGTCGCCGCATACTTGGAACACGATAGCCCAGCATACACAAAGCAAATGTGGGAGCGGGCTTGCTCGCGAAAACGTGGTGTCAGTCACTGAATATATTGACTGATTCACCGCTTTCGCGAGCAAGCCCGCTCCCACATGAGTACAGCATTGTCTGCCAGATCAGTATTTGATCAGAGACCGTAGCTCATCAAACGCTCATAACGACGCTTTAACAGCGCCTCGTTATCAAGCTTCTTGAGCATTGCCAGTTGCGAGCCCAGTTCTGCACGGATGTTCGCAGCAGCTGCAGCCGGGTCACGGTGCGCGCCGCCCAGAGGCTCGGCGATGACTTTGTCGACGATGCCCAGACCTTTCAGGCGATCGGCCGTGATGCCCATGGCTTCAGCTGCGTCCGGCGCTTTTTCGGCGGTTTTCCACAGGATCGAGGCGCAACCTTCCGGCGAGATCACCGCGTAGGTCGAATATTGCAGCATGTTCAGTTGGTCGCATACGCCAATGGCCAGTGCGCCGCCGGAACCGCCTTCACCAATCACGGTGGCGATGATCGGGGTTTTCAGGCGGGACATCACGCGCAGGTTCCAGGCGATCGCTTCGCTCTGGTTACGCTCTTCGGCGTCGATACCCGGGTAAGCACCCGGAGTGTCGATGAAGGTCAGGATTGGCATCTTGAAGCGCTCGGCCATCTCCATCAGGCGGCACGCCTTGCGGTAGCCTTCCGGGCGCGGCATGCCGAAGTTGCGGCGAACTTTTTCGCGCACTTCACGGCCTTTCTGGTGACCGATCACCATCACTGGCTGGTCGTCCAGGCGAGCGATACCGCCCACAATGGCCGCGTCGTCGGAGAAGTGGCGGTCGCCATGCAGCTCGTCGAACTCGGTGAAGATGTGCTGAATGTAATCCAGGGTGTACGGACGGCGCGGGTGGCGGGCCAGGCGCGCGATCTGCCAGCTGGTCAGCTTGCCGAAGATGTCTTCGGTGAGCGTGCTGCTCTTGTCTTGCAGGCGAGCGATCTCAT
Source organism: Pseudomonas sp. AMR01 (assembly GCF_041946035.1). Classification (NCBI taxonomy): domain Bacteria; kingdom Pseudomonadati; phylum Pseudomonadota; class Gammaproteobacteria; order Pseudomonadales; family Pseudomonadaceae; genus Pseudomonas; species Pseudomonas sp. AMR01. Next base: position 71,605 of record NZ_JAUTYR010000013.1, read on the forward strand.
CGCCGATGTTCAGCGAATTGTCATTGCCGACCAGGCGCAGTTCTTCGATCTTGGCTTGCAGGTCAGCGATCGGCTGTTCGAAATCAAGAAAATTCGGGTTCATAAGCGTCCGTCTTGGGTCGACGGCCAAGGAGTGCCTGGCCAGCCGGTTGTCTATTCGCGCCCTACCTTAAGGGAGAGGCGCGTCTAGGTCGAGATTAAATAATGGGTCGAGATCAGGGGATTTGTCATCCCCTGGCCGTCAACGGTATTGGAGGAAGACGTTGTCACGGCCAAACTGGTCACGCAATGCTTGAATCAAGCCATCGGCGGGGTCAATTCGCCAGGTCTCGCCAAACTGCAGCATCGCCTTGGCGTCATTGCCGGTGTACTCCATGGTCACCGGGCACGCGCCACGATGGCGTTTGAGCAAGTCCCCCAACCAACGTAGCTGATCGCCCTTCAGCGCTTCAGTCTTGACCTTCAGGCGCAGGCTTTCGGCCAAATTGGTGCGCGCATCTTCCATGCTCATCACCCGCTTGATCCGCAGGCGCAGGCCGCCGGAGAAGTCGTCGTTACTGACCTCCCCTTCCACCACCACCATCGCGTCAGTTTGCAGCAGCGATTGGGCGGAGTGGAACGCGTCGGCAAACAGCGACGCCTCGATACGGCCCGAGCGGTCATCGAGGGTGATAAAGCCCATCTTGTCGCCCTTCTTATTTTTCATCACGCGCAGGGCGATGATCATGCCGGCGACGGTCTGGGTGTCGCGCGCCGGTTTCAGGTCGATGATGCGCTGACGGGCGAACCGGCGGATTTCGCCTTCGTATTCGTCAATCGGGTGACCGGTCAAGTACAGGCCCAGGGTGTCTTTCTCACCCTTGAGGCGTTCCTTGAGGGTCAGGTCCTTGGCCTTGCGGTGGTTGGCGTAAACGTCGGCGTCGGCTTCGACGAACAACCCGCCAAACAGGTCGGCATGCCCGCTGTCGTGGGTGCGCGCAGTTTGTTCGGCGGCCTTGATCGCTTCTTCCATGGCGGTCAGCAACACCGCGCGGTTGCGGTCGATATTGGCCTGATAAGCCTTCGGCTCATCATGGAAATAGGGGCCGAGGCGGTCGAGTGCGCCGCTGCGGATCAAGCCATCGAGGGTTCGTTTGTTGATGCGCTTGAGGTCAACCCGCGCGCAGAAGTCGAACAGGTCCTTGAATGGCCCGTGCTGGCGCGCTTCGACGATGGCTTCCACTGGGCCTTCGCCCACGCCTTTGATCGCACCCAGGCCATAGATGATGCGGCCGTCGTCGTTCACCGTGAACTTGAACTCCGAGGCGTTCACGTCCGGCGCGTCGAGGCGCAGCTTCATGGTGCGCACTTCCTCGATCAAGGTCACGACCTTGTCGGTGTTGTGCATGTCCGCCGAGAGTACCGCGGCCATGAACGGCGCCGGGTAGTGGGTTTTCAGCCAGGCAGTCTGGTACGACACCAGGCCGTAGGCGGCGGAGTGAGATTTGTTGAAGCCGTAACCGGCGAATTTTTCCACCAGGTCGAAAATGTTACCGGCCAGGTCGGCGTCGATGTTGTTGCTGGCGCAACCTTCAATGAAACCGCCGCGCTGCTTGGCCATTTCCTCGGGCTTTTTCTTACCCATGGCGCGACGCAACATGTCTGCGCCGCCAAGTGTGTAGCCGGCCATCACCTGAGCGATCTGCATCACCTGCTCTTGATACAGGATGATGCCGTAGGTCGGCGCCAATACCGGCTTGAGGCCTTCGTACTGGTAATCGGAGTGCGGGTAAGCCAGTTCGGCGCGGCCGTGCTTACGGTTGATAAAGTCATCAACCATGCCCGATTGCAAAGGGCCCGGACGGAACAGGGCCACCAAGGCGATCAAGTCTTCCAGGCAGTCGGGCTTGAGCTTTTTGATCAGCTCTTTCATGCCGCGCGACTCGAGCTGGAACACCGCCGTGGTCTCGGCTTTTTGCAGCAACTGGTAAGTCGGTTTGTCGTCCAGCGGGATAAACGCGATATCCAGCGGCGCCTCATCGACCTTGGCGCGCTCGCGGTTGATGGTCTTGAGCGCCCAGTCGATGATCGTCAGGGTGCGCAGGCCGAGGAAGTCGAACTTCACCAGGCCGGCGGCCTCCACGTCGTCCTTGTCGAACTGGGTTACCAGGCCGCCACCCTCTTCGTCGCAATAGATCGGCGAGAAATCCGTGAGTTTGGTCGGCGCAATCACTACGCCACCGGCGTGTTTACCGACGTTACGCACAACCCCTTCAAGCTTGCGCGCCATGTCCCAGATTTCGGCGGCTTCTTCATCGATCTTGATAAAGTCGCGCAGGATTTCTTCCTGCTCGTAGGCCTTTTCGAGGGTCATGCCGACTTCAAACGGGATCATCTTCGACAGGCGATCGGCCAAGCCGTAGGACTTGCCCTGCACCCGCGCCACGTCGCGGATTACCGCTTTGGCCGCCATGGAACCGAAGGTGATGATCTGGCTGACCGCATTGCGGCCGTATTTTTCGGCCACGTATTCGATCACGCGGTCGCGACCGTCCATGCAGAAGTCGACGTCGAAGTCGGGCATGGATACCCGTTCCGGGTTCAGGAACCGTTCGAACAGCAGGTCATATTCCAGCGGGTCAAGGTCAGTAATCTTCTGCACATAGGCCACCAGCGACCCGGCACCCGACCCCCGGCCAGGCCCAACAGGCACGCCGTTGCTTTTGGCCCACTGGATAAAGTCCATTACGATCAGGAAGTAACCGGGGAACCCCATCTGGATGATGATATCCAGCTCGAAATTCAGCCGGTCGACGTACACCTGGCGCTTGGCGTCGTAGTCCTCGGTCGTGTCTTTGGGCAGCAGAACGCTCAGGCGATCTTCAAGGCCATCAAACGACACCTTGCGGAAATACTCATCGATGGTCATGCCATCGGGAATCGGGAAGTTGGGCAGGAAGTGCTTGCCCAGCTTCACTTCAATATTGCAGCGTTTGGCAATCTCGACGGAGTTTTCCAGCGCCTCGGGCAGGTCGCTGAACAGCTCGGCCATCTCTTCGGCGCTTTTGAGGTACTGCTCTTCGCTGTAGTTTTTCGAGCGGCGCGGGTCGTCGAGCGCCCGGCCTTCGCCGATGCACACGCGGGTTTCGTGGGCTTCGAAGTCTTCTTTCTTGATAAAACGCACATCGTTGGTCGCCACCAACGGCGCGCCGAGCTTGTCGGCCAGGGCTACGGCAGCGTGCAGGTGCTCTTCATCGTTGGGACGGTTGGTGCGCTGCACTTCTACATAGAAGCGGTCGGGGAACACACCCATCCATTCGCGGGCCAACACCTCGGCTTCCTGGGGGTTGCCGCCCAGCAGCGCGATGCCGATTTCGCCCTCTTTGGCCGCCGAGAGCATGATCACGCCCTCGCTGGCTTCGGCCACCCACTCGCGCTCGATGATGATCGAGCCATTGCGTTGACCGTCGATAAAACCGCGAGAAATCAATTCGGTGAGGTTGCGATAACCCACGCCATTCATTGCCAGGAGGCTGATACGGCTCAGGGGGTTATCCGGGTCTTTATTGGACAGCCACAGGTCGACGCCGCAGATCGGCTTGATACCGGCGCCCATGGCGTTCTTGTAGAACTTGACCAGCGAACACATGTTGTTCTGATCGGTCACCGCCACCGCAGGCATGTTCATGCCCACCAGGGTTTTGACCAGCGGTTTGATCCGTACCAGGCCGTCGACCAGGGAGTATTCAGTGTGCAGGCGCAGGTGAACGAATGAAGCCGGCATAGTGATCCTGTTCTAATACGTGGAGACAACAAGGCCCGGATTGTACCGGGCCTTGAGCAAAACATCAGCCTTGCGACTAAACCTCGCTGAGGCTCTCGCGCAGCTCGTAAGCCTGACGGACCGGGGCAAACGAGCGACGATGGATCGGCGTTGGGCCAAGACGAGCCAGTGCTTCCAGATGAACGGGCGTCGGGTAGCCCTTGTGGCCACCGATGCCATAGCCAGGGTAGATCAATTCGAACGCGGCCATTTCTCGGTCGCGACTGACCTTGGCTAAGATCGAGGCGGCGGCGATGGCCGGCACCTTGCTGTCACCCTTGACCACGGCCTCAGACGGCATCGCCAGTTTCGGGCAGCGGTTACCGTCGATCATCGCCATTTTTGGCGTGATGTGCAGGCCTTCGACCGCGCGCTGCATGGCGAGCATGGTGGCGTGCAAAATATTCAGCTTATCGATTTCTTCAACTTCGGCCCGCGCGATGTGCCAGCTCAGGGCCTTTTCGCAAATCTCGTCATAGAGCTTTTCACGGCGCGCTTCGGTGAGCTTCTTCGAGTCGTTGAGGCCGAGAATCGGACGGTTCGGATCAAGAATCACCGCCGCCGTCACCACTGCGCCACACAGTGGGCCGCGCCCGACTTCATCAACACCGGCCACCAGTTCGTGGGCTTCGGCAACCAGGCTGAAATCCAGGCCGATTTGCGTCTTCATGGGGTTTCCTGTGTGTGGCCAATCAGGGTCAGCACGGCATCCGCCGCCTGATTCGACGCATCACGGCGCAAGGTGCGATGGATGTCGTCAAAACCACGGGTCTGCTCTTCGCCGCCTTCAATCAGGGGGAGTAGTGTTTGTGCCAGGGCCTCAGGCGTCGCATCGTCCTGCAACAATTCCGGCACCAGCAGGCGCTGGGCCAGCAAGTTAGGCAAGGAGATGTAGGGGCTTTTGACCATGCGCTTGAGAATCCAGAAGGTCAGCGGCGCCAGGCGATAGGCCACGACCATCGGGCGCTTGTACAGCAAGGCTTCCAGGGTCGCGGTGCCGGAGGCGATCAGCACCGCATCGCAGGCGGCCAGGGCCAGGTGCGACTGACCGTCGAGCAAGGTCAGCGGCAGGTTGCGCCCTGCCAGCAGCGTCTCGATTTGCGCACGACGTTGCGGGCTCGCGCATGGCAGCACGAAACGTACACCTGGCTTGAGTACCTGCAGCCGCTCGGCGGCGTCAAAAAACAGCGCGCCGAGGCGCCCCACTTCGCCGCCACGACTGCCCGGCATCAGCGCAACGAGCGGGCCGTCGGGCACGCCCAGCTCGGCACGGGCCGCCGCTCGGTCTGCTTGCAGAGGAATGGCGTCAGCCAGCGTGTGGCCGACAAACCGCACCGGCACGCCCTTCTCTTCGTAGAAACGGGCCTCGAACGGCAGCAGGGTCAGCATCAAGTCGCAGCCTTCACGGATCTTCAACACGCGCTTCTGCCGCCACGCCCACACGGACGGGCTGACGTAATGCACGGTCTTGATCCCGGCCTGACGCAACTTGAGCTCAATATTAAGGGTGAAATCCGGTGCATCGATGCCGATAAAGACGTCGGGCTTTTCTTCGATGAGGGTCTGGATCAGCAGCTTGCGGCGAGCCAGCAGCTCACGCAGACGGCCCAGCACTTCCACCAGCCCCATGACCGACAAGCGCTCCATGGGAAAGTAGGAGGTGAGACCTTCGGCCTGCATCAGCGGGCCACCCACCCCGATAAATTCCACCGCAGGATGCTGGGCCTTGAGGGCTCGCATCAGGCCTGCGCCCAAAATATCACCGGAAGCTTCACCGGCCACCAGCGCGATACGCAGATTGGCCATGGTTAGCGGGTGATGCCGCGGGTCGATGCCTGGATCGAGTCACGGAACACCGCGACTTCCGGGAACTGCGTTGAAGGCTCAGTTAGTTCGGCCAGGGCCTGCTCAACCGTCAGACCCTGGCGATAAACCACCTTGTAGGCGCGGCGCAGGGCGTGAATCGCGTCTTCGCTGAAACCGCGACGACGCATGCCTTCAAAGTTCATGCTGCGCGCTTCGGCCGGGTTGCCGAAGACGGTAACAAACGCAGGTACATCTTTGCCGATGGCAGTGCCCATGCCGGAAAAGCTGTGGGCGCCGATATGGCAATACTGATGCACCAGGGTAAAGCCGGACAGAATCGCCCAGTCATCCACGTGCACATGGCCCGCCAACGCGGTGTTGTTGACCAGGATGCAATGGTTGCCGATCACACTGTCATGACCGATGTGCGCATAGGCCATAACCAGGTTGTGATCACCCAGCGTGGTCTCGGCACGATCCTGCACAGTGCCACGGTGAATGGTCACGCCTTCACGAATGATGTTGTGATCACCGATTACCAGACGTGTTTCTTCACCCTTGTACTTCATGTCCGGGGTGTCTTCGCCTACCGAGGAAAACTGGTAGATACGATTGTGTTTGCCAATGCGGGTCGGACCTTTAAGGATCACGTGTGGCCCGATGACAGTACCCTCGCCGATTTCAACACCTGCGCCGACGATCGACCAAGGGCCGACCTCAACGTCGGCGGCCAGAACGGCCGACGGATCGATGATTGCGCGAGGGTCAATCAAACTCATAGTTTGCGTTCCGCACAGATGATCTCAGCGGAGCACACTGGCTTGCCATCCACCGAGGCCTGGCATTCGAACTTCCAGATCTGGCGTTTGCAGCTGATGAACTTGGCTTCCAGGATCAACTGGTCACCCGGAGTGACCGGGTTGCGGAAACGCAGCTTGTCGGAGCCCACGAAATAATACAGCGTGCCATCGGCAGGCTTGAGGTCGAGCATTTTGAAACCAAGGATACCGGCAGCCTGGGCCATCGCTTCGATGATCAGCACGCCCGGCATGATTGGATGCGCCGGGAAGTGACCATTGAAGAACGGTTCGTTGATGCTGACATTCTTGTAGGCACGAATGCGCTTTTCCTCAACATTGAGGTCCGTCACACGGTCTACCAGCAGGAACGGGTAGCGGTGAGGCAGGTATTCGCGAATCTCGTTGATGTCCATCATTTCGGGGGGAAGCCTGTAATAAAGATTGGGGGCGGGCGGACTAAAAGCACGCCCCTCTAGCAAATCAAGGAGGCAGTCTAGCGGCTGTACACACTTGATATGGAAATGGTCTCAGCCTTCTGATGAAGCATTACCGCCAGGGGTCACGTCTCCAACACGCTTTTCCAGCTGTTTGAGGCGCCGGGCCATGTCGTCGAGCTGCCTCAACCGCGCTGCACTTTTGCGCCACTCAGCCGCCGGCTGCATGGCGGTACCGGAAGAATAGGCACCCGGCTCGGTAATCGAGTGGGTCACCATGGTCATGCCCGTGATGAACACGTTGTCGCAAATCTCGATATGCCCCACCAGCCCTACGCCACCGGCGAGCATGCAATGCTTGCCGATTTTGGTGCTGCCGGAAATACCCACGCACGCCGCCATGGCGGTGTGATCGCCAATCTGCACGTTGTGGGCGATCTGGATCTGGTTATCGAGCTTCACGCCGTTGCCGATCACGGTATCGGCCAAGGCCCCGCGATCCACTGCCGTATTCACACCGATTTCCACGTCATCGCCGATCACTACGCCGCCGACCTGGGCAATCTTGTTCCAGATGCCTTTTGAGTTGGCAAAACCGAAGCCTTCACCACCAATCACAGCGCCCGATTGAATGACGACCCGCTCACCAATACGCACATCGTGGTACAGGGTGACACGAGGCGCGAGCCAACCACCGGCACCGATTTCACAGCGCGCGCCGATGAAGCAATGCGCGCCAACTGTTACACCGGCGGCAATGCGCGCGCGGCTCTCGATCACGGCAAAAGCACCAATGGAAGCAGCAGGATCAACCTGCGCATCGTCGGCCACTACCGCAGACGGATGAATACCGGCGGCGGCTTTGGGCTTGGGATCAAACAGGTGTGAAACCTGGGCATAGGCCAGGTATGGGTCAGCTACCACCAGCGCATCCCCAGTGAACCCTTCGGCGTCAGCAGCTTTGAGCAACACGGCTGCGGCTTTGCTGTCGACCAGGTATTTACGGTATTGAGGATTTGCGAGGAAGCTCAACTGAGCTGGGCCAGCCTCCTGCAAGGTGGCTAGCCCAGTAATTTCTTTCTCCGGGGAGCCACTCAAGGTGGCCCCCAGGAACTCGGCCAACTCGCCGAGCTTGATAGTCGCGGTCATGGCTTACTTCAGCTGATTCATGCGCTCGATCACCTGACGGGTGATGTCGTATTGAGGCTTGACGTCAATCACGGCGCCGCGCTCGAACACCAGGTCAAAGGCACCTTTCTTGATGACTTCTTCCACTGCGCTGTCGAGCTTCGGCTTGAGCTGCTTGAGCATTTCGCGGTCAGCAACAGCTTTGGCTTCGTTCAGCTCCTTGGATTGGAACTGGTAGTCACGAGCCTTTTGCTTGAATTCAAGCTCCAGACGCTCGCGCTCGCCTTGCTGCATTTTGTCGCCACCGGCTACCAGACGATCCTGGATGCCCTTGGCGCTGCTTTCCAGCGTCTTCAGCTTGGTCAGCTGTGGACCGAATTTTTTCTCGGCATCCACTGCGTAACGTTTGGCCGCGTCGGATTCCAACAGTGCCATCTGATAGTTCAGAACGGCAATTTTCATTTCGGCGAAGGCCGGTGTGGTTACCAGCACGGTGGCCAGCAGAACCAATTGAGTCAACTTACGCACGATGTACTCCTACAGAATCCGTTGTCGTTATCTTGGGTCAGACGCTTAGAACGTCTGGCCGAGGGAGAATTGGAAAATCTGGGTTTCAGCGTTATCCGGTTTCTTGACCGGCATGGCTAGAGCAAAGCTCAATGGGCCAAGGGCGGTCACCCAGGTCACGCCTACACCCACCGAGCTCGCCAGGTTGCTGAGGCTCACGTCGTTGCATTGCGTGTTGGACTTCAAGCCGCTCGGATTGATGATCTGCTCGCACTTGGAGTCGAACACGTTACCCACGTCCCAGAAGACCGAAGTACGCAACGAACGCTGATCTTTGACGAATGGCAGCGGGAACAGGATCTCTGCGCCACCTTGAATCAGCACGTTACCACCGAACGGCAGCGGATCGTTGTCCGTATCTTGTTGTGTCCCAGCGTTACCAGTCTGGGCAACGCCACGGCTCGGAGTACCACGCGGGCCTAAAGTGCTGTCCTTGAAGCCACGAACCGAGTTGAAACCACCTGCATAATAGTTCTCATAGAACGGCAGACCACTGGTCGAACCATAACCGTCGCCGTAGCCCAGCTCAGTGTGCAGGCGCATGGTGTAGTTATCGCTCAGCGGCTGGAACAACTGACCACGGTAGTCGAGTTTGAAGAACGAAAGGTCGCTGCCCGGCGTGGTGACTTCAGCCGTCAAGCTCTGGGAGTGACCACGGGTTGCCAGCACACCTTTGTTCAGAGTCGATTCCGACCAACCGGCCGATGCCTTGAAGTTCAGGAACTGGTCGCCCTCTTTACGCACGAAGTTGAAGATCTCATCCACGGTGAATACACCGGTCTTGATCTTGTCCTGCTGCGCGGTCAAGCCGAAGGTCAGACGCGAAGTCTCACTGATCGGATAGCCGACGTTGACACCAGCGCCGAGGCTGTCGATTGCATAGCTTGCAACATCAACGTCGAGGTCTTTGTAGTCGGTGGTGCGATAGAAGGCGTTGTAGCCCAGGCTCACACCGTCAGCAGTCCAGTAGGGGTCGGTATAACCGAAGTTATATCGGCTCTGGTATTGGCTTCGGGTCAGGCCGATGGACACCCTGTTACCGGTACCGAGGAAGTTGTTCTGGGTAATCGAACCACCGAGGATCAAGCCGGCACTTTGTGCGAAACCGACGCTGGCGGTGATGGAACCGGATGCCTGCTCTTCTACGGCGTAGTTCACGTCAACCTGGTCATCCACACCCGGTACGGCCGGGGTTTCGACGTTGACTTCCTTAAAGAAGCCCAGACGCTCAAGACGGGTCTTGGACTGGTCGATCAGGTAAGTCGACGCCCAGCCACCTTCCATCTGGCGCATTTCACGACGCAGCACTTCGTCCGCAGACTTGGTGTTGCCACGGAAGTTGATGCGGTTCACGTAGGCACGCTTGCCTGGATCGACGACGAACGTGATGTCCACAGTGTGGTCTTCATCGTGCGGAGTCGGTACGCCGTTAACGTTGGCGAAGGTATAACCTTCGTTACCCAGGCGGCGGGTGATCAGCTCGGACGTGGTGGTCATCAGCTTGCGCGAGAACACCTGGTCTTTCTGCACCAGCAACAGGGACTTGACCTGGTCTTCAGGGACTTTCAAGTCGCCGCTGAGTTTGACGTCACGAACGGTGTACTTCTCGCCTTCGTTAACGTTAACGGTGATGTAGACGTGTTTTTTGTCCGGGGTAATGGACACCTGGGTCGAAGCAATATCCATGTTGATATAGCCACGGTCCAGGTAGTAGGAACGCAGACGCTCCAGGTCACCGGACAGCTTTTCACGGGCGTACTTGTCATCGTTCTTGAAGAACGACAGCCAGTTGGTGGTCTTGAGTTCGAACAGGCCGATCAGGTCTTCATCATCAAACTTGGTGTTGCCCACCACGTTGATGTGCTGAATCGCCGCCACAGTGCCTTCGTTAATGTTGACCTTGAGGCCGACACGGTTACGAGGCTGCGGGATCACTTCGGTTTCCACGGTCGCGGAGTAGCGACCCTGGGCAACGTACTGGCGTTGCAGTTCGTTACGCACACCCTCAAGGGTGGCGCGCTGGAAGATCTCGCCCTCGGCCAGGCCGGATTGCTTGAGACCTTTCATCAAGTCTTCAGTGGAGATCGCCTTGTTGCCTTCGATCTCGATACTGGCGACGGAAGGTCGCTCGACGACAGTGATGACCAGGACGTTACCTTCGCGACCCAGTTGGATATCTTGAAAGAACCCGGTTTTGAACAGCGCACGAGTGGACTCCACCAGGCGACGGTCATCAGCCTGTTCCCCGACGTTCAACGGCAAGGCACCAAAGACGCTACCGGCGGAAACCCGCTGGAGGCCGTTGACGCGAATATCGGAGATAGTGAAGGACTCGGCGTGAACTTCGGCGATCATCAATACGGTGAGAACCGCAGTTAGCAGCAGACGTTTCATGAAGTCCTTTCTTATTCCAACTGGCAATAAACAAACTGCCGCAAAATGCGGCAGATTCGCAATTCAGCGAAGCGTTACAGACGTCCCAGATCGTTGACCAGGGCTAACAACATCACCCCGACCACCAAACTGATACCGATCTGTATCCCCCAACCCTGCACCCGATCTGATAAGGGGCGACCACGCACCCACTCGACCAGATAAAACAACAGATGCCCCCCATCCAATACTGGAATGGGCAACAAATTCAGAACTCCAAGGCTAATACTCAGATAAGCCAGGAAATTCAGGAAATCCGCGACACCCGACTTGGCAGAAGCGCCCGCCACTTTAGCAATGGTTATCGGTCCACTCAAGTTTTTTACCGAGAGCTCGCCGAACAACATTTTCTTGAGGGATTCGAGCGTCAGCACACTCATGGTCCAAGTGCGTTTTGCACCCTCGCCAATTGCTGCCAACGGCCCGTAACTCACCTCGCGCAGCATGGATGGTGGCCATTCGACGCCTTTGACGCCGGCGCCCAGATAACCCCCGGCCGCCTTGGCCTCCCCACGAACCGACAGGGTCACAGGGACATCGATTTGAGCACCATCGCGCTCAACTTTCAGCACAATTTTGGTATCAGGGCGTACACGCACCAGATCAACCACTTGCTGCCAGTCGCCGAGCGCCTGACCATCCAGTGCCAACAGGCGGTCGCCGGTTTTCAGACCTGCGGCTTGGGCCGGACCCTTTGGGTCGAGCTCGGCAAGCACCGGCGGCAACGCCGGACGCCACGGACGGATGCCCAGGGACTTGATTGGATCAGGCTCATCGGAACCCTGAAGCCAGCGATCCAGAGCCAGTTCGCGCGGCGTTTCAGCGGTGGAGTCCTGATCGCGCACCACGACATTGACCGAGCCACTCTCACCCAGGCGACGCACCAGGCGAAGATTGACATCGCGCCAGCCCATGGTGGGCTCGCCATCAATGGATACAATTTCCTGCCCGGCGGTCAGCCCAGCCTTGGCCGCAATGCTGCCAACCTCGACAGCGCCGATGACGGGGCGCATTTCCTGGCTACCGACCATGGCCAGGATCCAGAAAAACACCATCGCCAGCAAAAAGTTGGCGATCGGGCCGGCGGCAACAATGGCGATACGCTGACGGACGGTCTTGCGATTGAAGGATTGGTCCAGCTGATCTGCCGGTACTTCGCCTTCGCGCTCGTCAAGCATCTTGACGTAACCACCAAGCGGGATGGCTGCAATCACGAACTCGGTGCCACGGCGGTCGTACCAGCGCAGCAACGGCATGCCGAAGCCGACGGAAAAGCGCAATACCTTGACGCCGCAACGACGCGCCACCCAAAAGTGGCCGAATTCGTGGAAGGTGACCAGCACACCCAGAGCAACCAGGGTGCCGACAATCATGTAGAGCGCACTCATCTAATTTCTCCGCATTCCAATCCAGTGCCTGAAGGCGCAAACCTGCCCACAGACTAACGCGCGTTGCGGTTCAACCATTGCTCGGCCAGGGCCCGGGCTTTTGCATCAGCTTCGAACACTGCCCCCAAATCATCTACAGCCACGACCGGCTCAAGGCTCAAAACGTCCTCGATGATACTCGCGATCTGTGGAAAGCGGATGCGCCGTTCGAGAAACGCCGCCACAGCCACTTCATTCGCCGCATTGAGCATCGCCGGAGCGCTGTTGCCCACTTCCGCAGCTTGACGCGCCAGGCGCAGGCACGGGAAGCGCTGCTCGTCCGGCGCTTGGAAATCCAGCCGGGCAATGGCAAACAAGTCCAACGGCGCCACACCCGAGTCTATCCGTTCCGGCCAAGCCAGGGCATTGGCGATCGGCGTGCGCATGTCGGGGTTACCCAACTGGGCCAGCACCGAACCGTCCACATAGTCGACGAGGGAATGAATCACACTTTGTGGGTGAATCACCACTTCGACCTGATCAGGCCGTGCGTCGAACAGCCAGCACGCCTCAATCAACTCCAGACCCTTGTTCATCATGCTCGCCGAATCCACGGAAATCTTGCGCCCCATGGACCAGTTCGGGTGTGCACAAGCCTGGTCCGGCGACACATGCTCCAGCTCAGCCAATGGAGTTTGCCGGAATGGGCCACCGGATGCCGTCAGAAGAATCCGGCGTACACCCACCTGACTCAGGCCACGGGCAAAATCGCCGGGCATGCATTGAAAGATCGCGTTGTGCTCGCTGTCGAGGGGCAGCAAAACGGCGCCGCTCTTGCGTACCGCTTGCATAAAAAGCGTGCCGGACATCACCAGCGCTTCTTTATTGGCCAACAGGATTTTCTTGCCGGCATCGACGGCGGCCAGTGTCGGACGCAAACCTGCCGCACCCACAATAGCGGCCACCACGGTATCCACCTCGGCGTCAGCCGAGACCTGGCACAAGCCCTCCTCGCCCACTAATACCTGCGTGGCAAGGCCTGCGGCGCGCAGGCCGTCCTGCAAGCTTCGAGCAGCGACTGCCTCGGGCACTACGGCGAACCGGGGCACGTGACGCACGCACAGGGCCAGCAATTCATCAAGGCGGGAGAAACCGGTGAGGGCGAACACTTGGTAACGATCGGGATGGCGAGCGATGACGTCCAGGGTACTCAGCCCGACCGAACCGGTCGCACCGAGTACGGTGACCTGTTGCAAGCCGCTCACGAAGCGGTCATCCACAACAGCACGGCAAAGATCGGGATCGCTGCGGTAAGGCTGTCAATACGGTCCAGCACACCACCATGACCCGGCAGCAGGTTGCTGCTGTCCTTGATACCGGCCTGGCGCTTGAACATGCTTTCAGTAAGGTCGCCCACCACCGAGATGAACACGACAATGGCCGTGCCCAGCAGAGCCAGGAATATTTCCTTCACCGACCAGTCACGCACAAGCCCGACAACCAGTGTGATCACCAGCGTCAATGCCAGACCGCCGTACACCCCTTCCCAGCTTTTGCCCGGGCTGACGGCCGGCGCCAGCTTGCGCTTGCCGAACGCCCGACCGGAGAAGTAGGCACCAATATCGGCGCCCCAGACCAGCACCATCACGGCCAGGATGAGCCAGTTGCCCATCGGTGCATTTTTGATCTCAACCAACCCTTGCCAGGCCGGCAGCAGCACCAGCAAGCCAATCACCAGTTTGCTGGCAACACTCGACCAATGGCCGCTGGTACGCGGATACGTCAGCACCAGGAAGGTGGCAAGCACCCACCACAACACCGCAGCGCCAAGTACCCATGGCACGACAGTGCTGGAAAGGGTATGCATCAGGAACAACAACAGCGCCACGACTGCGGCGTAAACCACACGCGGCAGCTGAGCGTTGAAGCCCGCCAGGCGCGCCCATTCCCAGGCACCCAAGGTTACGACCAGGCCAATAAACAGCGCAAAGCCGGACCCGTCGAGCAGGAAAAACCCGCACAAGGCAATCGGCAGCAGGATGAGTGCTGTGATGATTCGTTGTTTAAGCATTTAAACCCGGGCTCCAGCTTCGATCTGCTCGCTCGTTTTACCGAAGCGACGCTGACGGGAAGCGAAATCGGCCAGCGCAGTACGCATGGCATCGTGTTTGAAGTCCGGCCAGAACAGGTCGGAGAAGTACAACTCGGTGTAAGCCAGCTGCCACAGCAGGAAATTGCTGATGCGGTGCTCACCACCCGTTCGGATGCACAAGTCAGGCAATGGCAGGTCGCCGGTTACCAGACAGGTCTGCAAGAGTTCAGGCGTGATGTCATCCGGCCGCAGATGGCCGGCCTGCACTTCGCGGGCGAGCCGCTGCGCAGCCTGGGCGATGTCCCACTGACCACCGTAATTGGCGGCAATCTGCAGCACAAAACGGTTGGCGCCAGCAGTGATGGCTTCGGCTTCGCGCATGGCCGCCTGCAGTTCCGGGTGGAACCGCGAGCGATCACCGATGATACGCAGGCTGATGTTGTTGTCATTAAGGCGCTTGGCCTCACGACGCAGGGCCTTGAAGAACAAGTCCATCAAGGCACTGACTTCTTCGGCAGGCCGCTGCCAGTTTTCACTGGAGAAGGCGAACAGGGTCAACACCTCGACCTTGGCCTCGGCGCACACCTCGATCACTGCCCGTACCGCATCAACACCCGCTTTATGCCCGGCGACACCCGGCATAAAGCGTTTTTTCGCCCAGCGATTATTCCCATCCATGATGATCGCGACATGGCGCGGCACCGCGGAGGGCACAGTCTGCTTGGTCTTTTCCATGAAGGCGTCCTGATCCCTTATACGGCCATCAGGTCCTTTTCTTTCTCTTCCGTGGCCTTGGTGATCTGGGCCTCGGATTCCTTGGTCAGCTTGTCGATATCAGCGATGGCACGACGCTCTTCGTCTTCGCTGATTTCCTTGTCCTTGACCAGCTTCTTCAAGTCACCCAACGCATCACGACGGATGTTACGCACGGCAACACGCGCATCTTCAGCGGCGCTGCGCGCCTGCTTGGTGAAGCCCTTGCGGGTTTCCTCAGTCAGGGCAGGCATGGAGATCAGCAGCAACTCGCCCAGGTTGGTCGGGTTGAGGTTCAGGCCGGCGCTCTGAATGGCCTTGTCGACAGCACCGAGCATGTTGCGCTCGAAGGCCACGACTTGCAGGGTGCGCGAGTCTTTTACGGTGATGTTGGCGACTTGGGTGATGGAGGTGTCTGTGCCGTAGTACGGCACCATCACGCTACCCAGAATGCTTGGGTGTGCCTTGCCTGTACGAATCTGACCAAACGCGTGGTTCAGCGACTCCAGGGATTTGTGCATGCGCTCTTGAGCGTCTTTTTTGATTTCGTTGATCATTGTTCGATTTCCTCGATCAGAGTCCCTTCCGCGCCGCCGTGTACGATATTCAGCAGGGCGCCGGGCTTGTTCATGTTAAATACGCGCAGCGGCATCTTGTGGTCGCGGCACAGGCAAATAGCCGTCAGGTCCATCACACCCAGCTTGCGATCCAGCACTTCATCGTAGGTCAGATGATCGAACTTCTCGGCATGCGGGTCTTTGAATGGGTCTGCAGTGTAAACACCGTCAACCTTGGTAGCTTTGAGCACCACGTCCGCGTTGATTTCGATACCACGCAGGCAGGCTGCCGAATCCGTGGTGAAGAACGGGTTACCGGTACCTGCAGCAAAAATCACCACTTCCTTGGAATCGAGGTGGCGCATGGCTTTGCGTCGATCATAGTGATCGGTCACGCCAACCATGGAAATGGCCGACATGACGATAGCGGTAATGTTGGCTCGCTCGAGGGCGTCGCGCATGGCCAGGGCGTTCATCACAGTGGCCAGCATGCCCATGTGGTCGCCGGTTACCCGATCCATACCCGCAGCGCTCAGTGCAGCACCGCGAAACAGGTTACCGCCACCGATAACCAGGCCGACCTGAACGCCGATGCCAACCAGTTGGCCGACTTCCAGCGCCATGCGGTCGAGTACCTTGGGATCAATCCCGAACTCTTCCGAGCCCATCAGGGCCTCGCCGCTAAGCTTGAGTAGAATGCGTTTATAGCGAGCCTGATAACCACTGCCCTGCTGAGCCATTGCGAATCTCTCCTGCGGCGTATTTTTAAAAATTCTTGGCGAGCCGTTTACGGCTTGCGTTTACTCTAGCTGGACGCTATCACAGCGCCATCGGAACACGGCTTTGTAAGCCAGTTCCGACAGGAATCCAAATAAATTCGGCCTTCCCATTTGAAAAGAGGCTGCGCGCGTGAGCGGGCAGCCTCTTTCGGGCGACAGTTAAAAAACCGTCTTATTGCTTGGCAGCAGCAACTTGGGCAGCAACTTCAGCAGCGAAGTCGTCGACCGGCTTCTCGATGCCGTCGCCTACTTTGTAGTAGGTGAAGGAAACGATTTCAGCACCGGCTTTCTTGGCCAGTTCGCCAACCTTGATTTCAGGGTTCTTGACGAACGCCTGCTCAACCAGGGAAGCCTCAGCCAGGAACTTGCTGATACGGCCTTTGATCATGTTTTCAACGATGTTCTCTGGCTTACCAGCGATTTTGTCAGCGTTGAGGCTCAGGAACACGGCTTTCTCGCGCTCGATTGCGTCAGCGGACACTTCCGATGGCAGCAGGAATTCAGGGTTGCTGGCAGCTACGTGCATAGCGATGTCTTTGGCCAGTTCAACGTCGCCGCCTTTGAGGGCAACCACAACGCCGATTTTGTTGCCGTGCAGGTAACCACCAACAACATCACCTTCAACGCGAGCCAGGCGACGGATGTTGACGTTTTCGCCAACCTTGCCGACCAGTACCAGGCGATCCGCTTCTTGAGCTTCGATCAACGGCTCAACAGTGGTCAGCTTGTCGTCGAATGCTTTCTTGACGCTGGCAGCAACGAATGCCTTGAAATCGTCTTGCAGAGCGAGGAAGTCGGTCTGCGAGTTCACTTCCAGCAGAACGGCAGTTTTACCGTCTTCAACCAGAGCAATAGCGCCTTCAGCCGCTACGTTGCCGGCTTTCTTGGCAGCCTTGATGGCGCCCGAAGCACGCATATCGTCGATGGCTTTTTCGATGTCGCCGCCGGCCTTGGTCAAGGCCTTTTTGCAATCCATCATGCCTTCGCCGGTACGCTCACGCAGTTCTTTAACCAACGCTGCAGTAATCTCTGCCATTTCAAAATCCTCTTGGATAGGTTTTCAACCATTCCACCCGATCAAACGGGCGATCAATTCTTCCCGAATCTCCGTTGTAGGCCGCCGCACGTTACAGTCGCTGTGTTGCGCTAGTGCAAGTGAGTGCCGACAAACGGTTTTCGAGGTGGCAAAAAGGGGGCCAAGCCCCCTTTTTGCTTACTGAGTCAACGCTAGGGCGTCAATTACTCAGCGGCAGCTACCGGAGCTTCTTCAACGAACTGCTCGGTACCACCAGCAACGTGGTTGCGGCCACGGATTACAGCGTCAGCCATCGAACCCATGTACAACTGGATAGCGCGGATTGCGTCATCGTTGCCTGGGATGATGTAGTCAACGCCGTCCGGGCTGCTGTTGGTATCGACTACGCCGATAACCGGGATGCCCAGCTTGTTGGCTTCGGTGATCGCGATGCGCTCGTGATCAACGTCGATAACGAACAGTGCGTCAGGCAGACCGCCCATGTCCTTGATACCACCCAGGGAACGATCGAGCTTTTCCAGGTCGCGAGTGCGCATCAGCGCCTCTTTCTTGGTCAGCTTGGCGAAAGTACCGTCTTCGGCTTGCACTTCAAGGTCACGCAGACGCTTGATGGAAGCACGGATGGTTTTGAAGTTGGTCAGCATGCCGCCCAACCAGCGGTGATCGACGTACGGCGAACCGCAACGTGCTGCTTCTTCAGCAACGATCTTGCCAGCGGAACGCTTGGTGCCGACGAACAGAATCTTGTTTTTGCCCTGGGCCAGACGCTCTACGAAAGTCAGAGCTTCGTTGAACATTGGCAGGGTTTTTTCAAGGTTGATAATGTGGATCTTGTTACGCGCGCCGAAAATGTACTTACCCATTTTCGGGTTCCAGTAACGGGTCTGGTGACCGAAGTGCACACCGGCCTTCAGCATATCGCGCATGTTGACTTGGGACATGATAGTTCCTTAATAAGTCGGGTTTGGCCTCCACGTATCCCAATGACCAACCAGCGGCTTCAAGCCTCCGGCACCCAGGTCATCGTGTCGACACGTGTGTGGATTTAAGCTCTGCGGGGTATCCCCGGAAAGCGGCGCATTTTATACCACAGGATCCTCGAAAACGGAACACGCATTCACATTTGCTGCAGGCCGCTTTGATGTAACCCCTTGAATAGAGCCAACATGCCCCTAACCTATAGAGAGAAGCGATCATCAGGGGCTCATGATTTGAGGCCATCGTCTGTTAGAATCGCGTTTTTTGAGGCTTGTGCGAATTCTGTAACCTTTTGTCGCACGCCCGCACACCGTATTGATTTCAGCGCCTCGCGCTAGAGAGAGCCTGTATGACCGTTAGTTTGAAAACCGCCGAAGACATCGCCGGCATGCGCATAGCCGGCAAACTGGCTGCCGACGTGCTGGAAATGATTGCCGAGCATGTCAAGCCAGGCGTCACCACCGACACGCTGAACCAGATCTGCCACGACTATATAGTCAACGTGCAAAAAGCCATCCCTGCGCCGCTGAACTACAAGGGTTTCCCCAAGTCGATCTGCACCTCGGTCAACCACGTGGTCTGCCACGGGATTCCCGGCGACAAGCCGTTGAAGGATGGCGACACCCTTAACATCGACGTCACTGTGATCAAGGACCGCTATTTCGGCGACACCAGCCGCATGTTCCACGTCGGCACCGTGCCGGTCTGGGCCGAGCGCCTGTCCCAGGTGACTCAGGAATGCATGTACAAGGCCATCGAAATCGTCAAACCCGGCTGCCGCCTGGGCGACATCGGTGAAGTGATCCAGAAACACGCCGAAAAGAACGGTTTCTCGGTGGTCCGTGAGTTCTGCGGCCACGGCATCGGCACTGTGTTCCACGAAGAGCCGCAAATTTTGCACTACGGCCGCGCCGGCACCGGCATGGAACTGAAAGCCGGCATGACCTTCACCATCGAGCCGATGATCAACCAGGGCAAGGCCGACACCAAGGTGCTGGGCGACGGCTGGACCGCCATCACCAAGGACCGCAAGCTCTCGGCCCAGTGGGAACACACCCTGCTGGTCACAGAAACCGGCTATGAAATCTTTACCCTGCGCGCCGACGACACGATTCCACGCGTTTCGGCTTAAAGGCTGGCCTGGTTTTCCAATGCTGTGTTGTGACTGACTTATAGATAGAAAGGAAAGCCGATCGATGCCCCAGGTGGATCCCGAACTCTTCGACCGTGGCCAGTTCCAGGCGGAGCTGGCCTTGAAGGCGAGCCCCATTTTCGCCTTCAAGAAGGCTATCCGCCAGGCGCGCGAAGTGCTCGATGCGCGCTTTCGCAGCGGGCGGGACATCCGCCGGCTGATCGAGGACCGCGCCTGGTTCGTCGACAACATCCTGCAAAAGGCCTGGGAACAGTTCAATTGGAGCGAAGACGCTGATATCGCTCTGGTGGCGGTCGGCGGCTATGGCCGCGGCGAACTGCATCCCTACTCGGATATCGACCTGCTGATCCTGCTGGACAGCGCTGATCATGAGATCTTTCGCGATTCCATCGAGCGTTTTCTCACATTGCTGTGGGACATCGGCCTGGAAGTGGGGCAAAGCGTACGCTCGGTGGACGAATGCGCCCAAGAGGCCCGCGCCGACCTTACCGTCATCACCAACCTGATGGAAAGCCGCACCATTGCCGGCCCCGAGCGCCTGCGTCAACGCATGCTCGAAGTCACCAGCACCGCGCACATGTGGCCAAGCAAGGAGTTTTTCCTGGCCAAGCGCGCCGAGCAGAAGGCCCGGCACCACAAGTACAACGACACCGAATACAACCTGGAACCCAACGTCAAAGGCTCGCCCGGCGGGCTGCGGGATATTCAGACGATCTTGTGGGTTGCGCGTCGTCAATACGGCACCCTGAACCTGCGCGCACTGGCGGGTGAAGGCTTCCTGGTGGAGAGCGAAAACGCGCTGCTGGCCTCTTCCCAGGAGTTCCTGTGGAAAGTGCGCTACGCCCTGCATATGCTCGCCGGGCGTTCTGAAGACCGCCTACTGTTTGACCATCAGCGCTCCATCGCCACCCTGCTGGGGTTTGAAGGCGAAGACGCGAAGTCCAGCATCGAAAGCTTCATGCAGCAGTACTACCGGGTGGTCATGAGCATTGCCCAGCTCAGCGACCTGATCATCCAGCACTTCGAAGAAGTGATTCTGGCCCCCGAAGACGAGGCGCCACCGCAGCCGATCAACTCACGCTTCCAACTGCACGACGGCTACATCGAGGCGCGCCACGACAACGTGTTCCGCCGCACCCCGTTCGCCATGCTGGAGATCTTCGTGCTGATGGCCCAGCAGCCGGAAATCAAAGGCGTGCGCGCCGATACCATCCGTTTGCTGCGAGAAAATCGCCACCTTATCGACGACGATTTTCGCAACGACATCCGCAATACCAGCCTGTTTATCGAGCTGTTCAAGTGCAGGATCGGCATTCACCGCAACCTGCGCCGCATGAACCGTTACGGCATACTCGGGCGCTACCTGCCGGAATTCGGCTTTATTGTCGGGCAAATGCAACACGACCTGTTCCACATCTATACCGTGGACGCCCACACCCTGAATCTGATCAAACACCTGCGTAAGTTGCAGTACACCCAGGTGTCAGAGAAATTCCCGCTGGCCAGCAAGCTAATGGCCAGGCTGCCCAAGCCGGAGCTGATCTACCTGGCCGGCCTGTACCACGACATCGGCAAGGGCCGGCATGGCGACCACTCGGAAATCGGCGCGGTCGACGCCGAAGCCTTTTGCCAGCGCCACCAATTGCCCGTGTGGGACAGCCGCCTGATCGTCTGGCTGGTACAAAACCATTTGGTGATGTCGACCACTGCCCAGCGCAAGGACTTGTCCGACCCACAGGTGATCCACGACTTCGCCGGGATCGTCGGCGATGAAACCCACCTCGACTACCTGTACGTGCTGACCGTTTCCGACATCAACGCCACCAACCCGACGCTGTGGAACTCGTGGCGCGCCAGCCTGTTACGCCAGCTCTACACCGAAACCAAGCGCGCCTTGCGCCGTGGCCTGGAAAACCCGGTGGACCGCGAAGAGCAGATCCGCCGCACCCAAAGCGCGGCCCTGGATATCCTCGTGCGTGGCGGTAACGACCCGGACGATGTCGAGCAATTGTGGTCGCAACTGGGCGACGATTACTTCCTGCGCCACACCGCTGGCGACGTCGCCTGGCACAGTGACGCGATCCTGCAACAGCCCGCTGATGGCGGCCCGCTGGTGCTGATCAAGGAAACCACGCAGCGCGAATTCGAAGGCGGCACGCAGATTTTCATCTACGCGCCGGACCAGCACGACTTCTTCGCGGTGACCGTGGCTGCGATGGACCAGCTCAACCTGAACATTCATGACGCACGGGTTATCACCTCCAGCAGCCAGTTCACCCTCGACACCTACATCGTGCTCGACACTGACGGCGACTCGATTGGCGACAACCCGGCGCGCGTGAAAAAAATCCGCGAGGGCCTTACCGAGGCCCTGCGCAACCCTGACGACTACCCGACCATCATCCAGCGTCGGGTACCGCGCCAACTCAAGCACTTTGCGTTTGCGCCTCAGGTGACCATTTCCAACGACGCCCAACGTCCGGTCACCGTGCTGGAACTCAGCGCGCCGGATCGCCCAGGGTTGTTGGCACGCATCGGCGGGATTTTCCTGGAGTTCGACCTGTCGTTGCAAAACGCCAAGATTGCGACCCTCGGCGAGCGCGTGGAAGACGTGTTCTTTATTACCGACGCCGACAACCAGCCGCTGTCGGACCCGGAACTGTGTCTGCGTTTGCAGGAAGCCATCGTCGAGCAGTTGAGCGTGACCCAAGAGGCGGGCGTCGAGCTGACGCGCCTGACTATTTGATTATTTAACCTTGTAAACACGATCCCTGTGGCCAACGTGATAGAGGCTTTCATGAACAACGCCCTGAACCAACTGCAGCCCTACCCATTCGAGAAACTGCGCGCCCTGCTCGGCAGCGTCAAACCGAACCCGGACAAACGGCCGATTGCCCTGTCCATCGGGGAGCCCAAGCATAAGTCCCCTGAGTTCGTCGCCAAGGCACTGGCTGACAACCTCGACCAAATGGCCGTGTACCCGAGCACCCTGGGTATCCCGGCATTGCGCGAAACCATCGGTGCCTGGTGCGAGCGTCGCTTCAACGTGCCCAAAGGCTGGCTTGACCCGGCGCGCAACATTCTGCCGGTCAACGGCACCCGTGAAGCGCTGTTCGCCTTCACCCAGGCCGTGGTTAACCGTGGCGATGATGCGCTGGTCATCAGCCCGAACCCGTTCTATCAAATCTACGAAGGCGCAGCGTTCCTGGCCGGTGCCAAGCCGCACTACCTGCCGTGCCTGGAAAGCAACGGCTTCAACCCGGACTTCGACGCGGTGACGCCGGACATCTGGGAACGCTGCCAGATTCTGTTCCTCTGCTCCCCCGGCAACCCGACGGGCGCGCTGATCCCGGTCGAGACCCTGAAAAAGCTCATCGCCCTGGCCGATGAATACGACTTCGTCATCGCTGCCGACGAGTGCTACAGCGAACTCTACTTCGACGAACAAACCCCGCCGCCCGGCCTGCTCAGCGCCTGCGTCGAACTGGGCCGCCAGGACTTCAAGCGTTGCGTGGTGTTCCACAGCCTGTCCAAACGCTCCAACCTGCCGGGCCTGCGCTCGGGCTTTGTGGCCGGCGACGCCGACATCCTCAAGGCCTTCCTGCTGTACCGCACCTACCACGGCTGCGCGATGCCGGTGCAAACCCAGCTGGCGAGTATTGCCGCCTGGCAAGACGAAGCTCACGTACTGGCCAACCGTGACCTGTACCGGGAAAAATTCGACGCCGTGCTGGCGATCCTCAAGCCGGTGCTGGACGTACAAAGCCCGGATGGCGGGTTCTACCTGTGGCCGAATGTCGAAGGCGACGATGCCGCCTTTTGCCGAGACTTGTTCGTGGAAGAGCACGTGACCGTGGTGCCGGGCTCGTACCTGTCACGCGAAGTAGACGGCGTCAACCCCGGTGCCGGGCGTGTGCGCCTTGCTTTGGTTGCCCCGCTGGCGGAATGCGTGGAAGCGGCCGAGCGGATTCGGGACTTTATTCAACGTCGCCGCTGAGTATCCGGCCTGCGTTTGCTTCAGGTAAACGCAGGCTTACAACTTCTTATAGTGTGATCGGAACCTTACTGCGATCTGAACGAATACATCAAAACATTCGTTCTCACTCAGCGCAGGAAGTCACACGTGATAAGCACCACTCCCCCTGCTGTTTTTCAGCCCCAACTTTCCGCCCCCGTCACCGAAAATGCTGCGGACTCCGGACACCCCCTTTCCCGAAGCCGGCGCAACATTAGCGAACCGGCCAAATACTGGCCGCAAAACAGCACGCTAAAGATAGCCATGTATGAATACGACATGGATGACGAATACGTGCTGGCCGTCAAACAAGCCGCCAGCGAATGGCTGCCGCATATCAATCTAAAGTTCGAATTCGTACCTGGTGAGGAAGGCGACGTCCGCATCACACAGAATATGGGCAACAACGGAGGAGGCTCCTCGGTCCTCGGAACAGAAGCACTCGATGTGTATCCCGGCTACCCGACCATGTTGTTACCAGAAAATCATAAGCACCCCAGATTCAAGTACGTAGTCATGCACGAATTCGGACACATACTCGGGGCTCATCATGCCCACCAACACCCGGACTCCCATATTCCATGGAATATGGACAAAGTCTATGAAGGCTACAGCCGCATTGCAGGAATGGATCGCCAAGCGGTGCAAAAAAACATACTGCCTCTGCCTCGATCCAGCCAATACGACTTCCTGCCCTACGATGGCGACTCGGTCATGCACTATGAAGTCCCTTATGCCCTGACCCACGGGGACTGGGGCCAGTCTGAAACCTGGTCGCTGAGCGACGGCGACATCGCCTGGGCAGAAAAGGCCTACCCAAAAGCGATACCCGCTATTGCTTGAACCCCGGATTCGCCTCGGTCATGTCCAGATCCGCCAACACCTCTCGCAGCACGTCATCACCCATCCGGTGATGACAGCTCAAACTGTTGCTTGTTCATCCGCGCCCCATGGAACCGTTCACTCAGCACTCACTACCCAAGGGCGGGCGCGCGCACTGATGGAACGCTGCTAGCGACTGATGGAAATGGGGTGCGGGGGTTTTAGCAACGCGGAACCAAACCTCCCGGCTCGCCACGAATAGGAAACAACTCTTCGCGAGCACAAAACATGGCTATTTCCCCCAAGCTACCTGATAACGCCCTACAGCCCTTCACCGCGACCACTGACGCTCCCGAGCGCACAAAGAGAACCCAGAGAAGCGTTGCAAACCTTCCCCATAAATGGCCGGACGGCGTCATCACAGTTGCGCTGGACCTTAGAAATGCAAAAAGTGAAGCGCTGGTTGTGGATGCCATTCGTGAATGGGCACACCACACCCCTTCACTGCGTTTCCAGATAGTTGAAGGCCGCCAGGGCGATATCAGGATATCTGACGACGAACGTTTGGAAGGCAATTGGTCTTATATCGGCACACACGCAAAACAGGCCGATAAGAACCAGCCCACGATGCACCTGGACAGAACCGATGATTCAACGGCGTTTCGAAGTATCGTCCTGCATGAGTTTGGCCACGCACTGGGGTTAATGCACGAGCATCAGCACCCCGAGAATACGGTGGACTGGAATACGCCAGCCGTGTTTCACGAATACGCCAGCGAATCAGTCCCCGACGACTATATCCATGAGCAATACCTCGATGTTTTTTCCGGCGACGGACTGCAGGTGACGCCCTACGACCAACGATCCGTAATGCACTATCACGTGCCGGCTCACGTGCGAAACAGTGGGCAGACCATCCCTGAAAACACTCACCTGTCCCAAGGCGATCAGGAGGCTGTCAGACGGCTATATACACCCCGCTTAGCGGAACACAGCGCATAACGCGGGTCACCCCAAATTGTATAACTCCAAGCGCTGCGCGCGCAGGGCCTTGAACCGCAATTTTGCGTTCAAGCAGGTCCATGTGCTGCACCAGTGCCTGGGCTTCGACCGAGCGCGGTTATCACCACGAGTCCTTCTCATGATAAATCCATCGTACGTCAACTCCACTTACTCACTCATAAGCGGGCACGGAACGGAGTCCGAGCCATCCCCCTCGGCGCTCAAACCACAATCCTCCAACAGAAAAAAACGTGGGGTGGCGGAAACTGGCAAGCTATGGCCTCAGAGATCGACGCTCACCATTGCCTTTATGGAAATGAGTAAAAAAGACGAAGACTTTATAATCAAGACCATTAAAAAGTGGGCGCCTTATATCAATTTAACGCTCGCGTTTGGACCCGGCCCTGGAGCCGATATTAAAATATCTGGCAGTCCTACAATAGAAGGTGACTGGTCAGCGTGTGGAACCGATGCACTGCTCGCGAAAAAAGATGAGCCCACTATGCACATTGACCTTCGCCACAAAACCGAAGAGATACTGGAACGCACCGTACTGCACGAATTTGGCCACGCGCTGGGACTGCTGCATGAACATCAACACCCCGACAGAACCCTGGACTTCAATGTACCCGCCGTATACAGAACCTATGGAAGCCATGTCGGATGGCCAAAAGAACAGACGCATGGGCAAGTCTTGAAAAAGGCAGACCCCAAAGATGTCATCACCTCTGCGTATGACCCGGACTCGATCATGCACTACGACCTTCCCGCTTTTTTACTGTGGCAGCAGTCACGAGCTCCGATTAATTACGAGTTATCGCACAACGATAAAACCTTCATCAGATCAATTTATCCCGGGCATAGTCCAGGACAACCGACAGGCATTCGATAACTTGCCGACTGCCACCTGCCGTCCCACGCGCATGCAGGAAAAAATGCCGGCGTTATAAGCACAAGGCTCAAACTCAACGTTTGAAACACCACCCGCTATTCAGGCGTTACCGCGCGCATTCACGGCTCCCAGGTTTGCTTCACTCATGTCCAGATCCGCCAACACTTCTCGCAGCACGTCATCACCAATCTGGTGATGACGGCTCAAACTGTATAACTCCAAGCGCTGCGCGCGCAGGGCCTTGAGCCGCAACCTGCGTTCAAGCAGGTCCATCTGCTGCGCCAGTGCCTGGGCTTCGGCCGAGTCGTTGAACACGTCCAACTGATGGCGGTATTCAGACATCAGGCGCGCCTTGAGCTCAGTGGCCAAGGCCGCCTGTGCGGCGTCCTGGGTCTCGGTTTCTGCCGGTTCCTCGGCTTCCAGTGCGTGAATGGCGGCCACGGCGGTTTTCTTCCAGGCTTCGCGCACTTCGTTATGGCGCTTTTCATCCGGGCTTTTTTCGATGCCGCGCAACAGCAGCGGCAAGGCAATGCAAGCGGCGATCAGCGATAACAGGATCACCCCGGCGGCTATGAAGATCAGCATGTCACGCTCAGGAAAGTCCTGCCCCGGCGCCAGCAGCAAAGGCACCGACATCACACCGGCCAGGGTCACCGCACCGCGCACGCCGCCGACGGTCAGCAGCCAGCAGGAACGGGCGGTCGGCACCATCGTCAGCTCGCTTTTCCCACGCAGCCGGCGGATCAGGCCTGACAGGCGCCAGATGCTCTGCACCCAGATAAACCGCAACACCACCAGCACCAGAAAGATCGCGATCACGTCCAGGCAGCGGTACAGCAGGCTTGGCCACAACGTCGGTTCATGGCTGACCACCGCCTTGATAATGTCCGGCAGCTGCAGGCCCAGCAGCAGGAATATCAGGCCGTTGAAGGCGAACTCCAACAATGACCACACGCTGCGATTGAGCAGTCGCGTACTGGTCTGACGTGGCAGCAAGTCAAGCCAGCTTTGCATCATGCCCGCCGCCACTGCCGAGAGGATGCCCGACGCTCCAAGTCGCTCGGCCAGTACGTAAGCGGCAAACGGCAGCAACAACATGAACACCACATGCGTTGCCGGGTCGTCCCAGCCGCGGGCGATCATCCAGGCACGCAAGCGCCCGACCAGCCAGCTCAGTGCCACACCAACGGCCAAACCGCCGACGGCTACCAGCACAAAGGTCAAGCTTGCATCGGCCAGGGAAAACACCCCGGTCAACGCAGCCGCCAGGGCGAACTTGAAGGTCACCAGGCCCGACGCGTCATTCATCAGCGCTTCGCCCTGCAACATATGCATCAAAGGCTTGGGCAGGCGATTTTGGGCGATGGCCGACACTGCCACGGCATCTGTCGGCGACAAAATGGCCGCCAGCGCAAAGGCGACCGGCAGCGGAATCGTGGGCAATAACCAGTGAATGAAATACCCGGCGCCGATCACGGTAAACAGCACGAGGCCCACCGCCAACGTCAATATCGGGCCTTTGAGCCGCCACAATTCACGCTTGGGCATGCGCCAGCCATCCGAGAACAACAGCGGCGGCAGGAACAAAAACAGGAACAGCTCCGGGTCCAATGCCACATGCAGCCCCAGCGTGGGCCACGCCAACAATGCCCCGGCCGCTATCTGCACCAAGGGTAACGGCAGGGGAATGACACGCCCGACAAGACGCGAAACGCTGACCAGCATCAGCAGAATAAGAACGGTGTAGGCGGTTTGCATAAAGCGGAGTTCCCGGACTATCGACTTGCAATAAGACACCTCAGGCAACATCTTGCTGTTGAAGTGCCATATTCCCCGGCTATGTTAACCACCTATGCTGCGCGATGGCTGTTGCACAAAAGTCGCACCGGTTCAGCGATGGGCATGACGAGCGGCACCCAAACCCGCTGGGCGTGGCATAATCCGTAACCTTTCGTTTTCATTCGTACACGACATCCGTTCAGAGGGGGGCAATTCCTTGACCGCTTCAAGCAAAACGTTGCACCTTTTTGGCATTAAAGCCTGTGACACCATGAAAAAGGCGCGCACCTGGCTCGATGAGCACGCGGTGAGCTATGAATTTCACGACTACAAAACGGCCGGTATCGACCGTGAACACTTGACCCAATGGTGCAATGAGCACGGTTGGCAGGTGGTTTTGAACCGTGCGGGCACCACCTTTCGCAAACTCGAAGACGAACGCAAAGCCGATCTCGATCAGTCGAAAGCCATTGAATTGATGCTCGCACAACCCTCGATGATCAAGCGCCCAGTGCTCGATCTCGGTGACAGAACCCTTATTGGCTTCAAGCCAGATAGTTATTCGGCGGCCCTCAAGTAGGTCAGCCTTCCATTTTTGTAGAGGTAACAGCATGTCCAATTCCCTGTTCAGCCTGGGCTTCGGCGTCGGCACTCAGAACCGCCAAGGTGCTTGGCTGGAAGTGTTTTACGCACAACCGTTGCTTAACCCATCGGCCGAAATTATCGCTGCCATCGCGCCGATCCTGGGTTACACCGAAGGTAACCAGGCAATCACGTTCACTATTAGCCAAGCGCTGCAATTGGCGGATGCGCTCAAGAACGTCGACGCCACCCAAGCCGCACTGCTCAACCGCCTGGCTGAAAGCCACACCCCGCTGGTCGCAACCTTGCTGGCCGAAGACGCGGCACTGACCTCCACGCCTGAGGCCTACCTCAAGCTGCACCTGCTGTCCCATCGCCTGGTCAAGCCGCACGGCCTGAACCTGGCTGGTGTGTTCCCGCAGTTGCCGAACGTGGCCTGGACCAGCCAGGGCGCCATCGACATCAACGAACTGGCCGAACGCCAACTGGAAGCGCGCCTGCGTGGCGACTTGCTGGAAGTGTTCTCGGTGGACAAGTTCCCGAAAATGACCGATTACGTGGTCCCGACCGGCGTGCGTATCGCTGACGCCGCGCGCATCCGCCTCGGTGCCTACGTGGGCGAAGGCACCACCGTGATGCACGAAGGTTTCGTCAACTTCAACGGCGGTACCGAAGGCCCGGGCATGATCGAAGGCCGTGTGTCGGCTGGCGTGTTCGTCGGCAAGGGTTCGGACCTGGGTGGCGGTTGCTCCACCATGGGCACCCTGTCGGGCGGCGGCAACATCGTGATCAAGGTTGGCGAAGGCTGCCTGATCGGCGCCAACGCCGGTATCGGCATTCCGTTGGGCGACCGCAACACTGTGGAATCGGGCCTGTACGTCACTGCCGGGACCAAGGTTGCACTGCTGGACGAGAAGAACCAGCTGGTCAAAGTGGTCAAGGCGCGCGAGCTGGCCGGCCAGCCGGACCTGCTGTTCCGTCGCAATTCCGAAACCGGTGCCGTGGAGTGCAAAACCCACAAATCGGCGATCGAACTGAACGAAGCGCTGCACGCTCACAACTAAGCAGCCACTCGATGCACTGGCGGGCCCCGACCCTGGGGCTCGCTTATACGAGTCTTGATAACCATGCTTGTGCCCTCCCCCTGGCGCGCCGATTTCCCGGCCATCGCCACCCTGCAACGGCAAGACCAGACCTATCTGGACAACGCCGCCACCACGCAAAAACCCCAGGCCCTGTTGGACGCCATCAGCCATTACTACGCCAGTGGCGCAGCCAATGTGCACCGTGCCCAGCATTTGCCGGGTGCTCATGCGACCCAGGCGTTTGAAGACAGTCGCAGCAAGGTCGCGCAGTGGTTGAACGCAGGTGACAGCGGGCACATCGTGTTTACCCACGGCGCGACCTCTGCGCTGAACCTCCTGGCCTATGGCCTGGAGCACTTATTCAATGCGGGCGATGAGATTGTGATCAGCGCCCTGGAACACCATGCCAACCTGTTGCCGTGGCAGCAACTGGCCAAACGCCGCGCACTGACGCTGGTGGTGTTGCCCCTCGACGACGATGGCGTGATTGACCTGCGCGCCGCCGCCGAGTTGATAGGCCCGCGCACGCGCCTGCTGGCGGTGAGCCAGTTGTCCAACGTGCTTGGCACCTGGCAGCCGCTTGAAGCATTGATAGCGCTGGCCACACCTCACGGCGCCCTGACTGTGGTCGATGGCGCCCAGGGGATCGTCCATGGTCGCCACGATGTGCAGGCCCTCGCGTGCGATTTTTATGTATTTTCCAGTCACAAACTCTACGGGCCGGACGGCGTCGGCGTGCTGTTTGGCCGCCACGAGGCGTTGCATCACCTGCGTCACTGGCAGTTCGGCGGCGAGATGGTGCAACAGGCGGACTACCACAGCGCCAGCTTCCGCCCTGCCCCGCTGGGTTTCGAAGCTGGAACGCCACCTATCGCCGGTGTGATCGGCCTGGGCGCCAGCCTGGATTACTTGAGTTCGCTGGACCCGCCGGCGGTGGTCGCCCATGAAGCGGCGTTGCATGACTACCTGTTGCGCGGGCTGACAGCGCGCACAGGCATACGCGTATTGGGTTCACCGCAGGTGGCGTTAGCCAGTTTTGTGGTGGATGGCGTGCATAACGCCGACCTGGCGCACCTGCTGACCGAACAAGGAATTGCCGTGCGTGCCGGGCACCATTGCGCGATGCCGCTGCTCAAGGCGATGCAGTTGTCGGGGGCGATTCGTGTGTCACTGGCGCTGTATAACGATTCGGATGATCTGGAGCGCTTTTTTGAAGCGCTGGACCAGGCACTGGACATGTTGCGATGAGCTTGCCGATGGAGGCGGCGGCTGCGCTTGAGGCCTTCCAGGCCGTGGGCAGTTGGGAGCAGCGCGCGCGCATGCTGATGCAATGGGGCGAGCGGCTGCCGCCTTTGGCAGATGAGGACAAGGTCGAGGCCAACCTGGTGCACGGCTGCGAAAGCCTGGTGTGGTTGGTCGGGCGTTTGCAGGACGGCCATTGGCAATTTGCGGCGAGCAGTGATGCGCGGATGATTCGGGGGTTGGTGGCGTTGCTGTTGGCGCGGGTCAATGGGTTGTCGGCAAGTGAGTTGCAAGCGGTTGACCTGTCCGACTGGTTCACTCAACTGGGGCTTTCGCGCCAACTGTCGCCGTCGCGCAGCAATGGGCTTAATGCTGTACTGCAACGCATGCGCAAATTAAGCCGTACACAACACTAAATGTGGGAGCGGGCTTGCTCGCGAAAGCGGTGGTTCAGTCAATGATTTATCGACTGACACTACGCTTTCGCGAGCAAGCCCGCTCCCACATTTGGATCTATGCTCGGCAGTGAGATTCAGTCAGGTTTGGCCCGCTCCGACGGCCTGCGCACCCCGGCCACAATCTTGTCCACGGCCTTGGTCGCCGCGACCATGCCGAACGTGGCAGTCACCATCATCACCGCACCAAACCCGCCCGCGCAGTCCAGCTTCACGCCATCGCCGACAAAACTCTTCTGCAAACAAATGCTGCCATCCGGCTTCGGGTAGCGCAGTTGCTCGGTGGAAAACACGCACGGCACGCTGTAATGGCGAGTCACAGTGCGGGAGAAGCCGTAGTCGCGGCGCAGTGTGGAGCGCACTTTCGAGGCCAGCGGGTCATTGAACGTGCGGTTCAAATCGCATACCTGAATCAGCGTCGGGTCGATCTGCCCACCCGCGCCGCCGGTGGTGATGATCTGGATCTTGCGGCGCTTGCACCAGGCAATCAGCGCGGCCTTGGCGTTTACCGCGTCGATGCAGTCGATCACGCAATCAATGTTCGGCGTGATGTACTCGGCCATGGTGTCGCGGGTCACGAAGTCTGCCACCGCATGCACCGTGCAGTCCGGGTTGATGCCGCGCAGGCGTTCGGCCATCACCTCAACCTTGGGTTTGCCCACGGTGCTGTCCAGCGCATGCAACTGACGGTTGCTGTTACTGACGCAGACGTCGTCCAGGTCGAACAGCGAAATCTCCCCCACCCCGCAACGAGCGATGGCTTCCGCCGCCCACGAACCCACGCCGCCGACGCCGACGATCGCCACATGGGCCGCTTTCAAGCGTTCCAGGCCTTCAATGCCATACAAGCGGGCGACGCCTGCAAACCGTGGATCTTCTGTGCTCATGACCAATACCCCAAAAACCGGCGCGCATTATGGGCTACACAGCGGCAAGTTTTAAGCTACAAGTTACTTGTTAAGAACTTAGATGGTCTTTCGCTGACTAACGTCCGGCTTTTCTCTGTCTGCTGTACGCTCAGGGAGAGGCCGGTGTAGGATGCGCGCCGTTCGGCGCATGCCGACACCTCTCTTCGTTCCGCACCCTTTGGAACCCGAAATCGCCATGTCATCGCGTAAATTTGGACTCAACCTGGTGGTGGTGCTGGCTATTGCCGCGCTGTTCACCGGTTTCTGGGCGCTGATCAACCGCCCGGTCACCACCCCTAACTGGCCTGAACAGATCTCCGGGTTCTCCTACTCGCCGTTCCAGCAAGGCCAGTTCCCGCAGAAAAATCAGTACCCCACCGACGACCAGATGCGTGAGGACCTGGCGATCATGAGCAAGCTGACGGACAACATCCGTACTTACTCGGTCGACGGCACCCTGGGCGATATCCCAAAGCTGGCGGAAGAGTTCGGCCTGCGCGTGACCCTTGGTATCTGGATCAGCCCGGACCAGGAACGTAACGAACGCGAAATCCAGCGCGCCATCGAACTGGCCAACAGCTCGCGCAGCGTGGTGCGGGTGGTGGTCGGCAACGAAGCGTTGTTCCGTGAAGAAATCACCCCTGAAGCACTGATCGTGCTGCTGGACCGCGTGCGCGCCGCCGTCAAGGTGCCGGTGACCACGTCCGAGCAATGGCACATTTGGGAAAAGTACCCGCAACTGGCCAAGCACGTCGACCTGATCGCCGCGCACATCCTGCCGTTCTGGGAATTTATCCCGATGGACAAGGCCGGCCAATACGTACTCGACCGCGCCCGGGACTTGAAAAAAATGTTCCCGAAAAAGCCGCTGCTGCTGTCGGAGGTTGGCTGGCCGAGTAACGGGCGCATGCGCGGTGGCAATGAAACGTCGCCAGCGGACCAGGCGATTTACCTGCGCACGCTGGTAAACAAACTGAACCGTCAGGGCTATAACTACTTCGTGATCGAGGCATTCGATCAGCCGTGGAAAGTCAGCGACGAAGGCTCGGCGGGCGCTTATTGGGGCGTGTTCAACGCCGCACGTCAGCAAAAATTCAACTTTGAAGGGCCCGTGGTCGCGATCCCGCAATGGCGCGTGCTGGCCATCGGTTCGGTGGTGCTGGCACTGCTGTCGCTGACGCTGCTGATGATCGACGGCTCGGCCCTGCGCCAGCGTGGCCGTACCTTCCTGACCTTTATCGCGTTCCTCTGCGGTTCGGTGCTGGTGTGGATCGGTTACGACTACAGCCAGCAATACAGCACCTGGTTCAGCCTCACGGTGGGTTTCCTGTTGGCGCTCGGCGCCATGGGCGTGTTTATCGTGTTGTTGACCGAGGCCCACGAACTGGCCGAGGCGGTGTGGACCCACAAGCGCCGGCGTGAATTCCTGCCGGTCGAGGGGGATTCGGACTACCGCCCGAAAGTGTCTATTCACGTGCCGTGCTACAACGAGCCGCCGGAAATGGTCAAACAGACCCTCGATGCTCTGGCGGCCCTGGATTATCCGGACTTCGAAGTCCTGATCATCGACAACAACACCAAAGACCCGGCAGTGTGGGAACCGGTGCGCGACTACTGCGAGATCCTCGGCCCGCGCTTCAAGTTCTTCCACGTCTCGCCCCTGGCCGGTTTCAAGGGCGGCGCGTTGAACTACCTGCTGCCGCACACCGCCAAGGACGCCGAAGTGATCGCGGTGATCGACTCGGACTACTGCGTCTCGCCGAACTGGCTCAAGCACATGGTGCCGCACTTCGCCGACCCGAAAATCGCCGTGGTGCAGTCACCGCAGGACTATCGCGACCAGAACGAAAGCACCTTCAAGAAGCTCTGCTACGCGGAATACAAAGGCTTCTTCCATATCGGCATGGTCACCCGTAACGACCGCGATGCGATCATCCAGCACGGCACCATGACCATGACCCGTCGCTCGGTGCTTGAGGAACTCGGCTGGGCTGACTGGTGCATCTGCGAAGATGCCGAGCTTGGCCTGCGCGTGTTCGAAAAAGGCTTGTCGGCGGCGTACTACCACAACAGCTACGGCAAGGGCTTGATGCCGGATACCTTTATCGACTTCAAGAAACAGCGTTTCCGCTGGGCCTACGGTGCGATTCAGATCATCAAGCGTCACACCGCCAGTCTCTTGCGCGGCAAGGACACCGAGCTGACCCGTGGCCAGCGCTACCACTTCCTCGCGGGCTGGTTGCCGTGGGTGGCGGACGGCATGAACATCTTCTTCACCGTCGGCGCGCTGTTGTGGTCGGCGGCGATGATCATCGTGCCGACGCGGGTTGATCCGCCGTTGCTGATTTTCGCGATCCCGCCATTGGCGTTGTTTGTGTTCAAAGTGGGCAAGATCATCTTCCTCTACCGCCGTGCGGTGGGCGTTAACCTGAAAGATGCGTTCTGCGCGGCCCTGGCCGGGCTGGCGTTGTCGCACACCATCGCCAAGGCGGTGCTGTACGGTTTCTTCACCACCAGCATTCCGTTCTTTCGTACGCCGAAAAACGCCGATAACCACGGCTTCTGGGTCGCCATTTCCGAAGCCCGCGAAGAGATGTTCATCATGCTGCTGTTGTGGGGCGCCGCATTGGGGATTTACCTGGTGCAGGGCCTGCCGAGCAATGACATGCGCTTCTGGGTGGTGATGCTGCTGGTGCAGTCGCTGCCGTACGTGGCGGCGCTGATCATGGCGTTCCTGTCGTCGCTGCCCAAACCAGCGCCGGCTCCGGAGCCTGCGCCAGTCGTGTAAAAACTTGCGCAATGCACTAAACGGCGGCCTCTGGCCGCCGTTTTGCTATAAGATAACGGCCGTTTTGCAAGACTTGGCCTGCGCCAATGCTTCATGTGGAGCAGGTCTGTGTGGGAGCTGGCTTGCCTGCGATAGCATCGCCGCGGTGTACCTGCCGGATCGCGGCGTCTGCATCGCAGGCAAGCCAGCTCCCACATAGGCTCCGTATTCCAATTTCGTCCTGCGCCCATCACACGCTTTCCGGAGTTTTCCCATGACGGCCCACGCCGACCTTTCGCCGACCCTTCAACTCGCTATCGACCTGATCCGTCGCCCTTCAGTGACGCCGATCGACGCCGACTGCCAGAAGCTGATGATGCAGCGCCTGGGCGACGCCGGTTTCAAGCTTGAGCCTATGCGCATTGAAGATGTGGATAACTTCTGGGCCACCCACGGCAAGCACGAAGGCCCGGTATTGTGCTTCGCCGGTCACACCGACGTGGTGCCGACCGGCCCGGTGACGGCCTGGCAGAACGATCCGTTCGACGCGCTGATCGATGAACACGGCATGCTCTGCGGCCGTGGCGCGGCGGACATGAAAGGCAGCCTGGCCGCGATGCTGGTGGCCTCGGAGCGTTTTGTCGCTGACTACCCGGACCACAAGGGCTCGGTGGCTTTCCTGATCACCAGCGATGAAGAAGGCCCGGCGCACCACGGCACCAAGGCAGTGATCGAGCGCCTGGCAGCGCGTAAAGAACGTCTGGACTGGTGCATCGTCGGCGAACCGTCGAGCACCACGCTGGTGGGCGACGTGGTCAAGAATGGCCGTCGCGGCTCCCTTGGCGCCACCCTGACGGTGCGCGGCGTGCAAGGCCACGTGGCCTACCCGCATCTGGCGAAGAACCCGATCCACCTCGCGGCTCCGGCCCTGGCCGAATTGGCCGCCGAGCATTGGGACGACGGCAACACCTTCTTCCCACCAACCAGCTTCCAGATCTCCAACCTCAATTCCGGTACCGGCGCCACCAACGTGATTCCGGGCGACCTGACGGCGGTGTTCAACTTCCGTTTCTCCACCGAGTCCACCGTCGAAGCCCTGCAACACCGCGTTGCGGCGATACTCGACAAACACGGCCTGGACTGGCACGTGGAGTGGGCACTGTCGGGCCTGCCGTTCCTCACCGAGCCGGGCGCTCTGCTGGATGCGGTGTCCGCCAGCATCAAGGCGATCACGGGTCGCGAGACCAAGGCGTCGACCAGTGGCGGCACCTCCGACGGGCGTTTCATCGCCACCCTCGGCACCCAGGTGGTCGAACTCGGCCCGGTCAACGCGACGATCCATCAGGTCAACGAGCGCATCCTCGCCAGCGACCTCGATGTGCTGACCGAAATCTACTACCAAACCCTGATCAAGTTGCTCGCCTGATGCTCGCGTGCCCCCTTTGCAGCGCACCGCTCAACGCGGTGGACAACGGCGTGGCGTGCCCGGCCGGGCACCGCTTCGACCGCGCGCGCCAGGGCTACCTGAACTTGTTGCCGGTGCAGCACAAGAACAGCCGCGATCCGGGCGATAACCTGGCCATGGTTGAGGCGCGTCGCGACTTTCTCAACGCCGGGCATTACGCCCCGGTCGCCAGGCGCCTGGCTGAACTGGCCGCTGAACGTGCCCCGGCGCGCTGGGTGGATATCGGCTGTGGCGAGGGTTACTACACCGCGCAAATCGCCGAGGCCCTGCCCCACGCAGATGGCTACGCGCTGGATATCTCCAAAGAAGCGGTCAAGCGAGCGTGCAAGCGCAACCCGGCGCTGACCTGGTTGATCGCCAGCATGGCCCGTGTGCCATTGGCCGATGCCAGCTGCCAATTCCTCGCCAGCGTATTCAGCCCGTTGGACTGGGAAGAGGCCAAGCGCCTGCTCAGACCTGGCGGCGGTTTGATGAAAGTCGGACCCACCAGCGGCCACCTGATGGAACTGCGTGAGCGCCTGTACGACGAAGTGCGCGAGTACACCGACGACAAGCACTTGGCCCTGGTGCCGGACGGCATGAGCCTGGCGCACAGCGAGACCCTTGAGTTCACGCTGAGCCTGGCCGAGCCCGCAGACCGCGCCAACCTGCTGGCGATGACGCCTCACGGCTGGCGCGCCAGCGCCGAGCGCCGTGCACAGGTGATTGAGGCGGCCGAGCCGCTGATCGTC
Source organism: Pseudomonas sp. AMR01 (assembly GCF_041946035.1). Classification (NCBI taxonomy): domain Bacteria; kingdom Pseudomonadati; phylum Pseudomonadota; class Gammaproteobacteria; order Pseudomonadales; family Pseudomonadaceae; genus Pseudomonas; species Pseudomonas sp. AMR01. The sequence goes on from NZ_JAUTYR010000013.1 coordinate 109,035, forward strand.
ACGGTGTCGATGCGCTACGATTATTTCGTGCTTCAATAACCGACTTTTAAGCATCCGCGAATGGATTTTCGAATCCCGCAACGAGGAACATCCATGCGCCAACCTGATATCGAGATTTACCTGAAGGACGCCGACGTCGACCACAAGGCCATCGCCGCCTGGCTGGGCGCTGCGTTGGGCCCGTGCACCGACTGGGTCCAGAAGGGCCAAACCTACAAGTGCAAGGCCGGCAACGTGCCGGTGACCTGGTTACCCAAGGCTGTAGGCAAATGGAACAGCCTGTTCCTGGAAAGCAATGAAACCCCGTGGGACGACGACATCGCCTGTGCCCGCGCCGCCTTTGCCGCGCTGAACGTTGAAGTGCGCTGCGCGCCGGGGACGTGGGTCGAGGAAGAAGGTGAGGAAAGCGCCGACACCTGGATTCGCATCAGCGCAGACGGTGAAGAGCAAATCACCTGGAAAACTGCATAAATTCTGAATGGTGAATCCCGTTAAATGTGGGAGCGGGCTTGCTCGCGAAAGCGGTGGATCAGCCAACATCTGTTGTGACTGACACTCCGCTTTCGCGAGCAAGCCCGCTCCCACACTTGAACGGGGTGATGCTTAAAGACCCACCACATCCTCCGCCTGCAGCCCCTTCTCGCCGGTCACCACGGCGTATTCCACCTGCTGGCCTTCTGCCAAGGAACGGTGGCCATCACCGCGAATGGCGCGGTAGTGCACAAACACATCCTTGCCGTCGTCGCGTTGAATGAAGCCATAGCCCTTTGCATCGTTAAACCACTTCACATTGCCGGTTTCGCGCGTTGCCATTTGTCTTACTCCCACATGCATTTTTATTGTTGAGCGGGTCGCATTGAACTGCCGAGTATAAGACAGGCTCAAAACGATCAACTCAAGTTTACATCGCTGCTTTTTTGCCGATTTTCGGCGAATACGGCACACTACCCGCCCGAGCGCCTGCTCGGTTTTTTCCACTTGAAGCAGCTCGCCTATGACCCGCTCCCCGTTCCGCCGTCTGGTGTTTGGCACCTTGCGCCGACTGTTGTACCTCTGGGTTCGCTCGGAGACGACCAACCAGTCGTCCCTAACCCTTAACCTGGACCGCAGCCGGCCGGTGTTCTACGTCCTGCAATCACCCTCCCTCAGCGAACTGGCGGTGGTTGATAAAGAGTGCACCAAGGCCGGCCTGCCGCGCCCGGTGCTGCCAGTAGCGGTTGGCCCGCTGATGGAGTCCGCGGCATTCTTCTACCTCACCCCGGAACCCGACTGGCTGGGCCGTCAAGACAAGCGCGGCGCACCACCGACCTTGACCCGCCTGGTCAACACCCTGACCGATCACGCCGAAGAGAATGCACAAATCATTCCCGTCAGCGTGTTCTGGGGGCAGTCGCCCGAGAGCGAGTCCAGCCCGTGGAAACTGCTGTTCGCCGACAGCTGGGCCGTCACCGGGCGCTTGCGCCGGTTGTTGAGCATCCTGATCCTTGGCCGCAAGACCCGTGTGCAATTCTCCGCGCCTATCAACCTGCGTGAATTGATCGAGCACAATAAAGGTCACGAACGCACCGTGCGCATGGCCCAGCGCATCTTGCGTGTGCACTTTCGTAACCTGAAGACCGCCGTGATTGGCCCCGACCTGTCCCACCGGCGCAACCTGGTGAAAGGCCTGGTCAACATGCCGCTGGTACGCCAGGCCATCGCGGAAGAGGCCGAACGGGAAAAAATCTCCCCGGAAAAAGCCAAGGCTCAGGCCCTGCGCTACGGCAACGAAATCGCCTCGGACTACACCTACACCGCAATCCGCTTCCTGGAAGTGGTGCTGAGCTGGTTCTGGAACAAGATCTACGACGGCATCAAGGTCAATAACATCGAAGGTGTGCAACAGGTTGCCCAGGGTTACGAGGTGATCTACGTGCCTTGCCACCGCAGCCATATCGACTACCTGTTGCTCTCCTATCTGCTGTTCAAAAACGGCCTGACCCCGCCGCACATCGCCGCCGGGATCAACCTGAACATGCCGGTAATCGGCAGCCTGTTGCGCCGTGGCGGTGCGTTTTTCATGCGCCGCACCTTCAAGGGCAACCCGCTGTACACCTCGGTGTTCAACGAATACCTGCACACCTTGTTCACCAAGGGGTTCCCGGTGGAGTATTTCGTAGAAGGCGGACGCTCACGCACCGGGCGCATGCTGCAACCGAAAACCGGGATGCTGGCGATCACCCTGCGCAGCTTTTTGCGCTCCTCGCGCATGCCAATCGTGTTTGTCCCGGTGTATATCGGCTATGAACGCGTGCTGGAAGGCCGCACTTACCTCGGCGAGTTGCGCGGTGCGACCAAGAAGAAAGAGTCGATCTTCGATATTTTCAAAGTGGTCGGCGCGCTCAAACAGCGCTTTGGCCAAGTGGCGGTCAACTTTGGCGAGCCGATCAAGCTGGCGCAGTTCCTTGACGCCGAGCAACCGGACTGGCGCACCCAGGACCTGAGCCCTAACTACAAACCCGCCTGGCTCAACGAAACCACCAATCGCCTCAGCGAGCAGGTGGCGCGCCACTTGAACGAAGCCGCCGCCGTAAACCCGGTCAATCTGGTGGCCCTGGCGCTGTTGTCCACCACACGTCTGGCCCTGGATGAACAAGCCATGGCGCGCCAGCTGGACCTGTACCTGGCGCTGTTGCGCCGCGTGCCCTACTCGCCCCATACCACCTTGCCGGAAGGCAATGGCCTGGCGCTGATCAAGCACGTGAAGGACATGGACCTGCTCTCGGAACAGAGCGATGCACTGGGCAAGATTCTGTACCTGGACGAGCAGAACGCCGTCCTGATGACCTATTACCGCAACAACGTGCTGCACATCTTCGCCCTGCCTGCGCTGCTGGCGAGTTTCTTCCAGAGCAGCTCGCGCATGAGCCGCGAACAGATCCTGCGCTACACCCGCGCGCTGTACCCGTACCTGCAATCAGAGCTGTTTATTCGCTGGTCGCTGGACGATCTGGACGCGGTGGTCGACCAGTGGCTGGAGGCGTTTGTCGAACAAGGCCTGCTGCGTTTCGAGAACGCGGTGTACCTGCGCCCGGCGCCAAGTTCGCGGCACTTTGTGCTGCTGACGTTGCTGTCCAAGAGCATCGCGCAAACCCTGCAGCGCTTCTATATGGCGATCTCGCTGCTGCTCAACAGCGGCCGGAACAGCATCAGCGCCGAGGAGCTGGAAGACCTGTGCACGATCATGGCCCAGCGCCTGTCGATCCTGCATGGCCTGAACGCCCCGGAGTTTTTCGACAAGAGCCTTTTCCGACATTTTATCCAGACGTTGCTGGAGCAAGATGTGCTGCGCCGCGATGAGGCCGGCAAGTTGAGCTACCACGACCTGCTCGGCGAGCTGGCGGAAGGCGCGGCGAAACGCGTGTTGCCGGCGGATATTCGCCTGTCGATTCGCCAGGTGGCATTGCACCGCGTCGATGGTGCGGTGGAAACACCCGCCGAACCTGAGCCGGTCAACCCTGAATAAAGCCGCTGGATTTAAACAGGCGCCGGTTGGATGCCGGCGCCGTTGACAAGGAGCTGCACCATGAAAAAGATCATCCTGCTGGGCCTGACCGCCCTGCTCGGAGCCTGCCAATCGATGAATCCTGCCCCGAAGGCCAGCCTCGACGGCGAAGTGTTCTACCTGCAACGCATTGCCCTGCCGCCTGCCGCCATCTTGAGCGTCAGCCTGCAAGACGTATCTCTGATGGACGCGCCAGCCGTGACCCTCGCCGAACAAAAAGGCCCGGTCAAAGGCCAGGTGCCGCTGCCGTTTCATTTGAGCTACGACCCGGCCCAGGTCAAACCGGGCCACACTTACTCGGTGAGCGCTCGCATCGAGCTGGACGGCAAGCTACTGTTTATTACCACCGAACGGCACGCTGTAAAACTCAACGGCCAGGATCCACAACCGCTGCGCCTGCGCTTGGACGCTGTAGCCCACTGAATTCGACTATAAGGAATCACCCATGCTGCGTAACTCCCTTCGCTTGACTGCCCTGTGCGCCGGCCTGCTGCTCGGTGCCAACGCCATGGCGCTGGACCTTTCCAGCCTGTCCCAGGGCGACGCTTCCGGCGGCCTCAAGGACGCACTGACCCAAGGCGCACAAATCGCCGTGAAGCAACTGGGCGTACCCGGTGGTTTCAGCAATAACCCTGAAGTGAAAATCGGCCTGCCAGGCAAGCTGGGCAAAGTCGCCGACAAACTGAAACTGTTTGGCATGGGTGACCAGGTCACGCAGCTGGAAACCAGCATGAACAAGGCGGCAGAAACCGCCGTGACCCAGGCTCAGCCGATTCTGGTGAATGCGGTTAAAAACATGAGCGTGACTGACGCCAAGGGCATCCTCGCCGGTGGTCAGGATTCGGCGACTCAGTACCTGAACAAAAGCAGCCGCGAAGAGATCCGCGCCAAGTTCCTGCCCATCGTCAAGGCAGCCACCGACAAGGTCGGCGTCGCCCAGCAATACAACGCTCTGGCCGGCAAGGCCGCGGCCTTTGGTGCAGTGGATGCAAAAAGTGCCAACGTCGAAAACTACGTGACCGAGCAAGCCCTGGATGGCCTGTTCAAGATGATCGCCCAACAGGAAGAAACCCTTCGCAAGAACCCGGCGGCTGCGGCCACCAGCTTGGCGAAAAAAGTGTTTGGCGCGTTGTAACCCTTCCCTTCCCCTTACTGCGCCCAGACCGCTTTTCGCGGGCCTGGGCGCAGTTGTCTCTGACTAGCGCTTAGCGATGCCATGAACACACGTGATCCGCCGGCCTGCTGGGCCATTGATGCTCAGTGACCGGGTGAGCGTGTGGCGTGTGATGAATCGGCTTGGCGGGTTGGGGGCAGTTATACGCCGGCTGGCTTGTGTGAGGACGGTGATGGTGATGGCCGGAATTGCCATACCCTGGCCGTTGCGGCTTCGCTGATTCAAATTCCGGGCGAGGTGAATGGTTGCCCAGCAATGCCTCTAAAAGTGCAGACTTGAAATTTACAATGGCATTAAAAAACGACATATGACGCTCCGTTAACTCAGTGAATACAGGCTCGTCCGCTGACTGGCAAAGACGAAACCCGTGCCTGTCCATCAGGCTTTTCTGAGTGGAGTGAAAAAGAGGAACGTTCCGCCGGTAGCGATCGAGGTTTGCATCCGCATGTAAATACCGCGAGCAACCGATCAGTGCAGAACCGACTCAGCCAGGCGCCCCATCAGCAGCGTGGCAAAGCAGCAGATCGCCAGCGACGTCGCGCGGTTGATCTTCAACGGTGTCAGCCAGGCTCTCTGAACCCCCTCGAAGCGGCTGCCCAACACAATCCAGGCCGCGCCAACCGGTATCACCACCAGCGCCAGGGTTGCCATAAACCCGATGTAGCCCTGCAATGTGGCGAAGGCGCCGACCGGTGCGATAAACAAAACAATCAGCAAGCCTTTGGGGTTCAACACGGTGAGCCAGAAAAAATACAGCCCGGAAAAACGATCCTTTCCGGGGTCGATATCACCGTTTTTGCGCTGCCACAGCGAATACGCGACATACAACAGGTAACACGCCGCCAGCAGTTGCGTAGCTTTCAACGCCCATGGCGAAAAGGCGGCCAGATAAAGCAACGCCACGCCCCACAGCGACACCTGTAACAGGTACGCCAGGCACTCGACCAGGGCCAGCGTCATTGAGGCTCGAAACCCGAACAACAGCCCGGCGCGAAACAGCAGGGTGTTGGTCGGGCCGGGGGCGAGCAATAACAGCATCAGGGCTGAAACAGTGACCAGCATGATTAGGCGACGTCCTTCCTCACTCGAAACCACGCAGCATACAGGGCCGGTAGAAACAACAGTGTCAACGCCGTCGCCACAATCAAACCGCCCATGATCGCCACGGCCATCGGCCCGAAGAATACGCTGCGCGACAACGGGATCATCGCCAGTACAGCCGCCAGAGCCGTAAGAACAATCGGGCGGAAGCGTCGGACGGTGGCTTCGATAATCGCTTGCCATGGAGCAAGGCCGGCCTTGATGTCCTGTTCGATCTGGTCCACCAGGATCACCGAGTTGCGCATGATCATCCCCGACAAGGCGATCGTCCCCAACATGGCCACAAAACCAAACGGCTGACGAAATATCAGCAGGAACAAGGTCACCCCGATCAAGCCCAGCGGGGCCGTCAGAAAGACCATCGCGGTGCGTGAGAAACTGCGCAGTTGCAGCATCAACAACGTCAGTACCACCACGATAAACAGCGGCACACCCGCCTTCACCGAGTTCTGGCCACGGGCTGAGTCTTCCACGGTGCCGCCCACTTCGAGCAGGTAGCCATCCGGCAATTCGGCGCGCACACCGTCAAGGGTCGGCAGGATCTGTTGGACCAGCGTCGCCGGTTGTTCCTTACCGTAAATGTCGGCGCGAACGGTCACCGTCGGCAGACGGTTGCGATGCCAGATGACGCCCTCTTCAAAACCGTATTCGAGGGTGGCGATCTGGGAAAGCGCTACGCTTTTGCCGTTGTCGGTCGGCACCGCCAGGCTCGGCAGCAGCGACAGCTCAGTGCGCTCATGCACGGTGCCGCGCAGGAGGATCTCGATCAATTCGTTGTCCTCCCGGTATTGGCTGACGGTTGAGCCGGTCAGGGAGCTTTGCAGAAACTTCGACAGGTTGGCGGTGCTCACGCCGAGGGCACGGGCGCGGTCCTGGTCGATGTTCAGGTAGACGATCTTGCTCGGTTCTTCCCAGTCCAGGTGCACGTTGACCACGTGGGTATTTTCGCGAACCTTGGCCGCCACTTTCCGAGCGAGGGCGCGGACTTCTTCGATGTGCTCGCCGGTCACACGGAACTGCACCGGGTAACCCACGGGCGGGCCGTTTTCCAGGCGCGTGACGCGCGAGCGCAGTTCAGGGAATTGTTCGTTCAGGGTTTCAATCAACCAAGTGCGCAGGCTTTCGCGCTCCTCGATGGTTTTGGCCAGTACAACGAATTGAGCAAAGCTGGTGGCCGGCAGTTGCTGGTCGAGGGGCAGGTAAAAACGCGGCGAGCCGGTGCCGACATAGGCCACATAGTTGTCGATGCCCGCGTGTTCCTTCAGCAAGGCTTCCAGGCGTTTGACCTGATCTGCGGTGTTGCTCAAAGAGGCACCTTCGGCCAGTTTCAGGTCGACCATCAGTTCCAGGCGACCGGACGCAGGGAAAAACTGTTGCGGCACAAAACGGAACAGCGCGACCGAGCCGACAAACAGCAGCAGGGTCAGCACGATCACGGTCTTGCGGCGACGCACGCACCATTCGACCAAACGTCTTACGCGCTGATAGAAGGGTGTGCCGTAGGGATCCGGCCCATTGGTGCCGTGTTTGGCTGCATGAATTTTCGCCAAGTCCGGTAGGAGCTTTTCCCCCAAATACGGCACGAACACCACCGCGGCGACCCACGAGGCCAGCAGCGCGATGGTCACCACCTGGAAGATCGAGCGGGTGTATTCGCCGGTGCTCGATTGCGCGGTGGCGATCGGCAGAAAACCCGCCGCCGTGATCAGCGTACCGGTGAGCATCGGGAACGCCGTGCTGGTCCAGGCGAAACTCGCGGCCTTAATTCGGTCGTAGCCCTGCTCCATTTTGATCGCCATCATTTCCACGGCGATAATCGCGTCGTCCACCAGCAAACCCAACGCCAGAACCAACGCGCCGAGAGAAATCTTGTGCAGGCCGATACCGAGGTAATACATGGTGGCAAAGGTCATCGCCAGCACCAGCGGAATCGCCAGCGCCACCACCATGCCGGTGCGCACGCCGAGGGAGAAGAAACTCACCAGCAACACGATGGCCAGCGCTTCGGCGAGTACTTGCACGAATTCTCCGACACTGGTTTTCACCGCTGCGGGTTGGTCCGACACCTTGCGCAGCTCCATGCCTGCCGGAAGGTTCTTTTGCAGGCGTGCGAATTCGCTTTCAAGCGCCTTGCCCAGCACCAGGATATCGCCGCCGTCACGCATGGCCACAGCCAGGCCGATGGCGTCCGCGCCCATGTAGCGCATGCGCGGTGCCGGTGGGTCGTTGAAGCCACGGTGGATGTCGGCGACATCGCCAATGCGGAACGTGCGATCACCTACCCGGATCGGAAAATGACGGATTTCCTCGACGGTTTTGAAGTTACCCGACACACGCAGTTGCACGCGTTCGGTGGGCGTTTCAAAAAAGCCTGCGGTGGAAACCGCGTTCTGTTCCTGCAAGGCCTGCTGCACCGCTGCCAACGGCAAGCCTAGGGTGGCGAGCTTGAGGTTGGACAGTTCGATCCAAACCTTCTCGTCCTGTAGGCCAAGTAACTCGACCTTGCCGACATCCGGCACGCGTTGCAGTTGAATCTGGATGCGGTCGGCGTAGTCCTTGAGCACGGCGTAGTCAAAACCGTCGCCAGTCAGGGCGTAGATATTGCCAAAGGTGGTGCCGAACTCATCGTTGAAAAACGGCCCCTGGACGTCCGGCGGCAAGGTCTGGCGAATGTCGCTGATCTTCTTTCGCACCTGATACCACAGGTCCGGAATCTGCGCCGAGTGCATCGAGTCGCGGGCCATAAAGGTGACCTGGGATTCGCCGGGGCGCGAGAAGGAGACGATGCGCTCGTAGTCGCCGGTCTCCATCAGTTTTTTCTCGATACGCTCGGTGACCTGGCGCGAGACTTCCTGCGCCGTGGCACCGGGCCAGTTGGTTTTGATCACCATGACCTTGAAGGTGAACGGCGGGTCTTCGCTTTGTCCCAGCTTGGTGTAGGACAAGGTGCCAACCACTGCCAGCAGAATCATCAGGAACAGTACGATCTGGCGATTACGCAGCGCCCATTCGGAAAGATTGAAACCCATGGGGACTACTCCTTGTTCGCCGCCAGATTCACCACTCGGTTAGAGCGATCCACCGGGCGCACACGCTGGCCCTCATGGAGCACGTGCACGCCGGCTGCGATCACCCAGTCGTCGGGGGTCAAGCCCTCCAGTATCGGCACGGTTTTTTCGCCAAACGCGCCGATTCGTACCGGGGTGCGTTTGAGGGTGTTGTCGGGTTGTACGCGCCAAACGTAGGACGCGCCGTTCTCCGCACTGAGGGCAGACAGCGGTACCGACAACGGGATCACGCCGTCAGCCTGTATGAACACCCTGGCGCTCTGGCCCAGTTCGGCCGGGACTTTGCCGCCGGTGAAGGCGACTCGGGCGGCGAAGGTGCGTGATTTGGGGTCGGCTGCCGGTGACAGTTCACGAATACGCCCGGTGAAACGCTGATCTGGCTGGCTCCACAATTCGACCGACACCGGCTGGCCGATCTTGAAGCGGCCAAAGCCTTGCTCGGGCAGGCTGATCAGCACTTCACGCTCGCCATCAGTGGCCAGGGTGAATACGGTCTGCCCGGCCGACACCACTTGGCCAACCTCCACGGCCCGCTTGGCGACCACGCCGTCTTGGGGCGCGCGCAGCACGGCGTAACCGGCCTGGTTACTGGCCACATCGAACTCGGCCTTGATCTGCTTGAGGCGTGCTTCACCGGATCGGTAGAGGTTTTCGGAATTGTCGTACTGCGAGCGGCTGACCATCTGACGGTCCATCAGGGTCTTGTAGCGGTCACGCTCGGCGCGCACCAGGCTCAGGTTGGCCTCGGCGGCGGCGACCTGGGCGCGGGTGGCTTCCAGTTGCAGGCGCACATCCTGAGGGTCGAGTTCTGCCAGCGGCTGATTGGCCTTGACCCGCTCGCCCTCCTCCACCAGACGTTTACTGACTTTGCCGCCAATGCGAAAAGCCAGGTCCGGCTCATAACGCGCACGCACCTCGCCAGGGTAACTGTCCATCGCCTGCGCCGAAGGCTGCGGTTGCACCACCATGGCCGGACGGATCGTGGTGTTGGCCGCTTCTTCATGGCCGCAGGCGGCCAACAGGAAGATCAGGCTGACAGGCAACGCAAGAGGCAGGAAAGTGCTGCGCATGCTGAAGGACCTTTCGCTAATGGAGCTAGGAATTATTATACTGGCGGGTATGTTATTAATACCAAACTCACCAGTCCAGTATTAAAGGTGAAAATGTCCGACAATCCTGCTAACACCAATAGCCCTGGGCGCCCCAAGGACATGGCAAAACGCCAGGCTATCCTCGAAGCAGCGAAAACCCTGTTTCTGAGTAATGGCTACGCCAGCACCAGCATGGATGCCGTGGCGCTCGAGGCCGGCGTGTCGAAGCTGACCGTCTACAGCCACTTCACCGACAAAGAGACCTTGTTCACTGCCGCCGTAGTGGCCAAGTGCGAGGAGCAATTGCCGGTGATGTACTTCGAACTGCCCGTGGGCATGCCGGTGGAAACCGTGCTGCTGAACATAGCGCGCGGCTTTCATCGGCTGATCAACAGTGAGGAGTCGGTGAACCTGCATCGCCTGATGATGACCACCGGCAATCAGGACGTGAAACTCTCACAGATCTTCTTCGAAGCCGGGCCAATGCGCATGCTGCAGGGCATGGAGCGGTTGCTTAGCAAGATCGACGAGAGTGGCGCGCTGAGCATCGACAAACCGTTTACGGCGGCCGAGCACTTCTTCTGCCTGCTCAAGGGCGCGGCGAATTTTTGCTTGCTGTACGGCTGCGGCGGGCAGTTGAGCGAGGAAGCGGCTGAGGCGCATGTGCAGGAGGTGGTGGGGTTGTTTATGCGGGCTTATCGGCCCTGAAGCCTTGCTCTGCCTGAACTGGCGCCATCGCAGGCAAGCCAGCTCCCACAGGCAGTCGCGTTTCAATGTGGGAGCTGGCTTGCCTGCGATGAGGCCTTGAACAACCATGAAGGTTCAGGACTTCAACGCCTTCTTCGGGTAAATATCATACCGACTCGACTTCCCATCCAACGCATGACTCGGCTTGGGCCCTTCAATACAAGGCGCCTTACGCGGCCGCTTCACCACCACTCGATGGCTGGCCAAGGCTAAAGCGGCAGCCAGCAACGCTGGCGCATCCGGATCATCACCCACCAAAGGCCGAAACAAGCGCATTTCCTTCTTCACCAGCGCAGTCTTCTCACGGTGCGGAAACATCGGGTCGAGGTAGATCACCTGAGGCGGCTCCCCTTCCCAGCTCAGCATCACGTCAATGGAGTTGCCTTTAAGCAACTTCATACGCGCCACAATCGGCGCCACCTCAAAGTCACCCGCCCCGCGTGCCAGCCCGTCTTCGAGCAAAGCGCCGATCAACGGCTGACGCTCGATCAGGCTCATCTCACAGCCAAGGCTTGCCAGCACAAACGCGTCCTTACCGAGCCCCGCCGTAGCATCCAACACGCGCGGGCGCACACCTTGAGCAACACCAACAGCCTTGGCAATCATCTGCCCGCTGCCCCCGCCGTATAAGCGCCGGTGCGCCGCGCCGCCCTCGACAAAGTCGACGCGCACCGGCCCCGGTGCGTCAGGCCCGAGCTGTTGCAGCTGTAGGCCGTGCTCCCCGACTTGCAGGGAAAAGTCCGCCGCATCCAGCTGCATAGGCAAGCCAAGCTGGTCAGCCCACTGCTCGGCGCGCGCCTGGAAACCGTCGGCCAAAGCCTCGACCCGAATGCGGCTGGCCGCTGGTTGTTCGCTCATCAATAGCTACGCTCAAAAATATTAAGGATCGGCAAATAGCGGCCGATAAAAACAACAGTCAGGTATTTTGCCAGAGCTGAGCGTCGACCGAAAAAAATGTCAGACATTCTTCCCCTAACCATCGGTGTACTGCCGACCCACAACCACTACGGCCTGCGCAATACTCAAGCGCTGGCCGGGGTGAGTCATGTGTGGCAGGACTTCTTCGCCCGTGCGTTGGCCGAGCAGCTCGGCGGCACGCCAGAGGCGCTCGCCGCCAAGGCGCTGGCACCGGCGGACCCGGCGGTGGAACCCAGCGAAGGCGCCGACCTGCTGTCGCAGATCCTCACTCAGCGTGAATGCGACGTCAAAGACACCGAGATCGCTCCGCCTGAACCGCTGTTCCTGCCCATTGCCGAACTCGAAACCGACTTGCTGCCACCGGCCGCCGTGCCCTTCCCGCCGGAAGAGATCGTCACTCAGCAGCGCCAGCAGAATTTCGAAAGCGGCTGGGTACGCCCGATCGTACTGACCGCAGGCCAGCCGCTGCCGGAGCCTGGCCCCGCGCCGGCACCCCGCCCATTGCACCTTCCGATTGCCGAGTTTGAACTGGATCTGTTGCCACCGGCCGCCGTTCCATACCCGACTGAAGCGCTGGCCGCGCAGCAGAAAGCCCTGGACTTCGACTGCCACTGGGCGCGCCCGTTGATCATCAACAACTTGCGCCTGGCCGCCTGAGCCTCAGCGACACACGCCCCAGCGCCCCATGTCCAAATGGAAATGGTTGCGGTGAGCCGCGTTGTAATCCGGGCTCAACACCACGTTGAAATCATCGCAGGCGCCATCGCGAATTTGCCGCAAAAAGCGTGCGTTGGCACCCTCCCCTGGCCAATCCTTGAGCACGCTGATGCTGCGCCCGTCCGCGAGCCGAAAGCCTGCGATATCCAGGGCATTGGCCGACGCATGCTGGCTGAGTCGCCCCTCGGCGCGGTTGTAGATATTGCGACAGGCAAAGCTGCCCAAGTGATCAACCCGCGTCACCGCCTGGCCAAACACCGCCTGTGCCGCCGGCTGAAGGCTGTGGCGCTCGAACAGGGCAAATGCTACGGCGAGTGGGCAGCTGGCGAGAAAACTGCTGCTCAAGGCCACGTCCGCACCCTGCACGCGCAAAATATTGCTCAGCGGGCACGCCACGTCGACGGGCGTATCCGCTTGATGGCTGACGCGTAAACCGGAGGTTTTCAGCACCTGGTCGCACAGCGCCGGATCATCCTGCAAGCGGCTGAGCTTGAAGCGCGTCAGCAGGTTCGGGCTGGCGCGCACATCCAGCGGCGCCCAAGGGTTCCACTCAGCCGGCAGCGGTACCCAGCCGCGCCACACCCCCACCGCGACTGCTCCGGCCAGCAACAGCAGCACGCCCACTGCGTTGATAAAGCGCACGCCTCAGCCCTTGAAGAACGCGTTGGCCTGACTGAACGGCATCTTGCGGTCGGTGAAGCTGAACGTGCCCAACTCATACACCTCCTGCGCCGCGCGGTAGAACTCGCCATAGGCGGCCAAGGCCATGGCCGAACCCACGCTGATGCGCCGCACGCCCATCTCACTCAATTGCGCCACGCTGAGGTTCAAACCGCCGGACATCAACACGTTCACAGGCTTTGGCGCGACCGCCTTGACCACCGCCAGCACTTCTTCGGCGCTGCGCAGGCCTGGCGCATACAGCACGTCAGCGCCCGCTTCGGCGTAGGCCTGCAGGCGGCGGATGGTGTCAGGCAAATCCAGGCGACCGTGCAGGAGGTTTTCCGCGCGGGCGGTCAGGGTGAAAGCGAACGGCAAGCTGCGCGCGGCGGCAACGGCGGCTTCCACGCGTTCGACGGACAGGTCAAAGGGATAGATCGGGTCGACGGCAATACCCGTGGCGTCTTCGATCGAGCCACCGACGATCCCGGTGGCCGCCGCGCGCAGTAGGGTCTGGGCGCAGCCTTCGGGGGTGTCGCTGAAGCCATTTTCCAGGTCGGCCGCCACCGGCAGCGCGGTCGCTCGAACAATCGCAGACGCATTGCCCAAGGTGTCCTCCAGCGACAACGCCCCTTCCGCGTCCGGCCGCCCCAGGCTGAACGCAAAACCCGCACTGGTGGTGGCCAGCGCTTCAAACCCGAGGCTGGCGAGCATGACGGCGGAACCCGCGTCCCACGGGTTGGGCATCACGAACGCACGATCACGTTCATGCAGGGCCTTGAAGGTTTCGGCGCGAAGGGTTTGGGCATCCATGACTGACTCCTGGCGGAAAAGGAGCCTTAGAGTAACCCCAGTTGCTCCGCTTCGGGTTCTCGATGCAGGGTCGGCAATGGCGGCAAGCCTGGCAGGCGCGCCATCAGCTTGTCGTGAAAGCGCAGCGCCAGCTGTGCGGCGAGGCGGTTGTCCGAGGTGTGCAGGAACACATAGGGCGTGCGGCCTTCTTCGATCCAGCCGGCCACTTTTTCCACCCAGGGGATCAGGAACGGGTCATTGGCTTCCAGCTCGGGATGACCAATGAAGCGCACTTGGGGAAACAGGGTCAACGCTGCAGGACGCGGCGGCACCTTGGGTTTTTTTGATTGGGCATGCAGCACCGCCGCCGACGTAGAGGTGCAACTGAACAACGGGCGCGAGTCCAGGCAGATCCGTTCGACGCCACGGTCACGCAGCAGGCGATTGAGCGTGCGCTCGGCATCGCCTTTGGCAAAGAATTCCATGTGGCGCACTTCCACGGCTATTGGACGTTCAAGGCCATCAATAAAGCCCGCCAACTCGCCGAGGCGCTGCGGCGAAAAATTCGCCGACAGTTGCAGCCACAGGGGCGAAACGCGCTCACCCAACGGGCTCATCAAGCCGATGAAACTCTCGGCAGCCGGCAACTGCTCGCGCAGGTCGCCGCCGTGGCTGATGTCGCCGGGGAATTTGGCGGTGAAGCGAAAATGGTCGGGCATGACTTCAGCCCAGCGCTGCACCGTGGCGGCCGAGGGTCGGGCATAAAACGTGGTGTTGCCTTCAACGGCGTTGAAGACGTGGGAATACAGGGCGAGGTAATCGCTGGAGCGTGCATCGGCCGGGTACAGGTACTCGCGCCAGGCGTTTTCACTCCAGGACGGGCAACCAATAAAGTAAGGCAGGCGCATCAGATATGGATGTCGAGACCCAGCACTTCCATATCCCATTCCACAAAGCCGGCGGTGGTCAGGTAGCTGGCCAGGGCGTTGGCAACGCTTTTGCTCATGGAGCGGGGGAAGATCATGTCTTGCTGGCGGGCAGGAAGACCGCTGATACGTGCTTGAGTAGAGCCTTGCGCATCGGAATGGACCTCGATGAAGTCCGGCGAATCCTCAACGGACTCGTCTACCGTGACGTTCGCCTTACGCGGCTTACGCTTGATAGGGTAGGACTGTGAGGAAAAGCCATCTATACGCATGGACACAAACTCGGCATCGGTGGTGGCATTTTAGTGGCGCAATCCATAGTGCGCAAATGCTCTGGTGATAACTAGAACACATATTTTGAAAAAGGTTTAAGCGCGCGGGCAAATTCTGACGATTGGCGATTGTTTGTGGCGAGCGGGCTTGCCCCGCGTTGGGCTGCGAAGCGGCCCTGAATCAGCCAATTATGTATACCTGACTTACCGCAGGCGCCTTTTTTGGGGCTGCTTCGCAGCCCAACGCGGGGCAAGCCCGCTCGCCACAGCAAACCTGCTTGCCATAACAAGATCGCTCGCCACACTTAGAGGCCGCGTTCGGCCTTGGTTTGCGCAACTTTGTCACGCAGATAGACCGGCGCAGCCTGATCGGCCGGGATGGCTTCGCCACGTTCGAAGGCGAATCGCGCCAGGGTCAGCAAGTCTTCGGCGTGTGGCAGCATGGCAGCGTCCTGGCCAGCGGGGTTTACGCCGATGCGCTCGCCGTAGCCCCAGCCGGTGCCGGCGCCGAACCAGTCACCGCTGGCGTCCGCAGGCAGCACGGAAGATTCCGGTGGCTGCACGGCCTCCAAGCCCACGAGGCGCATTTCGCCAGCGGTTTCGCGGTAGCAGCCCCAATAGACTTCATCCATGCGCGCGTCAATCGCCGCCGCAACCTGCGCAGCGCCGTGCTCACGCAACGCGCGCTGTGCCAGCACCGCCAGGTTGGAGACCGGAAGCACCGGGCGCTCCAGCGCGAACGCCAAGCCCTGCACTACGCCGATGGCGATGCGCACACCAGTAAACGCGCCCGGGCCACGGCCGAAGGCGATAGCATCCACGGCAGACAACGTAGTGCCCGCGTCTTCGAGCAATTGCTTGATCATCGGCAACAGCTTCTGCGCATGCAGGCGCGGGATCACCTCGTAGTGGCTCGTGACCTTGCCATCGTGCAGCAGGGCAACGGAGCAAGCTTCAGTCGCGGTGTCCAGGGCCAGCAGGGTGCTCATCGGTGTGGGTGTCCAAGTCGAAAAAAAGTGCGCCAGTATAAACAACAACGGCCCGCAAGCGGGCCGTTGTGTACACCGCTGACTACTGAATCAGCTGAGTGCTTGCAGTACCTTGGCGGTGATTGCTTCCACCGAGCCAACACCCGGGATGTGGCTGTACTTCGGCTTGCCATTGGCAGCGGACAGCTTTTGGTAGAAGTCCACCAGTGGCTTGGTCTGCGAATGGTAGACCGACAAGCGATGACGCACGGTTTCTTCCGTGTCGTCTTTACGCTGCACCAGGTCTTCGCCGGTGATGTCGTCCTTGCCTTCCACTTTTGGCGGGTTGTAGACGGTGTGGTACACGCGGCCCGAGGCTTCGTGAACGCGACGGCCAGCGATACGCTGAACGATTTCTTCGTCTTCAACCGCGATTTCGACCACTGCGTCCAGCTCAACGCCGGCTTTCACCAGGGCTTCGGCCTGGGGAATGGTGCGAGGGAAGCCGTCGAACAGGAAACCGTTCTTGCAGTCGTCCTGGCTGATGCGCTCCTTGACCAGGTTGATGATCAGGTCATCGGAAACCAGGCCGCCGCTGTCCATCACGCTCTTGGCGATCAGGCCCAGCTCGGTGCCAGCCTTTACAGCCGCACGCAGCATGTCGCCGGTGGAGATTTGTGGAATGCCGAACTTTTCAGTGATGAACTTTGCCTGAGTACCTTTACCGGCCCCGGGAGCTCCCAGCAGAATGACGCGCATTGATGTGCTCCTCAATTTTTTATAGAGATGACGCTCGGATTCACCGCATGGGGGCAAATCTCGTAAATATGGGTCCAGGCCGATCAAACGGCCAAAGGCTGATCAAGATACACAGCAGGCCCAAACCACACAAGCCGCCGAAAGTCGCAGGAACCCATGCTGTGCCTGCACATTGCCGGGGTGTCTCCAGGCGCAACCCGGCCATAAAAACAATGGCCGCCCATTTCAGGGCGGCCATCGCGGTTCAGCTGCAAGCCTTTGAGATTACGTAGAAAACCTTAACCAGTGTTGCGCAACCCTGCGGCAATACCGGCCACGGACACCAGCAGCGCCTGTTCCAGAGGGCTGTCCTGCGCCGCTTGCTGCTCACGCGAGCGCGCCAGCAATTCGGCCTGCAACAGGTGCAAGGGGTCGAGGTAGGTGTTACGCAGGCGGATGAACTCCAGGGTGTCCGGGCTGTGGGCCAGCAGTTGCGACTGGCCAGTCAGGCCAAGCACCACGCTGCATGCCTGCGACAATAGGTCGCGTAAGTGCGCACCCAACGGCAGCAAATCAGGCTGCACCAGGCGCTCGTCATAGAGGCGCGCGATGTCCGCATCCGCCTTGGCCAGCACCATTTCCAGCATATCGATGCGCGTACGGAAGAACGGCCACTGCTCGCGCATCTGCCCCAACAGCTCACCTTCACCGCGTTCGAGCGCCTTGCTCAGTGCGGCTTCCCAACCCAGCCAGGCTGGCAGCATCAGGCGGGTTTGGGTCCAACCGAAGATCCACGGAATCGCGCGCAGGCTTTCAATGCCGCCGGCACGCCGCTTGGCCGGGCGACTGCCCAGCGGCAAACGACCCAACTCCTGCTCCGGGGTGGACTGACGGAAATATTCAACGAACTGCGGATTTTCCCGCACCACGGCGCGGTAAGCGCTGACACCGTCTGCCGCCAATTCGTCCATCAAATGACGCCATGCCGGTTCGGGCGGCGGTGGTGGCAGCAGTGTGGCTTCGAGCACGGCTGCCAGATAAAGGTTGAGGTTCTGCTCGGCGATGTCCGGCAGGCCGAATTTGAAACGAATCATCTCGCCTTGTTCAGTGGTGCGGAACCGCCCCGCCACCGAGCCTGGCGGCTGCGACAGAATGGCCGCGTGGGCCGGGCCGCCACCACGGCCAACGGTGCCGCCGCGACCATGGAACAACAGCAGTTCCACTTGTTGTTCGCGGCAGATATCTACCAGACGCTCCTGGGCGCGGTACTGCGCCCAGGCCGCAGCGGTGGTGCCGGCGTCCTTGGCCGAGTCCGAGTAGCCGATCATCACTTCCTGCGGGCCCTGCAAGCGCGCGCGGTAGCCCGGCAGTTGCAGCAGGCGCTCCATTACCGGCCCTGCGTTGTCCAGGTCGGCCAGGGTTTCGAACAGTGGGACCACCCGCATCGGCCGTTGCACGCCCGACTCTTTAAGCAGCAGTTGCACCGCCAGCACATCGGACGCGGCGCCGGCCATGGAAATGACGTACGAGCCCAATGAGGCCTCAGGCGCAGCGGCGACTTCCTTGCAGGTGTTCAACACCTCGGCGGTGTCTGCCGACGGTTTGAAGTAACCGGGCAACAACGGTCGACGGTTCGCCAGTTCCTTGGTCAGGAAGCTGATGCGCGCCTCTTCGTCCCAGTCCTCATAACGACCAAGGCCCAGGTAATCGGTGATTTCGGTCATGGCCGCCGAGTGACGACTGGAATCCTGACGCACATCCAGGCGCACCAGGAACAGGCCAAACGTCACGGCACGCCGCAGGCAATCGAGCAGCGGGCCGTCGGCGATCACGCCCATGCCGCACTCGTGCAGCGACTGGAAACACAGCTCCAGCGGGTCGAGCAGGTCGCGGTTGTCCTGCAAAACCTCCGCCGGTGCCGGGGTGCTGGCGGTCAATGAAGCGTGGGCCCACTGGCGAGTGGCGCGCAGGCGTTCACGCAGTTGCTTGAGCAACGCGCGATAAGGCTCGACGCAGTCGCCGACCCTGGCTTGCAGCGCCGGGCTCGCCTGTTGCATCGACAGCTCGGAGGCCAAGTGATCGATGTCGCGCAAATACAAATCTGCCGCCATCCAGCGCGCCAGCAACAGCACTTCGCGGGTGACCGGCGCGGTGACATTCGGGTTGCCGTCACGGTCGCCGCCCATCCACGAGGCAAAGCGAATTGGCGCCGCCTCAAGCGGTAAATGCAGGCCCGTCGCAGCATGCAGCGCCTTGTCGGCCTTGCGCAGGTAATTCGGGATGGCGTGCCACAGCGAATGCTCGATCACCGCAAAGCCCCACTTGGCTTCGTCCACCGGGGTGGGCCGGATGCGGCGGATTTCTTCGGTGTGCCAGGCTTCGGCGATCAGCCGTTGCAGGCGCTCGCGGATTTGCTCGCGCTCGGCAGGGGTAAGGTCACGGTGATCCTGCAGCGCCAGTTGCGCGGCAATCGCATCGTATTTCTGGATCAGGGTACGGCGCGCCACTTCGGTGGGGTGGGCAGTCAGCACCAGTTCGATTTCCAGCTGCGCCAACTGCCGGGCCAGGGATTCATCGCTGTGACCTTCGCTTTGCAGGCGGGCCAGCAACTCCGGCAAGACGCGGGATTCAAACGGCGCCGGTTGCGACTCATCACGCCGATGAATCAACTGGTACTGCTCGGCGATGTTGGCCAGGTTGAGAAACTGGTTGAAGGCCCGCGCCACCGGCAGCAGCTCGTCTTCCTGCAACTGATTCAGGCTCGCGCTCAGCTCATCGCCTGCGGCTTTCTCCGAGTCAGCTCCACGCCGGTCCGCCTTGGCGCCTTTGCGGATCTGCTCGATCTTGTCGAGAAAATCATCGCCGTACTGCTCTCGAATGGTGTTGCCCAACAGCTCACCCAGCAGGTGAACATCCTCACGCAAGCGTGCATCGATATCACTCATCAGCCAATCTCCAGCCAGAAATCCGGGACGCGCAGGGGGTCCAGAGTGCCGCCAGCTTCCATTTCTGACAAGACTTTAAACCTTGTGACTTACAGCTAGTCTCAATACTGAGTCGCTGCGTTTATCCACGCGAGCGGCTGGTCGCTCATCACCGCCCGCAACCTGTGGGCTTAACTGAGGTTGCCATGAAAATTCGAGAGCTGGCCCAGCATTGGGAAGAGAATGCCAAGGGTCGCCTGACCCAAACCGAATACGCGATTCATCTGGATGTGGAGTCCGCCGCGCGGCTGGCCGCCATCTCCGAGATGTACCCCAAGCGCACCACCGATGAGCTGCTCGGCGAGCTGATCGGCGCCGCGCTTGAAGAGCTTGAAGCGAGCTTTCCATACGTTAAGGGCCAGCATGTGGTCGCCACCGATGAAGAGGGCGATCCGCTGTACGAAGACGTCGGCCCTACCCCGCGCTTTCTGACTTTATCGCGCCGCTATCTACATGATTTGTCAGACAGTACCGACGAACAGAACCATTGATAAACATCCAAAAAGCCGGTTTAACCCAAATATTCCGGGCCTGGCGGGGGCTCGGCGTACCTTTGCGCACAGCTAAAGTTCCACCGTTATCATGCTGACCATTCGGTCAGATATTTTTTTTAGGCAATTCGCCATCTTCGCTGAACTTTTGAAAAAAGCCTCCGGTCACAGCAGGTAAGCCATCACATTGGAACGGCCGTTTGAATAGGCGTCATGTGCTTAACCGCCGGACCCGCAACCGCCCCATCCAGATGGATTTTGATGTTTTTCAGGAGTTACCTAATGGAGTTGAAGACGATGAAGACCAGCACTGCCAAATCCTCGTTTAACCACCTGCGCGGGCTCAAATTGGCCGCGCTGGCAATCGGCACCAGCTTTGTTTTGGCTGGTTGCGCCGGCAACCCGCCAACCGAACAGTACGCTGTAACTCAGTCTGCGGTGAATAGCGCAGTCAGCGCCGGCGGCACCGAGTACGCACCTGTAGAAATGAAGTCGGCTCAGGACAAGTTCAAAGAAGCCGAAATCGCCATGCACGACAAGAACTACGAAAAGGCCCGTCAGCTGTCTGAACAGGCCGAGTGGGATGCTCGCGTTGCTGAGCGTAAATCTCAGGCCGCCAAGGCTCAACAGGCGGTAAAAGACTCTCAGAAAGCCGTTGATGAGCTGCGCAAAGAAGGCATGCGCCCTGCTGTTATCCAGCAGCAATAAGCCACTGCCTCTTGACTGCATCGCACCTGATAACGAATTGAAAGGACGACACGATTATGCGTAAACAAGTGATGATCCCTGCTTTGCTGGCGATGAGCGTTGCCCTGGCGGCCTGCTCTACCCCGCCTAACGCGAACCTGGAAAACGCACGGACCAACTACTCGGCCCTGCAAACCAACCCACAAGCCACCAAGCTTGCGGCCCTGGAAACCAAAGACGCCAGCGATTGGCTGGACAAGGCTGACAAGGCTTACCGCGACAAGGAAGACGAGAAGAAAGTCGACCAACTGGCTTATCTGACCAACCAGCGCGTTGAAGTGGCGAAAGACACCATCGTGTTGCGCGAGTCCGAAGCCAAGCTGAAAAACGCCGGTGACGAACGCGCCCGTGCACTGCTTGACGCCCGTGATGCGCAGATCAAGCAACTGCAAAACAGCCTGAACGCCAAGCAAACCGAGCGCGGCACGCTGGTAACGTTCGGTGACGTACTGTTCGCCACCAACAAGTCCGACCTGAAATCCGCCGGTCTGGTTAACATCACCAAGCTGGCTCAGTTCCTGCGCGACAACCCGGACCGTAAAGTGATCGTCGAAGGCTACACCGACAGCACCGGTTCGGACTCCTACAACCAGAGCCTGTCCGAGCGTCGTGCGGCCTCCGTACAACGTGCACTGGCTCAGCAAGGCGTGGATATCTCGCGCATCGTGACCCAGGGTTACGGCAAGGAATACCCGGTTGCCGATAACGGCAGCGCGTCGGGCCGTGCCATGAACCGTCGCGTTGAAGTGACTATCTCCAATGACAACCAGCCGGTTAAGCCACGTTCGTCGATGGCCAACTGATTGATTGACGCTGGATAAAAAAACCCCACCTTCATGGTGGGGTTTTTTATTGCCGGTCAGACGTTGATTTGGCGACCGTTATCATTGCCCGGCATCATGGCCTCCAGGCCTTGGCGACCCGCGGCGAGCTGTTCAAGCTCCTCGGGGCTCTTCTGAGTATCCGAAGAATCAGAGCCTGAGGCACCGGCGCCTTGAGCACCAGCGACTGACAACATTTCCATCAGTTTCTTGATCAGGTCGGGCTCCTGTTTTTCCTGCTGCTCAACTTCCTGAGCGCCACCCTGATCCAGTTCGCTTTGGCCCCTGGCCATGCCCAACATCTTGCCAATTGCAGCAATATCCATGATCCCGCTCCCAGATTCGCACTACGTAAGTTGGCTATCAGCAACACTGACAACCCAGTCAGTGGCTTCTTACGGGATACGGTTCCAGATATTTCCAACGCGAAGGTTATTGCTGCAATTGCGGTGTTTCCTGGCCCATGCAACGCACCGCCTGCTTCTGACTATTGACCAGCACACCACTCAAGCCTTTTTGCTCGGTGTCGAACATCACCAGCACGCCGTCGACGCATTGCGCTACTTGCGCGGCCGGAGTCAGAGAGACCTTGTAATCCTCGCCCGGCACGGTCTTGAGCATGGTGAACTCGCTGAGCAGCAACGCGTCCTCAGGCTTGGCAAAATGCAGGTAACCGTAGAACCACAGGCAACCAACGGTGCCGATGATGGTACCGATGCCAGTGAGGATCAGCGGGATCATGTTGCGTTCTTCGCTCATTGCGGGCTCTCTGATGAATCAACTTTTGGAGTCGGATAATTCGGAACTTCGCCCAGGCGGCGCAGGCCGTTGAAGTGCTGCGGATCGTCCAGATAGCGCAGCATGACGGTCTGCCAGGTTTTGTCGGCGAACGTCTGCACATGCCCGCCACGGGTCAGTTGCAGCACCCTCGGCGGCGGCGCGGCCTGGTACAGGCGGATGCCATTGGCCAACGGCACGATCGGGTCATCCAGGCTATGGAAGAGCAATTTGGGCACACCGGTCAGCCGGGGCATGGCGTTGATCGCGCTGTCGCCATCCGGCACAAGCCACGACAGGGGCACCTGAAACGGCCATGTTAACCAAGAGGTGCTGAGGGCGAATTGTCCTACGTCACGATAACTGGCGGGCACGCCGTCCAGCACCAGCGCCTTGAGCTGGGTTTGGCGCTCGGGATGGGCCGCCAGGTAATGCACCGCCAATGCGCCACCCAGGCTTTGGCCGAGCACGATCAAAGGCTGATGCTGAGTTTCCGGGGCTTTATCGAGCCAGCTGAAGGCGGCGTCGATGTCCTGATAGACCGCCGGCAACGATGGCTTGCCCTCCGAAAACCCGTAGCCGCGATAGTCCAGCAGCAGCACTTGGTAGCCCTGCTCCGGCAACCACCAACTGCCGCCGAGGTGCCAGGCGAGGTTGCCACCATTGCCGTGCAGGTGAAGCACCGTGCCCTTGAGCGGCACACCGGGCTTGGCCGGCAGCCACCAGGCGTGCAGTTTTACGCCGTCGGCGGTGGTGAGGGTGACGTCGCGATACGCCAGGTGAGCTTTTTGCGGCGTAAACGGCAGGCCGGGCTCGGGGTAGAACAGCAGGGAGCTGCAGCCGTTCAATGTGAGTAGCAGGCAAAGAATGCCGAGGATTCTCATCCGTTGAAGCCTCGCTGTTGAGCTGAAATTTGTAGACCTGTGGAGATCCAAATGTGGGAGCGGGCTTGCTGTGGCGAGGGAGCTTGCTCCCGTTCGACAGCGTAGCTGGAGTCGGCTTTTGGGGCTGCTTCGCACCCCAGCGCAAGCAAGCTTGCTCGCCACAACAAGCCTCCCACATTCTGAACGCGGTTTCTTCAGAGGATATTCGAGTAATCCGCCTCGATCCGATCCAGGCTCAGGTGATTAAGGAAGTTGGAAAAGCACATCCATGCCGCCAGCGCGTTCATGTCGCGGAACTGCTCCGGCAAGTATTTGGGCGGCACCACCAAACCTTCGTCGACCAATTGGCGCAGGGTTCGCATATCTTCCAGCGTGGTCTTGCCGCAAAACAGCAACGGCACCTGTTCCAGCTTGCCCTTGCGCACGGCGAGCTGGATGTAGTTGTAGACCATGATAAAGCCCTTGAGGTAGGACAAATCCTTGGTAAATGGCAGACCAGTCGGCGTAGAACCTCGGAATACGCGACTGGCGTTGCCGTAGCTTTCAGCCATTTCAAAACCTTGCTCGCGGAAAAACTCGAACACCTGCAGGAAGTCGGCGCCCTCTTCCACCATATGGATGGCACGGGTGCGGTTGGTCAGTTTGCGCAGGCGGCTCGGGTAGGAAGCGAAGGTGATGATCTCCATCAGAATCGCCAGGCCTTCTTGGGTCACGGTGGACGACGGCGGGCCCTTGGACAAGAACGTACAGATCGGCTGGTTCTGGCCGTTGAGCGTGGTGCCGACGTGCACCAGGCCCTCATGCACTTCGAGGGCGCGCACGTCACGGTCGTTGAACATCGCGTCGGCGCGGATCTTGATGTAGTCGGCGCCCGCCGCGGCGTCGGCAACAATGCCATCGGACTCAAACACGCGGATGGTTTCTTCAGCCTCGCCAAACACCTTGTTCAAACGGGTTTGCAGCAGCGCGACGGCATCTTTGGCGGTGAGGGTCTTGGGTTCGTCTTTGAGGTCGCCACGGCCGTCGATGTTATTCAAGTAGTCGGAAAGCATCAGCCCCAGGTCGGCCAGGGTCGGGTCGCCGGCGTGAAACGCATCGGACGCAGCGCCGTACAGCTCTTGCGAGATCAGGCCAAAGTCCTCGGTGCCGCGCGCTTCGAGCATGCGCACCACCATGCGGTATTCCCGGCACATGCGGCGCATGATCTGCCCCACCGGGCTGAACTGGCCGAGGCGCCGAGTGATGTCACGCTCGATGTTCTGGAACTCCAGTTTCACCGCGCTGGAGTCGAATGACAAAGGCCGGTTGAGGTAGTAATCGCGGCTCACGGCAGGCATTTCCTTGCCCTTGGCCTTGAGGAAACCCTGACGAATATTCTCGTCCCACTTCACGGCGTCGAGGACGCGAATCGGTGTTTGCGCCAGCACAATGCGATCGGACAAAGTGCGTATCGTCTGCTGGTAATCGTCCACCCGGTGTTTCCTCTTTAAACGTTATTGGCCCGTACGCTTGTAGCGCACGGCTTCAACGAACACATCGGCATTGGCCGGGTCATCCAGGTAGGCAAACACCTGGCTCATGGGGCTGTCGACCAGTACGCCGTCGCCTTCGACGGTTTCCACGGTACTGCCGTGCAATGACTGTTGGCCTATGGCTTGGTGAATCTGTTCCAGGTCCAGGTTGTAGACCACCAATTCGTGTTTTTCGTCGAATTCAAAACCGGCCAGGATGAAATGCCCACCCAGTTTGGCCGGTAACGGCGCCGACAAATACCAGCGGCCGCCGTGGTGCGACACGCTAAACAGGTATTCGTCGCGCTGCCCCGGTTTGGCCTTAGGGTAGCTCACGGCTTTATAGCGGTGCCCACCGGCGCGGCTAATCTGCAGGTTGAGCGGTTCGCCCCAGGCGTTTTTGCTCGACCAGCGGCCGATCAACGCGTCGGGCGCGGCTTGGCTGGCTGGCAGTGGGTCTTTAAATGTCACCAGACAACCGCTGAGCAACAGGAATGACAAGGTGATTACAAACACACGCCAGGTTTTCATCCAATACCCCATCAGCTCCCACCTAAAGCAGAGTGTGCACAGGGCTAGACCGAGGCCAATACCAAATGCATGTAGCGCTTGAGGATCTCAAGCATGTCTTCACCGGTCAGAGGCTCTGGGCCGCCAAGCAGGCCCTGATATTCCATCCGACCGATAATCGCCGTCAACACTTTGGCATCCTGTTGTGGCTCGCGCGAACCCAGCATCTGGAAAAACTGCCCGGTGCCTTGCAGCAGGATCTGTTGATGGGACCGCACCAGCTCGGCCAGGCGCGGGTTCAGCAACGCCTCCTGACGAAAGGCCTGTTCGGCCATCAGGTGCTCGCGGCGGTTGATCAGTTGGCGCTGCACGTAGTCAGCGGTCAGCCGTGCAATGTCATCGGCCAACTGAGAGCGCGACTGCGGGCTGCCATCGCCGTAGGCAACCATCTCGCGCAGCAGGCCCTCGTTGCGCACCCACAACTTGCCCATAAAGGCAGCGCTGCGTTCCACGTATTGGGCGAAGGTATCGGTGAGCAGATCATCGATGTCCTTGAAATAGTAGGTGGTGGCCGACAACGGCACCCCGGCCTCCGCCGCCACCGCGCGATGGCGCACGGCCCGCACGCCATCACGCACCACGATGCGCATGGCCGCATCGAGAATTTCTTGCCGGCGCTGTTCGCTGCCCCGGCGACTGGCCTTGCGGCCCTGGTACTGGACACTTTCAGCCACGGCTGCAGCAATGCCGGCGGCGCCTTCTTGAGCCATTACGCGGTTCAAACGGACCTTCCTATACACCGATGAATGATCGCTCCCACGCTCCGCGTGGGAATACCGCTTTGGACGCTCCGCGCCCGTTGGTGACGCAGAGCGTCACGAGATGCATGCCCACGCAGAGCGTGGGAACGATCACGCCTGACGGCTGAATACGCCACACAAAAAAGCCGCCTTATAAAAGGCGGCTTCGGATTTCGCTACGCTTACGCTTGTGGCCGCATGTGCGGGAACAAGATCACATCCCGAATCGACGGCGAGTTGGTCAACAACATCACCAGGCGGTCGATGCCGATACCTTCACCCGCCGTTGGCGGCATGCCGTACTCCAGCGCGCGAACGAAGTCAGCGTCGTAGTGCATGGCTTCGTCGTCGCCGGCGTCCTTGTCGGCCACCTGAGCCATGAAGCGTTCGGCCTGGTCTTCCGCGTCGTTCAACTCGGAGTAGGCGTTGGCGATTTCACGGCCGCCGATGAACAGCTCGAAGCGGTCGGTGACGTTCGGGTTGTCATCGTTGCGACGGGCCAGTGGCGACACTTCGAACGGGTACTGGGTAATGAAGTGCGGCTGTTCCAGCTTGTGCTCGACCAGCTCTTCAAAAATCATCACCTGCAGTTTGCCCAGGCCTTCAAAGCCCAGCACCTTGGCGCCAGCTTTCTTGGCGATGGCACGGGCCTTGTCGATGTCGTTCAGGTCGTCGGCAGTCAACTCAGGGTTGTACTTGAGGATCGAGTCGAACACCGACAGACGCACAAACGGCTCGCCGAAGTGGAACACCTTGTCGCCGTACGGCACGTCGGTGCTGCCCAGCACCAGCTGCGCCAGCTCGCGGAACAGTTCTTCGGTCAGGTCCATGTTGTCTTCGTAGTCGGCGTAGGCCTGGTAGAACTCCAACATGGTGAATTCAGGGTTGTGACGCGTCGAAACGCCTTCGTTACGGAAGTTGCGGTTGATCTCGAACACTTTCTCAAAGCCGCCGACAACAAGGCGCTTGAGGTACAGCTCCGGCGCGATACGCAGGAACATTTCCAGGTCCAGCGCATTGTGGTGGGTTTCGAACGGCTTGGCTGCAGCACCACCGGGGATGGTTTGCAGCATCGGCGTTTCCACTTCCAGGAAGTCACGCGCCATCAGGAAGCTGCGGATGTGCGCTATGACTTGCGAACGCACGCGGAAGGTCTGGCGCACGTCTTCGTTGACGATCAGGTCAACGTAGCGCTGGCGGTAGCGCTGCTCGGTGTCGGTCAGGCCGTGGTGCTTGTCCGGCAGCGGGCGCAGGGATTTGGTCAGCAGGCGCACGCTGGTCATTTCAACGTACAGGTCGCCCTTGCCGGAACGGGCCAGGGTGCCTTCGGCAGCGATGATGTCGCCCATGTCCCAGGTTTTCACCGAGGCCAGGGTTTCTTCAGGCAAGGTTTTGCGGTTGACGTAGACCTGGATGCGACCGGTCATGTCCTGGATCACCATGAACGAGCCACGGTTGAGCATGATGCGACCTGCCACCTTGACCGGGATCGCCGCGTCTGCCAGCTCTTCCTTGGTCTTGTCCGCGTATTGCTTCTGCAAGGCATCGCAGTAGTTTTCGCGGCGGAAGTCGTTGGGGAAGGCATTGCCCTTGGCGCGCTCGGCGGCCAGCTTTTCCTTGCGCAGGGCGATCAGGGAGTTTTCTTCCTGTTGCAGGGCTTGCGGGTCGAGTTGTTGGTCGCTCATGTCTTTTGAAATTCCATCACAGGTTCGTTGCCCCCAGGCCTGCGGCCTGGGAATCGCCGGCGTACCGGCTCCTACAGGGGTTACAGGCCTGATTTCAGGCTGGCTTCCAGGTATTCGTCGATATCGCCGTCGAGCACCTTGTCGCAGTCGCTGCGTTCGATGTTAGTGCGCAGATCCTTGATCCGCGACGCATCAAGCACATAAGAACGGATCTGGTGACCCCAGCCGATATCCGACTTGGTGTCTTCCAGCGCCTGGGAAGCGGCGTTGCGCTTCTGCATTTCCTGCTCGTACAACTTGGCCCGCAGCATTTTCATGGCGGTGTCCTTGTTCGCGTGCTGGGAACGCTCGTTCTGGCAACTCACCACGGTGTTGGTCGGTACGTGAGTAATACGTACGGCCGAGTCGGTGGTGTTTACGTGCTGACCACCGGCACCGGAGGAGCGGTAGGTGTCGATGCGCAGGTCCGCCGGGTTGATCTCGATTTCCACTTTGTCGTCGATCTCTGGCGAGACGAACACCGCGCTGAACGAGGTGTGACGACGGTTGCCGGAGTCGAACGGGCTTTTGCGCACAAGGCGGTGTACGCCGATTTCGGTACGCAGCCAGCCAAAGGCGTATTCACCCTTGATGTGCACGGTCGCGCCTTTGATACCGGCGACTTCACCGGCCGACAATTCCATGATGGTCGCGTCGAAACCGCGCTTGTCGGCCCAGCGCAGGTACATGCGCAGCAAAATGTTGGCCCAGTCCTGGGCTTCGGTGCCACCGGAACCGGCCTGGATGTCCAGGTAGGCGTTGTTCGGGTCCATTTCATGGCTGAACATGCGGCGGAATTCGAGTTTGGCGAGGTTTTCCTCGAGACGGGCCAGCTCGGCGACGACATCGCCCACTGCGCCTTCGTCGTCTTCTTCGACGGCCATGTCCAGCAGGTCGCGGCAATCGCCCAGACCGGTGTTCAGTTCGTCGAGGGTGTCGACGATCTGCGCCAGCGCAGCGCGCTCGCGGCCCAGCTCCTGGGCGTATTCAGGTTTGTTCCAGACAGCCGGATCTTCAAGCTCGCGATTGACTTCGGTCAGACGCTCATGCTTTTGATCGTAGTCAAAGATACCCCCGAATAGTTTCGGAGCGCTCGGACAGGTCCTTGATGGTGTTAAGGATCGGGTTGATTTCCATGGCGGGCAGCACTCGTTGGCGAACTTTTGAAAGCCGACGAGTATAACGACAAACCGGGGCGAACGGCAGGCCGCTTGGCGAAAAGGCGGGGTTGTGGGTGATCTTCGCGGTGATGGGGGTGGGTTGTCGGTGTGTATATCCGTTATTTGGGTAACGGCTGATATCGGTTCCGCTCTTACAGCGGGTCACTTTTTGAAGAGCGCAAAAAGTAACCAAAAACGCTCCGCCCCACCACTCGG